>DEIM01000189.1:0-154 GCA_002352485.1 Candidatus Dadabacteria bacterium UBA2774
GAGCTCTAAAAAATCCATAAGCTCTGCAAAATACTTTTTCCCTATCAGAATTACAGGGAAGTTAAATATCTTCTTTGTCTGGATCAAGGTTATGGTTTCAAAGAGCTCGTCCATGGTACCCGCCCCTCCGGGCATAACCACAAAGGCGTAAGAA
>DEIM01000189.1:282-6478 GCA_002352485.1 Candidatus Dadabacteria bacterium UBA2774
CCGCCGCCGGTCATTACCCCAAACCCCATCTTTACAAGCTCACTTCCGACTTTGACGGCATTTTTATAATGAGGGTTATCCTCCTCCGTCCTTGCAGAGCCGAACACAGTTACCAAGGGACCTACAAAATGTAATGACCTGAACCCGTAAAGGAATCCCCACATCACACGGATCAGGAACCAAAGCTCACTTAGCCTCGAATGAGGTCCTTCGAGAAAAACTCTCTCTTCCATCATTTCCACAGTCCGCGGCTTCTTTTTGAAGAATCTATTCAACCAATGCAGCATTTGATTACCAACCTCCGTAGTTTCGATCGACAGACTATTATATACGATTCGTCTATATTTTAATTCCCATCTGGAAAAAATGAATTTATGTTATTTTGCATTCTCCTTTTTACATCTCCTCCCCCCTGCGCGGGGGAGGATTAAAGGTGGGGGGAGAGATGTTCCCTGATTTTATAGTATTGTCTGCGATTCACCAAATTATTCAATTGACATCCCCTCCCCCATGTGAGACTATCTTTTTTAGAGAGGTAGCTCATGCTGAAAACACCTGAAGAATTCGTCGAGAGCTTGAGGGAGCTCAACCCTACTGTCTACATCAGGGGCAACAAAGTAGAAAGCATCGCAGACGAGCCCCTCCTTGAGCCGGGTATAAACGCAATCTCTCTCACCTACGAATACGCCCTATTGCCAGAGCATAAAGAAACTATGACGGCTACTTCCCACATTACCGGGAAAACCGTAAACCGCCTCCTGCACATCAACACTTCTCAGGACGATCTGCTTAAGAAACTGGAGATGGTGAGGCTCCTCTGCAGGGAAACAGGCTGCGCCCAGCGCTATCTATGCCACGATGCGTTAAACGCGCTTTACGAATGTACTCACAACATCGACCTTGAGTTCGGCACGGACTATCACATAAAATTTCTGAACTATCTTGAAAGCGTACAAGAAAAAGACCTCACCACTTGCGTCGCCATGACAGATGCCAAGGGCGATAGGACCAAGCGCCCCCACGAGCAGCACGACCCCGATCTATACCTGAGGATAGTGGACAGAAACGCTCAGGGCATTGTCGTCAGAGGCATAAAAGCCATCGTCACCGGCGCCCCGTATACACACGAGATCATAGTCCTTCCCACCCGCAACATGACCCAAGAAGACAGAGATTACGCGGTCTCTTTCGCTATTCCCATAGACACTCCTGGTGTGGAGCTCGTCTCAAGAGAGGCAGGCCGTCCGGGTCAGTCGGGCGCGCCGCTCTCCTCGCGTTACGGACAGGCAACAGCACAGATACTGTTTGACGACGTGCTCGTACCCTGGGACAGGGTATTCCTCGCAGGGGAATGGCAGCTTGCGGGCTCGCTCACGGAATCCTTCGCCACACACCACAGGCTGAGCTGCATCGGAGCGCGCGCTGGTCTTGGGGATATGCTCATCGGAGCCACGTGCTCACTTGCCGAGGCGAACGGGCTCGACACACAAAAGACCGGGCATGTGCGCGACAAGATCGCAGACCTCATTAAATATGTAGAATCCTTCTACGCATGCGGTGTCACCTCTTCTGTGTTCGGCAGCGAAACCCGTGCGGGCAACTTTCTCCCCGACCCTATATACTCAAACATCGGAAAACTTATGCAGGGCACTCATATATACGATATGTATAGAATAGCCCAGGACACATCGGGCGGAATACTGGTGGCGTCCCCCTACCCCGAAGACATGGAATCCCCCGATATCGGCGAGAGGTTAAACCGCTACCTGCAAGGCCGTGAAGACATCCCCGCAGACTACAGGATCTCCATCGCGAGACTGCTCGAGGACATCGTGGCCTCCTATCAGGGCGGATGGTACTCAGTAATAAGTATCTCCGGCGGAGGCTCCCCTGAAGCCACCAGGCTCGAAATCATGCGCAAATACGACATAGACGAGCGCAAATCCCTGGTAGAAAAAATTACCGGTGTGTAGGAACAATCACGCATCATTGCCAGAACCATATCACCCGAAGTTTACGAAGGGTGAGTAATTTCCGGCATGCATAAATAGCGTAAAGAAAAATAATCCTGGTAGCGTTAAAAACTTCACACGGGCTGTGGGTGGAATTATAAGGTTCATACAACTACAACCAGTTTTCGCGTAATTTATGTGAAGGCGGTGATTTTTTGCAATCTTTTAGTAATTCACACTTTGTGTGTGATCAGTCAAAAGAAGAGATTAAAAAATATTCTGTTAATCATAGAAGCTACTTATTTCCATAATTGAAAGTGACAAACTAGGAAAAGTATATGTTAAAATAAAGCAAGTAAAATGACAGACATTAAATACAAACCCGAGCATACAAAAGATCCACAGTGCGCCGCCGACTGCCCCGCAGGCATAGACGAGTGCATTGAGTGCGGCGCTTGCGAGCACTGTACCCACGACGCTGTGCTCATTGAGGAAGAGCTCCCCCCCAACTGGCTCCGCTTTATCAAAAGAAGTAAGCAGCAAGGCTAGCAATCTCCCACAATCTAGATACTACATAATCCCACTCACCCTGAGCGCACACATAGTGTGCAGCCGTAGGGTAAAACATTTTCAAAGTAGGTATCGAACGGATTAATTTATTGCAAAAACCGGGGTGATTTATAGTGAAACTACTAAGGAATAACTAAGCTGAAAGAAAAAGTCCCAACACCCTATCCCAGCTCCTAGATGGCGGTAGGTGGAGGGAAAGGACCCAGGATAAGGATGTGGGATTAACTTAGTTTATAATTTGTTGTATTCATAATGTTATTTCTAAAACGGTTCGCCTTCTCTATAAGGTTGAAAAGATTATAACCGATATTCTGGAATTTAAAATACTTAATTTCACTCTTCCTGAATATTTCTTCTTCTAGAGAATAAATACGCTATTTCCCTAGCTTTTCGTGCATCTTTTCAAGCGATACATGGTAGTGATCGCCGTAGTTTTTATATACGTCGTCTACCAATAGCTCTTGTACTCTAAGCCCGATCTGCTGCTGCTCAGTGTCGCTAAGTTTGCTCAAATCCTCTTGCGAGATGAATATCGCCGCATAGCAGGCTATGCCGTCCGTCCCTCGCACGAATATATCGCCCAGCATGGAGATAGACCCCTCCGTGCGCGCTTCACCAAGAACAAATACGCACGCTTCCTGCCATATGTGCGGCCTATCACCGAAAATATTCTTAAGACCCTGCCAGTTGAGATCTGAGAACCCGACGATCATATCCTCAGCATCACGGTAGTCCCGCTCGTACCAGTTCTCACCAGGGTGCATGTTTCCGTTGACGGTGTTTTCTTTAATGTGCCTGTCGAGCATGTCGACAGCTTCTGTATTTGTCATTGTTATAAACCTCAGCGTCGTTTTTTACCGCGGTGTAAACCCCCGCGTCAAATAACATACTATATTTACTGAAGATTCATAGAACAGACTGCGCGGCTCAATCAAACTGCGCCTTGGTTCAGTACTTAACGCTGCACCCGTAAGGCTTGGTCTCAGGATTTGTCAGCTCCTTTTCCGTAAGCGCCTCAGTCATGGCCAGGTCTATATAGTTCGTAGCTTTGGGAATGTCTTCCGTATCAGTTGACTTTATATCATCTGCCGCGCCCTGATATATGAGCGTGCCCTCAGGGTTTATAATAAAGATATGAGGAGTCGTCTTAGCTCCATAGAGCTGTCCGATCTCTCCCTGTCCGTCAATTACTATTTTCGTTGCAGAGGTACCGTGCTTCTGTGCATCACTCTTAGATTCTTCCGGGTTTCTGTAATCCCCATGTCCGTCCGAGGTCGAGTTCACGGCGATCCAGACCACATCTTTCCCGGTATATTCCGACTGAAGACTCTGCATCTTTTTACTGTTGTAGTGCTTAGCGACAAAAGGGCACCCGTGGTTAAACCACTCAACGATTACGTACTTTCCTCTTAAGTCCGAAAGCTTCCCGGTATTTCCCTCTAGGTCTGTGTATTCGAAGTCCGGCGCCTCCGAGCCCGTCACCAGCTTTGCAGCCTGTGAGTTCTGAGAAGCCCAGGAAATAATAAAAACAGAAATTATTATAGCTAGAGTTAACCTCAATGTAGTCATATCTTTACTCCTTTCAAATCTGATTTGGTTAAAAGTATACCGAAGGGAATAAAAGATTTAGGATTGATTTTACGAGAGGCATTAAAAGAAGTAGTTCAGCCCTCCCCCATATCCTTCCCGGAGGGTGTTGGAGTGGGGATCGGGAAGGACCCGGATCTAATGACAAGAAGCCTATTGGCTTGGAGTCAAGTAGGGGGGAGGACTAAATTTATATAATTTAGGTATTATTCCGCCCTCAAGTGTTTTATGATTCCCCATCATGTAAATGGCTAAAGTCGCCATCTAATCACTACTAATCATTACTTATATTTCAACCCTAAATACAATTATACCTAATATTTTCGCTTGTAAAGCTCTTTTTTTAACCTCTAACGATGTAATAGAAACATACGAAGCATATTACCAATAGCAATAGCGGCACTAGCACTGCACTATAGAGACAACTCTCATGCTCACGACCCATTAGACTGCCTAAATTTCAGAATTTGTACGAAAGGCTTAGAACTGTCTGTTAGAGCGTAGCGTTAGGCGGTTCGGCTTAAAGCTGTCAGAGGAATATTCCACAGCCCCTCAAAGCCCTGTATAGATTTGTGCTCAGCTATCCTGCTTGGTCTGTCGGATTTGAGTTAAAAAATAACATTTTCAGCCTCAAGGCTTAATACCGCGTAAGGAGCATTGAACGCTCTTTCTCAAGGTCATAGTCCCCGCGTTCCTCATGTTCAAACCTCTTAACAGCGTCGTAAACCTTATAATAATGCTCACCCAATGCGGCTCTCAACACATCGTCTTTTCTAAGCGCGGCTAGTGCCTTTTCAAGATCTGTCGGTAAAAGCTCTACACCAAGCTCCTTTCTTTCCTCATTCGTAAGGTTCCCCGGATCTCTCTGAAGAGGCTCACCGAGTTTCATGTTTTTTGATACACCCTCAAGCCCGGCTGCGATTATGCCTGTGAGAGCGATGTACGGGTTGGCTGAGCTGTCTACCGTCTTAAGCTCAAATTGTTTANNAACGGGTTCATCAGTACCCGAACCGCCGCCTCTTTATTGTCCAGTCCCCACACCCTGTAGGCACCGCTCCAAAACTTTGGCTGAATCCGTTTATATGAATTAGGAGTGGGAGTCGTAAGCGCCATAAGCGCGGGGAGGTGCTCCAATACGCCCGCCACATAGGACTCGCCAACGGGCGAAAGCTCCCAATTCCCTTTCCCGTCCCCAAGCACGTCTTTCCCGTTTTTCCATATACTCATATGCACGTGGCAGCCGCTGCCCGTGGCCTCTTGAAAGATCTTCGGCATAAACGAGGCAATTACCCCATACTGAAGTGCGAGTGAGCGTATCGTCTCGCGCATATACACAATCCTGTCCGAAAGCGTAACCGGGTCGCTGTAATGTACGGATATCTCGTGCTGTCCGGGCCCGGCCTCCGGGTTATAGTACGCAAGCTCTATCCCCATCTCATACAGCGTATCCGCAATCTCGTCCAGTAGTTCACGGCTCACCTCAAACGCGGCGTTCTGAGCGTAAGCGTCCCTGTCCACAGGCTCAAGCGTGCCGTTTTCACGGAACACCGCTTCATCGAATAAAAAGAACTCTAGCTCCGCCCCGCACATAACGTCAAACCCGGCGTCCCGGGCCTTTTGCACCGTACGTTTAAGAAGCCCCCGCGGGCAAAGCTCCCACGGTTCTGTGGTGCTGTCGAGCATAAAGTTCCCCATGGTCACTGCGTGACCTGGGGCGTAGGGGATCATAGCGAGTGTAGACCAGTCCGGTACGAGCCTAAGCTCTTTAACCGGCTCAAGCCCGGCTTCAGGCACGGGCTCGTCAAGCCCCGCGTCTAGAGCCATGAGCGTCTGTGTATTCACGAGAGCCTCCTCAAGCTTATACAGAAACTCCTCACTCCGAAGCTCCTCCATCCCGTGGTTCACGAGATGGCGCTTAAACGAGGGCAGGTGTATGGCCTTTGAGCGTATAACGTTCCCATTATCGCACCATAGCACCCGCAAAAAGCGGAGCTCATCGTCCTTTAACACGTCCGCTATGTGTAGTCTGTTTATCATCTTATGTCATGCGCTAGTGTTCATTCATGCAATAAAATCGGGGCGCTAAA
>DEIM01000116.1 GCA_002352485.1 Candidatus Dadabacteria bacterium UBA2774
GGGGAAATATCCCGACGCGGTATTTGTAAACTATGAACAGGTGGTTCAGGTAGTTGAGGTTGAAACCAAAGAAACGATAAACGAGGGGCGCGTGGGAAAATGGAAAGAGCTGTCCGAGCTCGGCGTTAAATTATCACTGCTGGTCCCTAAGGATATGCAAGGCGTGACCCGAGATTTATGCTTTAATAACGGGCTTGCGGCTAAGGTCAATATCGGCAGCTTCGATGTACAGCTTAATATATAGTTTACAGAAAGCTTTAGCAGCTTTTTAAAGGCTGATCAGACCCTATTTAAATCAGAATCCCGATGTTTTCCGTCACGGGAAGGAAAGCTGATCCTGAATTCGGACCCAACTCCACTCTCAACTTCTATACTACCTCCGAGTTGTTCTGTCAGCGTGCATACAAGCTGAAGACCCAGGGACTCTGTATCTTTATAATCGAGCCCCTCCGGAAGCCCTACCCCGTTGTCTTTAACCGAGAGAACAAGTCCGCCGGTATTATCGGAATTGAATCCGACATATATTAAATTACTTTTATTTCCGTTTATTTCCCCAGAGTTTACTGGAGTAAATGCATGTTTTAAGCAGTTAGAGAAAAGCTCGTTGATAACTAACCCGCACGGTATTGCCGTGTCTATATCCATACTCAAATCATCCGTATCGAATTCCACACTGACGCTACTTCCTTCGTCCCCATACACTGTGAGCAGATTATCGGTAAGGTTGGTGATATATTCCCCAATATTTATCTCAGCCAGGTCTTCTGACTGGTAAAGCTGCTCGTGTATCAATGCTATTGCGGATATTCGGTTCTGACTCTCATCAAAAAGTCTTGAGGGGTCTATGCCCTTTGCATAATCTGACTGTAGACTCAACAGGCTCGATATAACCTGTAGATTATTCTTCACCCTGTGGTGTATTTCTCTTAGCAACGACTCCTTTTCTATCAAGGATTTTCGTATCTGCTCTTCGGCACTCTTACGTTCAGTTATATCACGTGAATGTAAAATTATCCGAACCTGCCCCGACGGTGTATAAATAGGCCTACCGTTAGTTTCAAACCACCTCCATTCACCACTATTATGCCTGTATCTGAATATACCGTGTCCGTTAGATTGACTAATAACAGCTTGTGTAAATTTGGTAAGAACCTCTTTCACGTCATCCGGATGGATTTTATTGAATATGCTTGTACCTACGAGCTCTTTAGGCTCATACCCCAAAATACCCTTGTGATTGGGGCTTACATATATAAATAACCCAGAGTTATCTGTTTCTATTATGAGATCATGGGCATTCTCAACCACCGAACGATAGTACTCCTCATTTGCCCTGAGCATGTCCTCTGCTTGCTTACGCTCAGTAATATCCTCTGAAATTCCCAATAGATACTTAGGGCTACCGTCTTCATTGTTTATTGTAATTTTCTTTGTGTGCAGGGCCCTTACACCCTTATTTTTTGTGTGAATTTGCTCCTCTGATATATCCAAAAGCTCTTTACTATTTAGCACAGCCTTATCTTTATTGGTGAAAAAATCGGCTTCTTCTTTAGGGAATAAATCGTAGTCGTTCTTGCCTAGCATCTCACCCCTTGAATATCCGAGGAGCTCTTCGCCCGCCTTATTAAACCTTACGAACCGTAGCTCCTTTGCATCCTTTACGAAAATCATATTGGGAATGTTCTCAATGATAGAGTCGATAAATAAGTTTTTTTCCATGAGCTCCTTTTCCACTTCCTTAAGCTCTGTCACTTCATCTATTACGCTCAGAATAAATGGCTCATCGCATATACGGATTAGACTAGATGATACTTTTACAGGGATTATCTCACCGTTTTTCTTTCTGAATGAGGCTTCCTTTGTTGTGGAACCATTAAGTCTGGTGGTTTCGAGCAATTCCAAAAATGAAGGTTGAGATTCTGTAGTAGTAATGTCAGCAATATTTATTGAAAGCATCTTATCTTCTGCGTAACCAAGAAAATCAATAATCTTTTTATTTACAACGGCGATATCACCCTGAACGGCATGAATTGCAATCATGACATTTAAATTCTGAAATATTTCCCTGTAATTTCTGAGATTGTCTGTTAAATACCCTGAATTAGATAAACTCATTAAGTATGCACCGGATTGGGGAACCTTATATCAAACCTAGTACCTTTATCACAAGTAAACTCTAATTCTCCATTTAGCTGATCAGCAAGAGTACATACGAGCTGTAAACCTAGGGTTTCGGTCTCTCTGAAGTCTAAACCGGGAGGCAACCCACACCCGTTATCAGCTACACTCAGTATATATTGCCCGTTAGAATCAGAATTAAATCCGACATTTACTACTCCCTCTTTTTGATTATCATCTTTTTCACGGCATTTAAAAGCATGCTTTAGGCAGTTAGAGAAAAGCTCGTTGATTATTAGCCCGCACGGTATTGCGGTATCAATATCCACGGCAAGATCATCGGTATTGAATTCCACACTGACATTACTCCCCTCGTCCCCATACACTGTGAGCAGGTTATCGGTAAGATTGGCTAGGTACTCACCAATATTGATTTCGGCAAGATCCGCAGACTGGTATAGCTGCTCGTGTATTAGCGCTATTGCGGAAATTCGGTTCTGACTTTCGTCAAAAAGTCTTGAGGGATCTGTGCCCTCTGCATAATCTGACTGCAGACTCAACAGGCTCGATATTACCTGCAGATTATTTTTCACCCTGTGGTGTATTTCTCTTAGCAACGATTCCTTTTCTCTGAGCGATTTCTGTACCTGCTCCTCTGTCCTTTTGCGCTCCGTTATATCCCTGGAATCTATAACCCAACGGACTTCGCCACTCGATGTTTTAAAAGACTTTCCCGCGCTCTCGAGCCAACGCCACTCTCCGTTTTTATGCTTAAAGCGGAAGATCGCATGCGCCGCGCTGTTTGACATTAGGGCCCTCATGAACTCTGATGTTACAGGTTTGAGATCATCCTTGTGAATAAGGTCAAATACCGACTTGCCCATGAGGTCCGGAACATCATAACCTAGGAGATTCTTGTGGTTCAAATTCATATAAACAACAGTCCCGTCGATCTTTGTCTCTATTATAAGATCGTGAGCGTTTTCAACGAGAGTCCTGTAAAGCTCTTCCTTATCGCTCAGCATTACTTCGGTCTGTTTCCGCTCAATCATTGTGCTTACCCAGCGCCCCATCAGTCTTATAATTTCCTTATCTGCGTTATTAAACGGCACTTCTCTTGGTTGCAGACTCGAGAAATTTATAGTACCGAATATCTCGCCTTTAACGCTTAGCGGGACCCCTATATAAGTTTCGAGCTTAAATTCCTTATAAGATGGGTGGTCTCTATACTCCGAGATTTCCACATGATCCAAAGCTACGACATCGTTTTCAGCAAGCGTGATACTGCAGTAGGTTGTGTCTAAATTGAATTTAAGTCCCTGACTAATAAAATTTGATTGATCAAAGCAATAAAGTACCGTATAAACTTTATCTACAACATGACCGATTATACCAATGTCTAATCCGAGCATGTCACAGCCTGTCTTAAGGGTTTGGATTATTTGCTGATCTATACCAAACCCAGGCTCAGCAGAAATTTCATAGAGAGACCTAATACGCTTTTCCTGGATAGACAGCTTCTCTTCGGCAAGTCTTCGCTCCGATATATCCTCCACAACTGCCATGCCGCCGACTACGTTTTGCTTCTCATCTCTTAGGGGCGTAAGCCTGACACATACATACGGCCTAACCGGCCCGCTCGATACCTCGCACAACCCTTCATAAAGACCTGGCTGTCCATTAAAGACCTCTTTTATAAGTGAAAATATACGAGTGCTTTCAAATGCGCTAATGTCGATCCCGACTATATGCTCATAAGGGGTATCAAGAATCTCCTCCATGCGATTATTACAATTTGTTATCTTAAAATCCTTATCGAATATGTAGACTCCCATAGGTGATTGATCGAATAAAGCACGGTACCGCTCTTCAGACTGGCGAAGGGCTTCAGCTTGTCGGGCGTTTTTAATTGCGACTTCGATTTGCTTGCTAACAGTCTCAAGGAGCTTGACTTCGTCTTTACCGAAGGCGTGTTTCCGAGAGGACGCTATATTCATAGCGCCGACAACCCTGTCTTCAAACCGCACTGGGCTTGATTTGCAGCTCTTAATGCCCAGCACTCTACCCGCCGGACCTACTACGGTGTCTTGATCAATTTCAGGTACATTCATCGGCTCCCCATCCAAAATGGTCTTCCAAATCAATCCCCTACCATAGGGTATTGTCCCGGCAGCTTCAATATATTCTGCGGTCAGCCCACGATGAGCCTTTAAAACAGCCTCATCGCCCTCTACCATATAAATGGCTACGTAGTCCACCCCTTCTACACTAACATTCATTGATTCAACCGCATTATTCATGACTTCGGTTAGGTCTATAGACTGATGGACTGCCATAGCCACAGTGCTGATGATTTCTTCATTCCGGTTCTTTTTAGATAAGTCCTCTAGCGTTTCCTGAAGAGATTTCTCGTAATCTTTTTGCTCTTTCTCTAATTGGGCTTTTTTAATCGCAAGACTCAGATTTTCAGACGCTTCCTTTAGTGTCTCAATCTCATATTCAGTCCATTTATAAGGTTCAGGGGAATCGATGCATACCATCCCCGCTAAGCCTTCCGAATCAAAAACAGGCACGTCCACAAGGGCTTTTACTTTAATGCTCAAAAGCCTTTCCTGAAACTCCCTGAATCTTTCGTCTTTTGTAATATCCTCTGAAATTATCACCTCTTTACCATTTAGAGCCCTTAGGTACTCAGGCACCGAACTAAGATCACACTCGAAACCCGTTATATCATCCATGCTCTCTGGATGACGCGATATTTTACATCTCATCAGTCCATTATTATCTATAGTTGAATAAACAATTCGGAAATCTCCAAAAAACTCACTAATTTTCTGAACCGTATTATTGATTATCGAGTCTAAGTTAGCGCATGAGTTAATTTCAGAGGCAATATTACTCATGAGCTCAAGACGGTTTTTACTCTTGAGAAGCTCGTCTTGAGCTTTTTGTTGAGCATTAATATCGCCGTTATTCTGAGGGTTTTGCGTTTGCTCTGTTGAACCCGTGGATTGTGAGAGTTTATTATTAATCTCACTCTCTGCATTGATTTTTGCTGAATCTAAATGATCGTCCATTGGAATTCCTAAGTGGCCTTCAACTCTTATACTATGATTTTACATATTATAGTATAACGTTTGAAGCCTGAGAATGCTCACCTTTTAAATAACTACCTTGTCTAATCAAGTTTAATCAATATCATATGGGCTGGCAATTCTATTGAACTCATACTTAAATCAATCAAACCTATATATAAATAATTGCTAATACCATATTGACGACTGGGTTTGGGAAAGCTTGCCAACTAGATCAATATTTGATACGCTAATGGTTCAACTTAGGGGGTTAGTGTCTGAATGTCCATTCTAGAAAAAGTCGATCCGGAAATAGCCCGGGCTATAATGTCAGAAACAGAGCGTCAGGAGTATAAGCTTGAGCTGATTGCATCTGAAAATTATGTGAGCGAAGCTGTGCTCGAAGCGCTTGGCTCTGTGCTTACCAATAAATACGCCGAGGGGCTTCCAGGAAGAAGGTACTATGGTGGATGCGAATTTGTTGACACCGCTGAGGACTTGGCTAGAGACAGGGCTCTTGAGCTTTTCGGTGCGGACGCCGTAAACGTGCAGCCCCACTCAGGCGCGCAGGCCAATATGGCCGTGTACTTCGCGGCTGTCGAGCCCGGAGATACGGTACTCGGAATGAGTCTTGACCACGGGGGGCACCTTACACATGGAAGCGCTGTGAATTTCTCGGGAAGGCTTTTTAACATAGTCCCGTACGGCGTGACCGAAGACACGAATTTAATAGACTACGAGCAGGTGAGAAAGCTTGCGCATGAGCACAACCCTAAGCTAATAGTTGTAGGATGGAGCGCTTACCCAAGAGATATAGATTTTGCTAAATTCAGGGAAATAGCCGATGAAACAGGGGCGCTGCTGATGGCGGACATCGCACACCCGGCAGGCCTTGTAGTTGCAGGCCTTTACTCAAACCCCGTGCCCCACTGCGATTATGTAACCACAACCACCCATAAGACTCTAAGGGGCCCAAGGGGCGGTATGATCATGATGAAAGAAGAGCACAGAAAGAAAATCAACAGCAGGGTGTTCCCTGGAACGCAAGGGGGCCCGCTGATGCACGTAATAGCGGCAAAAGCAGTAGCGTTTAAAGAGGCGCTCCAGCCAGAGTTTAAAGAATACCAGAATCAAATAGTCAAAAACGCAAAGCGCCTAGGGGAATGTATGTCAGAGGGCGGACTGAAGCTCGTCTCCGGAGGCACAGACACACACCTCATGCTGGTAGACCTGAGAGATACGGAGCTTACCGGGCAGATTGCCGAGGAAACACTCGAGCAGGCGGGGATTACAGCGAACAAAAACGCCATACCATTTGACCCAAGGCCCCCGGCAGTAGCGAGCGGAATAAGGATAGGCACCCCGGCTGTAACCACGAGGGGAATGAAAGAAAAAGAGATGGAAATTATCTCGGCATTCATGAGAGAAGCTCTGAACAATCCCGGCAATGAAAAGGTTCTATCCCGTATAAAAGACGACGTGCGGGAGCTTTGCAAAAAATTCCCGATTTACTCACACAGGCTGACCTAGATGAAATGTCCTTTTTGCTCAAGCCTCGAAAGTAAAGTTATAGATTCCCGCCTCGCGAAAGACGAGACCTCTATTAGGCGCAGACGAGAATGTCTTGACTGCGCAAGCCGTTTTACAACTTATGAAAGAGTAGAAGAAGTAGAGCTCATGATTATTAAAAAAGACGGGGTGAGGGAGCCGTTTGACCGCGGCAAAATAGTGTCCGGAATGACAAAGGCGTGTGAGAAAAGACCGATCAGTATGGACGTGATCGAGAGCTTCGTATCGGCGCTTGAAAGGGAATTTCAGGAAAGGGGAGACCGTGAGATAGACAGTACTGAAATTGGGGAGAGAGTAATAAGTAAACTCTATGAAATAGATGAAGTAGCCTACGTAAGGTTCGCCTCGGTATACCGCTCGTTTAAAGACGTAAACCAGTTTATGAGTGAGCTAAAGGACCTGTTAAAAGAAAAGGGAGGAGACAAATCCGACTCCTCATCTCCATCACTTGAGCTAATAAAAGACAAATCCGACAAATAATGCTGATTGACAGCCATGCCCATCTGGATTCCCTTGAAGAATTACCCGAAGTGCTCAAAAGAGCCCGGGAAGCGGGAGTTGAAAAAATAATCGCAATATCTTCGAGCTTGAGCTCATCCGCCGATACTTTAGAAATAGCCCGCACGAATGAAAATATTTATGCGGCTGTGGGCATCCATCCGCACAACGCAAGTACAACCAATGAAGAAGTAATCAGAGAGCTCGAATCTCTCATAGAAGAACCCAAGGTTGTCGCGGTGGGCGAAACGGGTCTAGATTATTTCTATATGAATTCTGAAAAAGAGGTACAAAAGAAATCTCTCATCGAGCATATTAATCTCGGCAAAAAACATGGGCTTCCGATTGTGATACATGTAAGGGATGCGGACAAGGATTTAGCAGAAATTTTAAAGACAGAGGAT
>DEIM01000245.1:0-23936 GCA_002352485.1 Candidatus Dadabacteria bacterium UBA2774
CTCTACCATTTTCCCGAATTTGAATAAACTAACAAGTATGAGCTACTCAATTTCACAAAACAGACCGAATAGTAGAATAGTCCGAATAATATATATAGCCCGGGTTACATAAACTCAAACATATTGGTAATCAGCTCTTATTCAGGTTGACAGAATAAACGTATTCGACATATATTATTCTTGATATATTATTCATGGGTCAAAAAAAATACATTAAAATAGTCAAGGAGGGATTCCATGCGTTTATTATTTAAACCCCGGGACCAACAGTACCTGGGCAAAGGGACACTGCCCTTTGGAAATTTCGAAGACTCCAAACAGTGGCAGCCGATTACGAAATGTCTTGAGATGGGGGCGGAGCAGTTTCCGGATAAAGATATGTTTCGAGTCGCTAATGCTGAGGGTGTAGTAACAGAGAGTTATACATATAAGGAAACTAACGATTGGGCAAACAGGGTAGCAAACGGGCTAAAAGACGAGTTCGGGATAAATAAGGGCGATAAAGTAGGAATGTATATGCTGAACTGCTCTGAATACGTAGCCTCAATAATCGCGATACATAAAATCGGAGGCGTCCAGGTTCCGATCAATAAGGATGAAAAGGGCGAGAGACTTGCGTATGTAATCAATTATTCAGAAATGGTGGCCCTGATAGTAGACCCAGGAAGCTTACCTTTCATGGAAGAGATAGCGAGCACGCTTGAGAACCTTAAAATTATATTTGTCACCGGAGAACCGGGCGATGTTCCGGAAGAGATAGGAGGCATAAAGAGCCTTCCTTTCACAACATTCGACTCGTTCTCAGACGCTAATACCGGCATTCCGGTGTCAGTTGATGATATGGAAAGATGCATGTTCACATCAGGCACGACAGGAATGCCTAAGGGTGTTGCACGAGACCACGGAGGTGTAATAATGACCGTGCGCGCTTACTTGCAGCAGCAAGGTGTTCGTAGTGAAGACACGCTTATGAGCGTGTTATCGCTTGGTCATGCAAACGCTCAGGTGATGTGTCTTTTCAGCGCTATGGGGGCAGGAGCTACCGCAGTGTTCTTTACCAGGTTCTCCGCATCTAAGTTCTGGAAATGGGCCGGCGACTGCGGAGCAACTGGCGTGAATATGCTAGGCGCCGTGGCAGAATATTTATGGGCTGCAGAGCCCTCAGAGTGGGACAAAAAACACAATATACGTATAATGCTCGGCTCACCCGCTCCGCGCAACCTGGATGAGTTTCAGGAGCGCTTCGGTGTGAGAGTGATAGACGGATACGGATCCACAGAGATGGGCATGGTACTCTGGAAAGACCCGGAAGACCACCGTCCCGGCTCCTCAGGGTTCCCGATGGAGGGTTATTATGTGGAGCTAAGAGATCCTCAGGACCCGGACACTGTGCTCAGACCGTTCTGGGATCCTTATGAAGATCCGACACCACCGGATGAGGCTAAAGGACTTGTGTTCATTAAGCCGCTTGTACCGCACACAACACTTAACGAGTACTTTAAAGACGAGAGAAGAACCAGAGAGGCGTTTGACAACGAGGGCTTCTTTAACTCTGACGACCTTTTTGCTAGAGGTATAGACGGACGCTATTACTTCTCGGGCAGATTCAGCAGAATAAGGGTGTCCGGAGAGAACGTAGACCCGATAGCAGTTCAGGACGAGGCTATGCAGTATGACGCCATACAGGAAGCGGTGGCTGTTGGAATCAGGCTGCCAAATGTGGCTGACGATGAAATCAAGCTCAACATAACCCTTAAGCAGGAAGCTGAGTTTGACCCCATTGAATTTAGCAAATGGATGGCCGAGAGGGTTATAGTGGCTATGGTGCCGCGCTTCATCGAGGTTTATGAGGACGGTTTCCCGGTAACCGCTACACAGAAGATAAAGGTTGCGGAAATTAAAGAAATTACGGATAAGACCTGGGACAGAAGCACTACCGGTCTTAAATTTAGCGCCAGAAAATAGGGTGTTAAATATTTGTGATTTAGAGCAACATCAATAAATGAAAGACGATGAAAAATTCATGCGCCTGGCTATCGAGCAAGCCCTCGAAGCCGGGCGTTTTGGCGAAGTACCCATAGGGGCTGTGATCACAGACAGCTCAGACAAAGTTATTTCTTCCGGCTACAACCTTAGAGAATCCACTTACGACCCTACAGCCCATGCTGAAGTAGTTGCAATAAAAAAAGCGGCACAGAATATAAATAGCTGGAGATTAGAAGAGTGCACGCTTTACGTCACATTAGAGCCTTGCGTGATGTGTATTGGAGCAATAGTTCTATCGAGAATAAGACGCCTTGTATTCGGTGCCAGGGATCCTAAGGCAGGAGCAGTCGTATCGCTCTACAAAATAGGTATAGACGACACGCTGAACCATAAAGTCGAATACACTGAAGGTGTGTGTGAAGAGAAGTGCTCGCGTCTCTTAAAAGAGTTTTTCGCCGACCTTAGGGCCGGAAAGGGTTGATCCCTTAGGACCCGGATTTGAAAAACCCGAGTATATCCCCGATGATGTTTGCGTCATCTGAGCCTGAGAGCTTCTGAAGCTCGCCTTCGTCTAACCAAACTCCGTCACAAGAAGTGCAACGGTCGATTTCAATGCCGCGGAATATAATTTCCTCGAGACCTCCACCACATTTTGGACATGTCATGAAGCAGGCGGCCTGAATCTCCGCTCTCTGTTTTGCTTCCGCCTCTTCCTTTAACTTATCCTGCAGGCGTTTTACTTTTTCGGCTTCTTCTTTGGCAATGTACTCGTCTTCTGTTTTGGAAGATTTCTTCTCTTTAGTCATTTAATTTTCCTCACTAGAATTAAGTTTACTTGATCTCCCTACTGTGCCTGGCCCTTGGATGAAGGTGTTATAATAATACGTTTTTCATTACGGTCAATCTTGGTTTCATAACTCACACCGCTCTCACGCTTTAGTGTGATATAAGCAATCCTTCTTTCAGAGGCCGACATCGGGTTAAGCGAAACCGGCTTCCTCGTTTTTCTTACCTTTTTAGCAGTATCTCTTACAACCCTGGAAATAGTATCTTCACGTTTGCGCTTGTATCCGTCTACATCAATAGAGACCCTCTTTTCCCTGCCGTCGTCACAGCGGCGGGCGGCCACTTTACCGACTATGTACTCCATAGCCTTTATCATCTCGCCCTTTTTCCCTATGAGAAGACCCTTGTCGTTAGTGTTTTTAATATCCAGTTTTATCTTGTCCGGGTTCTCACGGATACCCACGGCGTAGGAAGGCACCAGGTAGCTAAGAATTTCCTCAAGCACCTTCTTGGATCTGAGTCCCTTCTCGCTCAAACTCTCGTCCTTTACGGTAATCCTGACCTTGGCCTTTTTTACTCCGATACCCAGCACACCTTTTGAGCCCTCCCGCAGTACCTCTACGTCGAGCTCGCTTCTGGGAATACCCAAATCCTCACAGGCGCTAATAGTTGCCTCAGATGCTGTTTTCCCTTCCTTTTCTATAACTATCGGCATAGTTATCCTCCTTTTGGAGACAAGACCTTTCGATTTACATACATTTGCTGACCTATTGAAAGTATATTACTTACTGTCCAATACAGTACCAAACCCGACGGCAATCCCCAAAATAACACAGTAAAGATTATAGGCATAAATTGCATCATTTTCATCTGAAGCTGCATTTGCTCGTTTCCGGCCATCGTCATAGGAGTCATTTTCTGAGACAAGAACCAGGATATGCCCATTACTAGCGGAAGTATTCTGAAAGGAACCCCGATGAACGGTATATCAAAAAGGGTCTCAGGCTCGGATAGATCTGTTATCCAGAGGAACGAGCTGTGTCTTAGATCAATTGAATTTAGAAAAACGTCATAAAGAGCTACGAAAACAGGAAGCTGTATTAAAAGCGGAAGACAGCCCCCTAAACTACTGAGAGGATTAATGCCGTGGTCTGAGTAGAGCTTCATAAGCTCGGAATTCTGTTTAGCCTTGTCGTCCTTGAATTTCTCTTTTAGGGCCTCCATCTTGGGCTTGATTTTCTCCATCTTCACCTGCACCCGCTTCATGGACACCATAGTCTTGACTGTAAGGGGCAGGAACAAGACGCGTATTAGAACTGTGATTACTATTATCGATATTCCGTAATTGTGGAAGTAGCGGTTTAGCCACTCGAGAAAATCAAGAAGCGGTCTTGAGAGAAATCCAAACCATCCGTAATTGAGAGATTCGCTGAGATTATATCCTACGGGTTTAAGAAGATCGTATTCTAGGGGACCCAGGTACACTTCCCAATTTCTTATTGAAGTTTGGCCTGCCGGGATTGTATCTGGCGGATAACTGAAAACAGCGCGCATAACTCCTTCTCTGTCCGTAGGGGATAACTTTATGGTAGTTTCAGCTCCGGTTTCAGGTAGAAAAGAAGACATAAAATATTTTTCAGAAAATCCAAACCACGAGATTTCACCCCTGTACTCCTCAGTTGTCTCGGGTATACCGCTTATTCTCTCAACATCCTGAGAAACCATTGTTATAAACGTTCTGCTGTTCTCTCCCCTTCCCTTAGACTCAATATTGCCATACCAAAGAATATCCATTCTCTCCTGTAGATTAGACGGGCCGGAGTTTTCGACTTCAAATTTTTGTTTAACCAGGTAACTAGAAGCATCTAACTCATATATCTTTTTAACGCGTATACCTTCGGGCGAGTCCCAGTAGAAGATAATTTCCTTCGTACCCTCTGTTAGACTTACGTTCTTATCTCCCTCAACTGTAAATGGAATTAATTCAGGAATGGAAAGACCGTTAAGTTTTAAGAGTGTGCTGAACCCCGGGGGGCTGCCCATAAAGAGGTTAACTAATTCACCGTTACCGTTTGTGCTGAGCTTATAGTCCTTTAGCTCCCAGCTTAACATCCGTGCCCCGTAAGTGTCTATCGTTCCTTTATAGAGGGGGGTATCTACGCTAACAAGCTCGCCTTGCTGGGTGTCCTGTATATCGTTTTCTATATATGAAGCGTCCTCAAAATCCTGAGTCCCTGCAGGGGGAGTTCCTTGTGAGGGCTCTGAAGCGCTTCCTGCTTTCTGCTGTGTGTTTTGAGCTTCCTTTACCGTCTCTTTGGGAGGGGTGCTAAAGAAATAGGTGTAGCCTAAAATTATGGCGAGTGATAAAACCAGGAATAGAATATAGTTTGCTTTATTGTCGGACATCCCCTCTTCCTTTACCGTAACGGATCATAACCACCGTCGCAAAGCGGGTGACACTTTGCAATCCTTTTCAGAGTGAGCCACAGGCCTCTAATAAACCCGTATTTCTGAAATGCTTCTAAAGCATACTCAGAACAACTAGGATAGAACCTGCAGGAAGACGGTAAAATAGGGGATATAAGATATTTGTAAGCTTTGATAAATACGGTAGCCAGATAAACCGGAAAACCTGTCAGCATGACAATATTGACCTTACGCTTTCTTCTATCTCTCGTGTAGCTTGAGAGTAACTCAGCGACTCACTACCTCTATTCGCTATAAATACAATATCTAGTGATCCGAAGAGGGGTTTATTGTTCCTGAATACTTCACGAAGCACCCTCTTAAACCGATTCCGACCGACTGCACTAGGCACTTTCTTCTTGCCGGCTATTAGCCCAATTCTGGAATATCCAAGTGAGTTTGGAATGTGGAGAATATCAAAATACTCACCCCTGAGCTTCTTGCTCTTCCCAAAAATATCCTCGTATTGAGAGGTTTTTCTGATTTTCAATTCTTTCGGGAAGGATAAATCGGGTCCAAAGCTCATTTTTTCCAGCGCTGAACAGTAAGACTGTGCCTGCCCTTTGCTATCCGCCTCTTCAGGGTTCGTCTCCCGCTTTTCGTGCTCATTCTTTCACGAAAACCGTGTACCCTTAATCTTTTCGTTACGTGTGGTTGATATGTTCTTTTCATAATGCGAGGTAAAAAACTAACACGAAAAGAATTGTTGGTCAAGAAGAATAATATGGGGGGAGGTATATACTCCAATGGATTAGTCGATCATGAGTTTGGAGAACCCGGGCAAGATATCTTAAGAGGAAGTTAGACTAATAAGACGAGTAAGCAAGCTTCGTACGGAGAAAGAGCCCGGGAGCCATATCGACTTTGTTAGCAACTGCGCTGATTTCTCATCGAGGCACCTAACAGTACCCCAACAAAACATAATTAGAGCTCCTTAGCATTTGCGAAGACAGTGTTGACAACACCTGTTTCAGCCTTATAGTATAAGCCAAAGAAAAAATCGTATTTGGTTTTGTGACAGGTTATAGGTAATACTATATTGTTTGTGCTTGGGTCAATTCCAGAACAAAAAAGGTTATTGAATAACGGGACATATTCAGACAGTATTAGTTGTATTGGAATTCAAATAGCTTCTGCACATACCATTGATACACACACTTGGGAGAGAGAATTAGATGTTTAAAAGAATATATGATTTCATAATGCTATCTACAATGGGCTTGATTAAGGTTTCATTGTTCGTCTTATTATTTGCGGTTTCCTTATTCTTAATGATGAAGTCCGGTGAGCTGAAAGGAGCGGGGACTACGGCATTTTCTAGCTACCTCGCAAACCCTGAGGTTATTGAAACAGAGGTCACTCAATATGAGAGTCTAACTCAAAACAACACCGAAATTCTCGGAGAAATAACGCCTGACGAGGCTGAAGTATTTTTATTTATACTCAGGTTCTCAGATTCTATGAACTCTACTGAGGCAAGAAAACTCGCTACTTTAATAATTGAGGAATGTGATAATTACGATCTCGATCCGTTCTTGATACTCGCTGTAATACAGATTGAGAGCGAATTTACTCCTAAAGCTGTGTCGGGGCAGGGAGCAATAGGCCTCATGCAGGTTATGCCTGCAACAGGAAAGTTCTTAGCAAATGAGCTGGGCATTTCGTATAACGGCAACAACACTCTTTATGACCCGTTTATTAACGTTAAGCTCGGAATCCACTACCTATCGTTCCTGGCAGACAGATTTGACTCTACAGAGAATGCGCTTGCGGCTTATAACTATGGGCCAACAAGATATGAAAACACCTTGAGCTTAAAGAAATCTCCACCTAAATATGTTAGAAAGGTGCTCGATTTTAAAGACTTCCTAGAAGAAGAGAGCATTTTTTTGGCTAAGAGAAGCTGACTCTAAGACTGGGGTTACAGACTCTAAAACCACTCACAGACTACTCACTACATAAATGTGCTTCATAGAGGATAATGTATAATTTCTGTATATGAAGTATGGTATTGCTCTTCCTAATTTTGGGAAATACGCTCAAAAAGACAGGATATTAGAGCTGACATCTTCGGCCGAGGAGCTCGGATACGATTCCATCTGGGTAAGCGACCATGTTGTTATACCCAGCTCGCATAAGGGATTCGGAGATGAATTCCTGGACCCTTTCATAACACTTACATACCTTGCTGCATCAACACATAACATAAAACTCGGAACAAGCGTAATAATACTCCCGTACCGAAACCCTGTGGTGCTCGCGAAGACTGTGTCTACTCTGGACGAGCTTTCGGAGGGTAGAGTAATATTGGGTGTGGGAGCCGGGTGGCTTGAGGATGAATTCAAAGCGCTGGGCGTGCCCTACGGAGAAAGGGGTACAGTTACAAATGAGTATATCGATGTACTGAAAAACCTGTGGACCGAGGATAATCCAAAGTTTCGAGGGAAATACATAGAGTTCTCAGATATAACATTTCTACCAAAGCCCGTTCAAAAACCTCACCCGCCAATATGGGTGGGCGGAGGAAGCGCAAGTGCTATTGAGCGGGCTGTTAAGCACGGCGACGGTTGGCACCCTGTAGGACTTACACCCACAGAGTTAAAGATTAAGGTCGAGTATTTAAGGGAGCAATTAGACAAAGCGCACAGAAACCCGGATGAATTTACAATATCTATAAGAAGGAATCTGGAGATAACGGACAGAAAAGATATAGACGAGAATGAGACGCTTAGAGGGACTCCCGAGAAGATCGCCCGCGGGATAGAGGAGTATAAGGACGAAGGGGTAACATACATTATATTTCATCTACTTAGCGGAGAGTTTAAGGAGCTACTTAAGACAATGAGGTTTTTTTCTGAAGAGTTTATCAGATAGAATTTAAACAGGGGGTAATATGACAAATGTATATCAAAACAATAGTGGTAGTGCTGGTTGTCGCTTTAGTTGTAATTCAGTTTATTCCTGTGAGCAAAACCAATCCGCCAGTGACGGGAGAGATAAACGCGCCTGAGAATGTAATGAAAGTCTTTAAGACTTCCTGTTACGATTGTCATTCAAACGAGGTGGTATGGCCCTGGTACTCAAGAGTGGCGCCCGTTTCATGGCTTGTGGCCTATGACGTGAACGAGGCCAGGGACCACTACAACTTCTCCGAATGGAGTAGTTACAACGCTAAGGACCGCCAGGATAACCGTGAAGAGATATGGGAAGAGGTGGAAGAGCGGCATATGCCGCTATGGTATTACCTTATAATGCACCCTGAGGCGAAACTCTCGGCAGAGGATAAAGAGATGATTAAGAAGTGGTCTGAGGGGAGTGAGTAATATAGACTCCCACCCTTAATCCTTCCCCTTGCTCGGGGGAAGGAATTAGACAGGGCAGGATAGTATCTAGTAGTGATTACTTATTTTGTTTTTCCTGGTGCTTTGCGCGGTGTTTTTCTTTCCAGTTCTGCACAAACTCGTTCACACCATCTATCTGCTCGGGTGATAGAGCCTGCCGCATATCGAGCTTCATATCGAGCTTAACCTTTTGAGCGTCGTACTCGGCTTCCGACATTGCGTCAAATGCGCTTATTACATCGCCGCGCGGGGCCTGTGCGTTTGACATAGTGTCGTGAAAGGCAGTCCTTTTCTCTTTATACGTACCGCCGAGCTCCTCCAAACGGGGCTCGTAGGACTCGTAGATCCTCTCAAGCTCTGCCGACTGCTGATCTGTGAGGTTGATTTCCTGGGTAATTTTCTCATTTTCCCACCACTTCCACACACCTTTCCCATGACCGTGCTTCGCGAAAGCTGAAGCTGACATAACTAAAAGCAACAATAGAGGTAAAACTATGTATCTTCTCACTTTACTACCTCCGCATATGGAACTTATAGATATAAACGGCTAATTCGGGAAAAGGTTTCAGAGTTTTGGAGAGAATCAGTTATTTGTGAGATAGATTGCAACACCCGCTACGTTCGCTCGCAATGATCGTATCTGGTCTTTATTCATAGCTTCACCGTTGACATGGAGTTCCGGTTCGTGGGATAATGGGGGCATAACTTAGTACCTGAAAATATTAGTAATAAGGGGAATAAAATATGAATAACGGGGAGACAAAGTATATAGCGGCGGCCGTGCAGACGGCTCCGGTCTTTTTAAATAAAGACGAGACTATAGGAAAAGTAATAAGCTTGATTGAAGAAACCTCGGCAGAGGGTGCAAGCCTGATTGTGTTCCCTGAAGCAATGGTGCCCGGATACCCATACTGGCCCAAAGACCTTGGTTCTATCGAGGGAAGGAAGCTCGTAATCGACGCTTATACGGAGCTTCACGCAAACTCTGTTGAGATACCGGATGATGATACAGAGAAGCTGTGCATGGCCGCGAAGAAAGCCGGGTCCTATGTCATAATAGGCGTAAATGAAAAAGAGGGTGGGACACTCTACAATACGATTCTATATATAGACAGCAGCGGAGAGGTTCTTGGAAAGCATAGAAAGCTCATGTCGATAGACAGCGAGAAGTGTATTTGGGCAAACGGCGGAGCTGAGGATTTAAGAGTGTTCGAGACTGAAATAGGAAACCTCGGGGGATTCTTCTGCTACGAGCACCACCTTACTCTCGCAAAGTACGCGATGTACCAAAAGGGCGAACAGATACACGCAGGACTCTGGGCCGGACATGGATTTGTGAAGCCTACAATGGACTTTGCTAGCCGACAGTACGCTTTTGAAGGTCAGGTGTTTGTAATCGCATCCTCAGGCTACATCAATGAAAGCATGATCCCTGACAGCTTTCCCCTTAAAAAGAATACTCTCTGGGATTTTCCAGGAGGAAGCGGCATTATAAACCCGAGAGGGGAGTATATTGCAGGACCTGTATACGATCATGAGGACATCGTATACGCAGAGATAGATACGAATTTGATCCTGAGAGCTAAGGCCGCGATAGACTCCACGGGGCATTTTTCAAGGCCCGATATACTGAGACTTGAAATAAATGAGAGAGATACGAGCGTAGAATCAGAGGACAAAATTGGTTCACTTCAAGAGAGCATCGATAAGCTTAATACGAGGATAATGAGTCTTGAAGACAAGCTTGAGAGCTGACGAAGTTTTATAAATTATTCCTCGCCATTAACAGATCTAATTAAGTCCTGCTTTAAGTCCCAGAGTTTTTGAGAGACCGATACGTGGTAGATATGGGGGTTCATTATGCGCTTTACACCCAAATCCAACCGCTCCATGTCCCTTGATCTAAGCTCTCTTATTTCCTCTATTGACGGGAAATCATAGACGAGCTTGCCCTGATCCAGAATCTTGACTAAAAGCGGTTCCACAGCGCTAACCTGATCCTGTGTGAGCACCCTGTGCTTCGAATGGTCAATAGGGTGCCGGAGAATAATCTCCTTTGACTCTGCGGGGCTTGGCTCATCCACAGTAAGGAGGTCCGAGGTTGCACGACCCCTTTTATCGTAGATACGAAAGACCTGTTTGTTTCCGGGATTAAGAGTTTTCAGCGGAGTCTCTGATAGCTTGATCGCCGGAGCCCAGCCTGCGCCGTCTTTTACGGATACGAGCTTATACACACCGTCTAAAGCAGAGCACCCCTCGGAAGTAATGAGTCTTGTACCGACTCCGTACACCAGGCGGTTAATAAGCCTCTCCGGATCGAGCCCGTAGCGCGGAGCCTCTTCCTCAATCTGGGTGATGATCTGCCATATCACAAGCTCGTCAAGCTGGTTTGAGAGGACGATTTTGGTATCGGGAAATCCTGAGTCATTAAGCATCTTGGCAGACTGAATGCTTAAGAAAGCAAGGTCGCCCGAATCGAGCCTTATACCTATGGGCTCATGCCCTTTTGCCCTGAGCTCATTAAACACTGTAACGGCGTTGGGTATACCGCTTTCAAGAGTATTAAAGGTGTCTACTAAAAGAAGGCAATCATCGGGATAGAGCTCGGCGTATGCCCTAAAAGCACTAAGCTCGCCTTCCCCCAAAGCCATAAATGCCTGCACCATGCTATGGGCATGGGTGCCCTTAGGCGGGTAGCCGAGTGAGCGTGAGATGCCTACGCAGGATGAGAAGTCCGCGCCTCCGATCAGTGCTGCCCTTACACCGGCGTTTACCCCAGAGCCCTGCCCCCGGCGCATGCCGAATTCAAGGAGCGTATTAGCACGCGCGGCTTCTTTTATACGCATGGCCTTTGTAGCAACGAGCGTCTGATAATTGAGCTTATTAAGGAGAGCAGATTCAAGTATCTGTGCCATAGCTAGCGGCCCCCTTATCACAGTTAAGGGAGTGTTCGGGTGAACGACCCTGCCCTCAGGGATTGAGTAAAGTGTTACGCCATTGAAATTACCGTTTTCCCTTAACCATGTGAGAAAGTCGTCCTTAAAAATTCTCTCTCCAGTGGATCCTATTTGGCTGCGGAGATACTCAACTTCATCATCGCCGAACGAGCATTTCACTATCCAGTCAACCAGGGTTTCAAGCCCTGCGTTAATGCAATAACCAGCTTTATGTAAGCCGTAATCGGGGTAGCTGCGGAAAAAATGGTCGAATTGAGCCTCCTTTTCGTGGAGACCCATGGTGAAATACAGCTGAGCCATAGTCAGCTGATACTGATCCGTGAATAATATTCCGTCTTCTGATTTAAATAGTTCCTTGCTCATTTGACTATAGGTTAAGGTATAAACAATTATAGCTCAGATTGAATAATATCTAAATATAGAGCAAAATTGGCCAAAAATCCTAAAATGTTACAATTTTAGGAACTACGGGAAAAAATAGAAATGGATTGACAATATGCGATAAATCCTTTAAAATTTTGTTATATTGCTATCGCAGGAGGGAGCTGCGTACAAATAATTGTCAGTTTGCAGTGAGGATATAGCAAAATGGAAACTATCGGGAAAGTTCTAAGCTTAACACTGCTCACCATATTCGGCTCGGCAGCAGCAACCGTTTATTTGGTCGACTCTGACTTTTTTCCAGCATTCCTCGAAAAAACACCTATAGTATACACATCAGATACATTTATAAACGAGCAAGAACCACCTGAAAAAACAACTGATGCTAGTAACCACCCTGAAGATAGAAGGCGTCAAAGTGAGACTTACTTTGAGGTATCTGCTGTAGAGAGCCATAAAAATAGTGGAGAAAACGATGCTATCTGGGGACAAAACTATGATACGGCTAAATTATCTGATAAGCATCAATCCGACCGAGCGGTATACCTGGCAAGTGTGAATTCACTGGCTTCGCTTAAAGAAAATTTAAAACATTGGAGCAAACAATATAAACAGGCACGCAGTCAGGGACAGTCCCGCACCGCAAACCTGGCATACTCAAACTATAAGGATTATGAAAAAGCAATCGAGATAAAAAGTAAGACCGGTAGTAACTAGTATATACAGGCACCTTTCAATTTAGCTAACCGTTTGATTTAACCAAAGATACTGCACCCTTTCATAATATTTCTAACAAAAAAGCCTACGGGTTTATAGAAGTAAGAAGAGTTTTGTCAGGAGAAAATCGCCGATAATAATAAGAAGAAGGGCTACAACAACTGTGGAAGTTGTAGCTCGACCCACACCCTGGGTGCCGCCCTCGGCTCTCATACCGATATAGCAGCCGGTGATGGCTACTATGATCCCGAAGAAAAAGGTCTTGGATATACCGCTTACGAAGTCTGAAATTGTAACCCACTCTAGAATAGTTGAGATAAAAAGTGCGGGCTTAACGTCGAGGTCTATATTGGACATAACCATGGCGCCGAAGATACCCGCGAAGTCCGCTATGATCGCAAGAAACGGGAATGCTATCACCGCTGCTATTAGTCTTGGGGCAACAAGCTTCTTAATAGGGTCTGCTCCGAGTGTGCTTATTGCGTCAATTTGCTCGGTTACTTTCATAGAGCCTATCTCAGCTGTAATACCCGAGCCTACCCTACCGCCTACAAGTAAAGACGTAACAACAGGTCCCAACTCTCTGACGAACGACAGAGATACAACAGGACCGACAACACCTTTTGCGCCGAACCACGCAAACCCCCACGCGAGCTGTACTACCATGACCATGCCTATCGCCATAGCTGAAGCGATGACAATGGGAATGGACTTAAAGCCGATTTCGTCTATCTGCTCCAAAACGAGTTTGAAGTTAAATGGACGGGTAACACTTGCGAACACGGAACGATAAAAAAACAGACCGATCTCGCCCAGGCGCTCGATTGAAGTTGTGAAATAGGACCCTAGTCTGACAATATAATCTGCTATCATCGTTACAGTACTCTGAACTGCGATGTGAATGCCTTAAATTCCCTGTATCCGGTATCAAAACTATCAGGTGACGAGGCGTATGTAAAATCATACAAACAGCTGCCCTTTTTAAATACCAGAGTGGCAATCTTTATAGGCACATTTTCAAATGTACCTGTGTATATACTATACAGAGCCGGCTGACCGTCAATCTGGGCATCTTCTCTTGACTCAAGCTCTTTATCATTAATACCTATAAGTAGGGATTCTGATAAAACCGGGAGGTTGTACTTAACCTTTTTCCCATCGCAATCCGAGTTAATGGTAATTGTCGCATTGAGCCCGGCATTTTGGAAAACAAGGTCACCGCCCTTCACTTTGGCTCTCTCCCAGCCCCCGGGGAGCGTTCCTATACTGTAAGAGGTGTCATCCGTCCTGTATATGTTTCCGCTCAGCTCGCCGTTATTATCCTTACCCGAGGATATGTAATACCCTACAAACCTGGTAACCGAGCACGAGCTCAGAAGTAAAACACTTAAAAGTATACTTACAATCAGCCTGTTCATTTTTACAATTAGATCTTTGAGCTATATTTACCGCACACAAAAAATTGAGGTCAAAAACAACTTACTTAATTATAACGGCGGGTTTTCAATAATACTTGAATCCCCCCAAAAAACCAAGCATCTAAAACTCCAACAAGAAACTTAACTACCCGGACATTAAATATGATAAGAATTTATACAACCTCGTTTTGTATTTATTGCTACTCAGCAAGGAGGCTTCTTAAAAAAAGAGGGCATGAGTTCGAGGAGCTGAACATAGGACGGGACCCGGAGCTTAGAGACAAGCTTATCGAAAAATACAGTTGGAGAACTCTGCCTATTATTACTGTAAACGACCGTTTGATCGGCGGATATACTGAGCTGGCAGAGCTTGATAGAAGCGGGAGGATAGATAAACTGCTGCACAAAGATCCCGCGTAGAATGAAATTGATATAGACAACTAATCGTTATTTGACTCACTCAAGTCTCTAAATTAACATTACACCCCCATGACAGTCAGAACTAGGTTTGCACCCAGCCCTACGGGCTCGCTCCATATAGGAGGCGCAAGGACAGCTATATTCAATTGTTTATTTGCACGTCACGCAGGCGGGAGCTTTGTGCTGCGTATAGAAGACACCGACCAAACGAGGTCGACTCAGGAATCTATTGACGAGATACTGGACGCCATGGAGTGGCTCGGCCTAAACTGGGACGAGGGACCATTTAGGCAATCTGAACGTCTGGACATTTACAGAGAACACGCTGAAAAACTTCTTGAGTCGGGCAAGGCGTATAGATGCTTCGTAACTCCCGAGGAGCTTCAGGACAGAAGAAAAGAGGCTCAGGAGAGGGGCGGAGTGTTTAGATATGACCGTAAGTGGGCAGAGGAGAATGCGGGCCCAGACAAGCCTTATGCTATTAGGCTACTTACTCCTGACGAGGGGACTATAGAGGTAGACGACGCGCTTAGAGGAAAAGTGAGCTTTGAGGCAACCGAGATAGAGGATTTTGTAATTTTAAAGATGGACGGATTCCCTACATATAACTTCGCGGTGGTAATAGACGACGCTACTATGGAGATTACTAACGTAATCAGGGGGGACGATCATCTTATAAATACACCCAGACAAGCTCTTATATACGGAGCGCTATCTTTAGAAATGCCTCAGATGGCCCATGTTTCAATGATACTGGGCCCAGACGGCAAGAGGCTGTCTAAACGGCACGGGGCTACATCTGTTACTGATTATAGAGCAGAGGGCTACCTGCCCGAAGCAGTAGTAAACTACCTGGTCCGGCTCGGATGGTCTTTCGGTGACCAGGAGATATTTTCTTTGGATGAGCTGGTAGAGAAATTTACACTCGACAATGTGGGGAAATCTGCCGCCGTGTTTAACCCGGAGAAACTGGAGTGGCTTAACAGCCACTACCTGCGCAGTAAGCCCCCTGAGAAAATAGCAGGGCTTCTTATTCCCCTCCTAAATGAAAAAGGTATCCACTCCGAGGTCGACGAAAAGCTTGTAAAGATAGTAAGGGAGCTTACACAGAGAGCTAAAACCCTTAACGATATCGCAGATTCACTCGATTACTTTTATACAGATCAAATCACTTACGAGGATAAAGCGGACAATAAATTTTTCAAGCCCGAGATACTCCCGGTGCTCGAAGATATAACACAGGGACTCACCTCACTTGAGGACTTTACAATAGAGAACATGAAAGAAGTGTTCGAGAGAGTGATGGCGGAAAGGGAGCTAAAGCTTGGAAAGATTGCCCAGCCTGTAAGAGTGGCATTAACCGGAGGTACTGTAAGCCCGGGAATTTTTGAGGTTATGGATATACTTGGAAAGGACGAAGTGCTTGATAGGCTTAATAAAGCGGTCTCACATATTTCTGCTAAATAATTACTATACGGAAATCCTACGTCACCAAACTACGATTATAAGCCTCCTAACATTATATTAGTATTTGGGTAGGCAGCTATTGACAGGTGTAATAATTCTTGAGATGATATTTTAATACAGGGTATATGAATAAGTAAGAGCGGTTAGTACCCTCCTAAAGAGTTATAATAAAATATGAAAATTAATAGGGATTATTCAGAGATACTCTTATATTTATGCTGCGTATTATTTCTTGCCGTGTCTGCAGCTGTGCCCACTCTGGCCCAAGAAGAATCTCAAGATGAATACCTAGCTGAAGTCCGCCCCGGGTATGGGGATCAGAAGACCCCGGTGAATATTGGTGTAATTGTTGTAGATATAGACAATATCGACGGGGCACAACAATCTTTTGTGGCTAATTTCGCTGTATCCGCTCAGTGGAAAGACCCTCGTCTGGCCAAAGACACCAATTCCGTGCGTATTATGGAATTGAACAATATATGGTCTCCAAATTTACAAATTTTAAATCAGCAAAAGCTATTTAAAACTTTTCCAGAGAAAGTTGAGGTTTCACCCGACGGGACAGTAATTTACCGACAGCGTTATTGGGGGACCCTGTCGTACCCGATGAACCTGAAAGATTTTCCATTGGATCAGCATACTCTTCAGATCAAAATCGTAACGGTTGGAAATAACGCCAAAGATATCGATTTTACTATTGCAGAAGATAGAACAGGTATGGGAGAAGTACTGACAGTAACGGATTGGGATGTTCTGGGATGGGAAGCATATACCGAGCTTGTAGAAATCGGGCCCAAATTGCCGGTTCCCCCGGGCGTAGTTTTCGAATTTGAAGCTAAACGGCAAGTGAACTTTTATATTATTAAGGTACTGGTGCCGCTGATAATGATAGTGTTTATGTCGTTGATCGTGCTTTTTATTGACCCTGTGCATGTGGGGCCGAAGTTCAGCATTGCAATTACATCTATACTTACGCTTATTGCATATCGTTTTCTCCTGGGAACCCTCTTACCCAAGATTTCCTATCTGACTCATATGGATTATTTTCTGTTCGGATCGATGTTTTTAGTTTTTGCGGTGCTGGTCGAAACCTCTATAGTCGCCAGGCTAATGAGTATGGAGAAAAAGGGGCAGGCTAAAGAGCTGGACTATTGGTCCAGGTGGGCTTTTGTTGTCCTATTTATATTGATTTTGGTATTATCATTTTTCATCTAATCGTCCTATTTATCAATTACCGTTTTCGAAATACTGAACAGTCTTATATTGTAATCACTGTAACGGAAATCCGGCTCCAAAACCGAATTTGGGCTCTTTATTTTGTAAATGTAGTAAAACTTATTCCAATATCAATACTCATAAAAGCCGCGGCCTGATTTTCTGCCGAGCCATCCGGCGCGTACCATTTGGCGGAGTAGTGGCGCCGACCTGAATTTTGAGTCCTGAAACTCTTTATAGAACACATCCATAACGTCTATGGTGACATCAAGCCCAATAAGGTCTATCAGGGCAAGCGGACCGATAGGCTGGTTGGTGCCTAGCATCATGGCTTTATCAATGTCCTCTGCGCTGCCTACTCCGTCCTGATAAGCGAAGACGGCCTCATTTAACATAGGTATGAGTATCCTGTTCACAATAAACCCCGGAGAGTCTTTAGTCGAGACAGGCTCTTTTCCGAGCGCAACGGCAAAATCATAAGCGAGCTTTGCTGTCTCATCCGAGGTTGCAAGCGTCTTTATAATTTCGACCAGTTTCATTAACGGGGCAGGGTTAAAGAAATGCATGCCTACCACTTTATCTGCTCTTGAGGTGCTTACGGCTATTTCCACAATGGGAAGCGAAGATGTGTTAGTGGCGAGAACTACGTGCCCGGGTACTGTCTCATCAAGTTTTTTGTATATATCTTTTTTAACACCCATGTCCTCAAAGACTGCTTCTATAACAAAATCCACATCTGAAAGCTTGCCGAAATCATTTGCAGTCTCAATCCTCGACACAATTGCGGTGCTTTCTTCTTCGCTAATGCTTTCTTTTTTTACCAACCTTCCAAGGCTCTTTTCTATACCCTTCATGCCTTTATCGAGGGCTGCGTCTGAAACATCGACAAGAACAACGTTTCTACCGTTTGAAGCTACAACCTGAGCTATTCCAGAGCCCATGGTACCTGCTCCCACTACACCTACTTTTTTTATATCCTCAACTTTACTCGACATGTTGCTCTCCTTATCTCTAATTTTATCCTCCCTGGCATCGCTGTGAGACGCTCGCCTCTGTCCCCAAACGTTCGCAGATGCGAACTACGAATACTTATTATACCCAAATCTATATTTAATCAAGTTTCACTCGTTAGCTCCCTACTTCGACTGATATTATGGAACTATGATTTGAAACCCGATTGTCCGCAGCTTACAATACCAGTTGTGCAAATTATTGGACTTACAGGCAACATCGCATCGGGGAAAACTACTGTAGCGGAAATGTTTGAGAAGCTCGGAGCCAAGATAATTGACGCCGACAGTGTAGCCAGGACTGTTGTAGAGCCTCATAGTCCGGCCTGGAATGAAATAAGAGATAAGTTCGGAGACGAGATCCTTAACCCTGACGACACCATAGACAGGGAGAAGCTTGGGGAGATAATCTTTAACGATGAGAACAAGAGGGATCTATTAAATGATATTACGCACCCAAGGATCGTCGATGAGATTAAGGAGCTTATAGAAAGTAACCGAAAAGAGGTAATAATAATTGAGGCGGCTCTAATAGTGGAAAAAGGCGGCTGGCTCAGAGAGATAGTCGAGAGCCTAATCGTTGTCAGCGCTTCAGAAAATTCCCGCATTGAAAGACTTATGTCGAGGAACGGGTACACGAGAGAGGAGGCGCTGGCACGAATAAACTCTCAGATGCCGAGCGCCGAGAAAGAGAAGCAAGGGGATTATGTTATAGATAATTCCGGGAGCCCGGAGGCCACTGAGGAGCAGGCAAATAGTATCTGGGAAAAGATTACAGATGGTAATTAACTCCATTTATCTTAGCTTTAAACCCTCCTCGCTATGAAACTATAGAATCTGAGGCTGTTTTCTTAGCTCAATCCAACAATCCTTAACTCATCCCGGCTACTTGCCAACTGTAGTATTACGTAGTAGATTTTTTGATTCTGAATTACCTTCAAAGGAGCCGAGAATGAAGGACAAAATAGAAATATTAGAGCAAAAAGAGAAAGAGGCCGCGGAGGGTGGCGGCGAGGCCAGAATAAAGAAGCAGCACGATGCCGGAAAGCTGACCGCCAGGGAGAGGGTCGAGCTATTAGTCGATAAGAACACATTCGTTGAGCTTGATAAGTTCGTTGTACACCGCTGTAACGATTTTGGAATGGGGGATAAGAAGATCCCGGGGGACGGTGTGATAACGGGATACGGCAAAGTGGAGGGCCGACAGGTATTCGTTTATGCCCAGGACTTTACCGTTTTTGGCGGCTCGCTCGGAATGGAGCACGGCAGAAAAATATGTAAGCTCATGGACCTGGCAATGAAAGTAGGCGCCCCGGTTATAGGCCTCAGCGACTCCGGAGGGGCCAGGATACAGGAGGGGGTGGAGAGCCTTGCCGGATATGCTGAGATATTCTGCAGGAACGTGCTGGCTTCAGGAGTAGTGCCGCAAATATCGGCAATTATGGGCCCATGCGCAGGAGGGGCGGTTTATTCCCCCGCTATTACCGATTTCACCCTCATGGTGAAGGATACGAGCTATATGTTTATCACGGGCCCGGACGTAATCAAAGCAGTAACACACGAAGAGGTAAACTCCGAGGAGCTCGGGGGAGCGATGGTTCACAACTCAAAGAGCGGCGTTGCGCACTTTGCAGCAGAGGATGATAAGGACTGTATCGAAACTATAAAAGAGCTTCTTAGCTTTATCCCGTCAAACAATATGGAAGACCCTCCGAGAGTAAGCACGGACGATCCGAGTGATAGAACAGAAATGGGGCTCCGCTCGCTTGTCCCCGAAAACCCGAACAAACCTTATGACATGAAGGACGTAATAGGCTCGATTGCTGACGACGGCTATTTTTTTGAGATACAGGAGCATTTTGCACAGAACATAGTTATCGGATTTATCAGACTCGGAGGAAGGTCGGTCGGAATTGTAGGGAACCAGCCAAATATGCTGGCCGGGTGTCTGGATATAAGCGCCTCTCTTAAGGGAGCCAGGTTTGTAAGGTTCTGCGACTGCTTTAATATACCGATCCTGACCTTAGAAGACGTGCCGGGATTCCTGCCGGGAACCTCGCAGGAATGGGGAGGCATAATAACTCACGGGGCAAAGCTCTTATATGCTTACAGCGAGGCTACAGTGCCAAGGGTTACTGTGATTACCAGAAAAGCATACGGCGGGGCGTATGACGTAATGTCCTCAAGACACATACGGGGGGATCTAGTGCTCGCGTACCCGACTGCTGAGATTGCAGTGATGGGCTCAGACGGAGCTGTGAACATTATCTCTAGAGCTCAGATAGCGGGAGCTGAAGACCCGGAGGCCGAAAGAGCCAGGCTTATCGAGGAATACAGAGAAAGATTCGCTAACCCATACAGGGCTGCGGAGCTCGGGTTTGTGGACGAGGTGATAAGACCCGAAGACACGAGACCGAGGGTGATAGCGGCCTTTGAAATGCTCGATGGTAAGAGACTCACGAATCCGCCCAAAAAACACGGGAATATTCCACTCTAATTAGCCAAGGAAAACTACATGTTTAATAAGATACTTATAGCCAACAGGGGAGAAATAGCGGTACGGATAATAAGGGCCTGTAAAGAGCTCGGGGTAAGCACCGTCGCCGTTTACTCAGACGCAGACAGACGCTCGCTGCACGTAGCGCTTGCCGACGAGGCATATCACATAGGAGGCTCGGCACCTGGAGAGAGCTACCTGGTAATAGATAAAATCCTTGACGTAGCCAAGAAATCGGGAGCTGAGGCCATACACCCGGGATTCGGGTTTTTATCGGAGAACGAAGAGTTCGCTAAAAGATGCGAAAAGGCAAAGATCGTGTTCATTGGACCCTCGGCAAAGGCAATAAGGCTGATGGGCGATAAGATAACAGCGAGAAAAATCGCTCATGAGGCCAAAGTGCCATTGGTACCCGGATCTGAGGGGGCCGTTAGCGATGTTGAAGCCTCGGTGGTCGTGGACGAAATCGGCTACCCTGTGATGATAAAAGCATCCGCAGGGGGAGGCGGTAAGGGTATGCGGCTCGTAAGGGAAAAGGGGGAATTCGAAAGCGCTCTCCGTATGGCAAGGAGCGAAGCGGGCTCTGCTTTCGGAGACGACTCGGTGTTCGTTGAGAAATTCGTCGAGCAGCCACGACACATAGAGATACAGATAATTGCGGACTCTTACGGAAACGTGATTCACCTATTCGAGCGTGAGTGCTCGATACAGAGAAGGCACCAGAAAGTTATAGAGGAAGCTCCCTCTTCAGCCATAAGCGACAGGACTCGTAAGAAAATGGGCGCTGTTGCGGTGAAGATAGCAAAGGCGGTGGATTATCAGGGCGCGGGAACGGTCGAGTTTATAATGGACCAGAAACAAAACTTTTTCTTTCTTGAAATGAATACGAGGGTGCAGGTGGAGCATCCGGTAACGGAGATGATTACCGGGTTCGACATAGTAAAATGGATGATACGGATAGCGGACGGAGAGAAGCTGCCGTTTAAACAGAGTCAAATTGAGATGAAGGGCCACGCGGTCGAGTGCAGGGTTTATGCAGAGGACCCCGAGACTAATTTTATGCCTTCACCCGGAACGATCGATTACCTGAGGGTCCCGAGCGGGCCGGGCATAAGGGACGACTCATCGATCTACAGCGGTTGTGAGATAACCCCTCACTATGACCCGATGCTTTCAAAGCTCGTCGTATGGGCCGATACGAGAGAAGCCGCGATTGAAAAGATGGCCTCGGCACTCAGAGAGTATATAGTGATCGGCTTAAAGACCAATATCGGATTTCTGCTGCGCGTGATGGGAGAGGAAGAGTTTAAAGAGGGCAAGATCGATACCGGATATATAGAACGCCACCCGGAGCTGCTTAAGCCCGGGGATATAGATATAGAACCCGTATTGATCGCGGCGGCGCTTGCAATGAATAATGCCGACAGCGTGGAAAGTGGAGAGCAAAGACCTGCTTCAAACTGGAAGCTCTACGGAAGGAAGCTCGGCCTTTCAGGGGGGCAAGTACTATGAGTTATACGCTAAATTATCAAGGTCAGGCATATAAAGTCGAAATTGAGGAAGATGACAAGCAGATCAGTCTTGAAATTGACGGGAAAAAAGTGCCTGTTGAGTTTCAGAAAATCGAAGAGAACCTATTTTCGATTATCTATGAGGGGAAATCCATAACTCTTGGAGTTGTCAAAAAAGGCCATAACTTACAGATTTTCCTAAACGGCGAGCTATACGAGATAGAGTCTGTTTCAGAAAGGGACAAGCGTAAGACGTCTCAGATTGCGTCAGGAATGCAGGAGATAAAATCCCCTATGCCGAGCCGTGTGGTTAAGATACTGACTAAGCAGGGAGACGAAGTGGATGTAGACGAGGGCGTGGTAGTAGTCGAGGCTATGAAGATGGAGAGCGAGCTTAAGTCGCCGATAAAGGGAGAGGTAAAAGACGTATTCGTAAACGAGGGAGACGCCGTCGAAGCCGGGACCGTGTTGTTGGTTGTGTCTTCTGAGTAAGTAAAGTATTTTGAGGACCCTGATTTATTTCTTTCCGGCAAAAAATCATAAACACTAAGGCAACCGCCGATACCAAACCAGTAGTACTCACAAATAAAAAAGGGAGCCGAAGCTCCCTTAGTTTTTTAACACTTCTTATTTCAAGATCATATCTTTAACATACGCCGTCTATAAAACAACACTCCTGCTATACCCATAAAAACGGCGGTAGCCACTAAACCCCATTCACTTAAGGTCGGTACATTCCTTATTATGATAGCTCTGTTAACAAAGGTGCAGCTAACCTCGCCCGGGGAGTTACATGTTACTTCTACAGTATTATCCGTGACGGTTGATGTAAAATCGGCATCACCGTCACAACTGATACTGTCAAGCAACCAATCTTCCGGAATAGTCTGTGTGATCGTATAGTCGGTACTGAGCGGCAGATCAGGAGTAGTATTGTCTTCTCCATCGCTTATCTCAAATGACTCGTCCAGCTCACCGGCTGATACATTAAATGGGAAAAGTGTGTTAACGGTGTTAACAGTAGGATGAACAACTTCCTCTTCAACAGTGAGGTTACATCTCTGATCTTCATTAGCGCTGTTAGTATAGGTACACGTAGCCTCGCCTGTAAAAAGACAGAGCGCGAGAACTATATTATCGAGACTTGCACCGCTAAGCTCATTCGGAACATCACCCGGATCAAAGCTGCCATCTCCTACTCTGTTTGCGGGGCCGCACTGAATATTATCCAGGCTCCAGCCCGTGGGCGGCAGCTCGGCTATGAAAGTTAATGAGAGAAACGGTACGGAAAAAGAATCTTGAGGTGAGATACCATCCGCAAGCATAAATTGATCAAACACTGTAGGGTCAAAAAGAGGTATCGTTAATCTTAAGAACGGGAATTCCGTATTGTAAGCCGGTGCAGCACTATTTACTACGGTTATATCACATCCCAAATCACAAATAGAAGGCAGATTACTGTTGTCACATGTGTATCCGGGCTCTACAAGACAGCTGTCGCTACAACCGTCACCACTGCTCATGTTTCCGTCGTCACATTCCTCACCAGGATCAAGTACCGGATCTCCGCAGATTGCTTGAGCAAACGCGGGGACAATGAAAACACAAGAAAGTACTAAAACAAAAACACCCATAAAGCGTTTAAACGATTGAATAGTATTCATTTATCACCCTCCAAAAGGTTTTAACTATATTTTACTTATTATAATCCATATATGCTCATAAATAAAGCCATTTCTACCCGGATGAAAGAACATTTGTTCG
>DEIM01000245.1:24052-30048 GCA_002352485.1 Candidatus Dadabacteria bacterium UBA2774
GCGCGTATGACTTTCTCATATAGTTTTTCGTCACTGATCTGCACCCTCGGCGTCTTGAGGGGTATCATCTTCAATACAACTGAATACACCTTGGGCTTTGGCCAGAACGCGGCAGGGGGCACGCGGAACTCAAGAGTTATATCAAAATAAGTCTGAAGAAGAACAGAGATGGAACCGTACTTTTTAGACCCCGGACCCGAAGCGATCCTCTCGCCTACTTCGAGCTGAAGCATGAGCACGAGTGAGGTGAAAATATCCCTTTGCTCAAGAAGCCTAATGAGAATCGGAGTGGATACGCTGTAGGGAAGATTGGAGACAACTTTAATACCGCTGCCATTGAATAGGCTCCTGAAGTCTACGTTAAGGCTATCCTCCGATATCAGCTCTATATTGCCGTATGTTTCTGATAGCTCACTTAGATGAGGGATGAGCTTTTTATCTTTCTCAACGGCAACCACTCTCCCTGCCCGCTTGGCAAGCCCCTCTGTGAGCGCGCCCAGGCCGGGGCCGATCTCCAGCACTTCATCTTGCTCCTTAAGCTCAGCAAGACCGACTATCTTATCCAGGATATTTTTGTCTTTCAGGAAATTCTGCCCTAAAGACTTACTCGGAGATCCTGCATGATCTGAGAAAAATTCTCTTGGATTCTTTCTCTTACTTTTATTTTCTGTCATATGATATGCGATAGAAAAGCCGGGAAGATTGTTTTCTTATACAAATGCAGCTTATACAGCTTCAATACTTCGGAAGTAAGCAGAGCCTTATGAAGTACCCAATTCCTCAAGAGATATATCCTCAAAATGGGTAATCTTATCCTTACCCTCGTTCTTTGACTCGTATAGTGCGCGGTCTGCTTTTTCGATGAGCTCTTCACGCTCGGAGCCGTTGTCCGGGTAAGTTGCTATCCCTACGCTTAGAGTTAAAACGAGCTCGTCCCCTTTAAACTTGAGTGGAATCTTCTTAAGACTGCTCCTGATCTTTTCAGCGACTATGAGAGAGCCTCTTTTGTCCGTATCCGGAAGGACTACGGCAAATTCATCCCCGCCGTAACGTGCGGATATATCGACTTTCCTGAGTGTCTGAGATATTACAGTGCCGACAGATGATAGAGCCGAGTCTCCGGCCCGATGGCCGTAGTTGTCGTTTATGGATTTTAAGTCGTCCAAGTCTATGATAAGTAAAGATGCTTGAGAGGAATAACGTTCGGAGTGGGCGATGGTGTAAGTGAGCATCTCCTGAAAATGGCGGTGGTTATAGAGACCGGTGAGCCCGTCCTTAATCGCAAGCTCTTTTACCATAAGGTAATTAAACGTGGCCGAGATGGACTTTGAGGCCTCACTGCATATGATCTTTGCGAGACTTATCTCACCATTACTGAACGGGGCTTTAGATTTTCTACCCAGGATCACACACCCTATTACTTTATTTTCAGTGTCCGTGTGCTCGGAAGTGTTTTCGAAAAGAGGGTAGATGAGAATGGACTTTATATTTTTCATACCCAGTGCAAAGTCGACTTCCTTTCCGAATATAGTCCTGAATTTTGACCTCGAGCTCAGGTCGTCTGAGTGAAAATATTTTCCGCTGTCATCTACCAGACCAATGAGCGTGTTGTAATGGGGGATATCGCTTCCTTCTACATGTTGTCGAGATTCTCCATTAACGCGCCTTAGAACACTGCCCTGCTCTTCACTCTCTAAAATAGTAAGTCCGAAGAAATCTGCTTCAAACAGTCCCTCCATAGTTTCCATTATGTGATCCATGATAACGTCTGCGTTCTGAGTGGAGTGAAGCTTCTGAGTAAAATCGTAGTAAGAATTTAGCTCCTTTGAGCTTAGCTTAACTTTTTCAGATAGCTGGAAGCGGTCTATGATCTCGACAATTCTCTCGGAGATGAGAGAGACTATGAGCTTCTCTTTTTCACCGAATGTGTTTGGGTTGAGACTATCTACAACAAGTAGGCCGAATATTTCTTGATCCCCTTCAGTCAGGTTTTTTTCAGGTTTCATAAAAAGAGGCGTTGCGAGAAGGGATTTAATAGCTACGTCCCTAGTATAGTAAATCAGGTTTTTCCTTATATTTTTTACGTTTGTTATATGAGCCTGTGTCTTGGTTTTTAGGACCCAGCCCATGTAGCCGCCTCTGAAGTTCAGGCGCTGCCCCCTATCTATGTAGTCTTCTGTTTTAGAGACGGCATCTGAAAGGAGGAACATACCATCGTCCATTTTAAGATAAAGAACGACGCTGTGGTTGGGGACAAGCTCACCTAAAATCTTCATGGAATCCATGATTTCGGCCTTGAGCTGTTTTACATTGACCGCTTCGTTTTGCTCGTCTTTATATGCGTCCGCACTTATCAGACCCGATAGTGGCGAGGAACTATCACCGCTCTGATTAAAGATAAATGAGCTGAGACCTCCCTTTCTCCCTTTAACAAGAAGCCCTAATAAAACTGCCGACATGATGAGAAAGAATATTTCGTACAGGAGTTGGGAAGAGGGGTAACGGGTAATCTGTAGCATGGAAATGATGGCAAGTGAGAGTCCGCCGCCTATCCATCCGAAATAGAGCGTAACTACGGGAAGAATGATATAAGCAAGAGGGAATAACCCGTTTCCGAATACTTCAAGAAATATCTCGAACAAAAGCGTAATGAGGAGAGTGAGCTCGAGCTTTTGGAATAAAGAGTCTGAGCGCATACCGTTTTTAATATATAAGTAAGTTTTGTATGAGACTGCAGACACAACGATAAGGAACACCAGTATAGAAAAAACATTAAGGCTTGCAAATCCGCCTCTATATATAAGCACCAAAGTGAGAACCGATAGAAGTAAGGTAAACACTTTGCCGGACATACCGCCGGGGAGCTTCATATTAATCATTAAATCTATAGACTTTTTCACCTTTTTTGATCATCCCTAACTCTTCTCTGATAATTTTTTCCACATACTGCTTGTCTTTTTCGATGAAACTTATCTTCCTTCTAAGCTCATCATTTTTTATGACTAACTCTTTGGTTTCTATTTTAATTTTCTCATTCTCAGTGTGAAGCGCGTACACATGAGAAATCTCCCTGGCAAATAGATATACCAGGAGTGATACTACGCCCATTATAAGAAGGGCTCTTATAATTATTCTTTCCATTTTATAATATTAAAAGATCTCCTGCAATAAAGGGGTTGGACCTTCTCTCTATTCCAATTGTAGTTGAAGGACCGTGCCCGGGGTGTACAGCGTAAGAATCCGGAAGCACCATGAGCTTTGCTTTGATGGAGCTGACAAGCTCTCTCATAGAAGTACCTCCTGTAAGATCCACCCTGCCCACGCTGCCTGCAAATAGCGTATCGCCCGAGATAACCTGATCGTCAATTACAAGACAGATACCCCCCCAGGTGTGGCCAGGGGTGTGAAGAACTTTCGCTTTGAGTGAGCCAATTTCAATCTCATCTCCCTCTTCGATGTAGCCATCAATCTTGGGCACCTTTACATCGCCGAACTGAGGGAAGCGCTGAGCTGATTCGGGCAGAGCTTTGAGTACGGGCTCTTCTTCTGGGTGGAGGTAAAACCCCACACCTAGAGCCTCTTTAGCCTTCTGCACGCCCGCTACATGATCTATGTGAGTATGAGTGTTAACTATCTTTGTAATATTTAATCCGGACTCTTGAATCTCTTTTAGAGCCTCTTCAACCTGCTCGCCGGGATCGATTAAAATTGCTTCGTTCGTATCTTCGTCTCCGAGGATATAGCAGTTAGTGAGGAATATTCCCCCCGGTATACATTTAATGATCATAATATTTAAACTCCGTCAAATATATTCAATCCTAAACTCTTGAAATTCACCTGTTAGCGGCTCCCAGTCTACACTGACATGTTTTACGACGGCCTGGCTGGGACCGGTACGGCACCACTCTATCATACTTTCCACATTATCTCCTTCACCCTCAGCCATTACTTCTACTGAACCCTCGGAGTTGTTCTTAACCCATCCGGTTAATTCTAACTCTTGGGCTTTTTGCTGGGCCGAAGCTCTGAAAAAAACTCCCTGAACCCTGCCGTGAATTAAAAGATGCACTCTCTTGTTTTCCATATCTCTTGCAGAGATTAACAAAGCCAGAAATTAGTGTCAAAGAACACAAGCTCTGTAAAATAATTTATGACTGATCTCCAAGGACTTAGGTGGATACGTTAAAGAATAGCTTTAATATATACCCTACATTATTTTTTCTAAATATACCAGGGGTAGAAATAATTATTCTAATGTGAGTCCCGATAATAGATAAAAACGATAAAAGCCCGTAAGTAGATGTTTGACAGTCAAAATGCGAAGGTGTATTTTCTTTAGCTATGAGTGAGTATAAATCCTGGTTTAGCTGTATCGACGATGAGTGCGGGGAGACTTATCCCCTTGATGAAATAATTTACCGCTGCAGAAAGTGCGATAACCTGCTGGAGGTAAGGCACGACACTGTTGCATTAAAAAAGAAATCTGCACAGGAATGGAGAGATATATTCGATGGCCGTTACCGAAGGCAACTATGGCCGCACGGAAGCTCTGTATGGGGTAAGAAGGAATGGGTTTGCCCATTTGTTGAAGATGACAATATAGTTTCGATGTATGAAGGGGCTACCAACCTTTTTTGGGCGGAAAGATTCGGAAAGCAGATCGGGATGGAAGATATTTGGATTAAAATGTGCGGGAACAGTCATACCGGATCGTTTAAGGACCTGGGCATGACTGTGCTGGTATCGGTAGTGAAGCAAATGATGTCACAAGGTAAAGAAGTACCGGCTGTGGCCTGCGCATCTACTGGAGACACCTCTGCCGCGCTTGCGGCTTACTGCGCCTCGGCGGAAATTCCGGCAATAGTTTTCCTGCCTAAAGACAAGGTATCGATTGCGCAGTTAGTTCAGCCCATTTCCAATGGGGCGCTCGTGCTTTCACTGGATACGGATTTTGACGGCTGCATGGAGATGGTGCAGAAAGTATGCACGGAAAATAATATTTATCTTGCGAACTCGATTAACTCGCTTAGGATAGAAGGTCAGAAAACGATTAGTATAGAGCTCTGCCAGCAGTTTGACTGGGAGGTGCCTGACTGGATTATCATACCGGGCGGGAACCTGGGAAATATCTCGGCACTTGGAAAAGGGTTCCTCATTATGAAAGATCTCGGGCTTATCGATAAGCTCCCGAGGCTGGTATGCGCACAGGCCGAGCATGCAAACCCGCTCTACCTGAGCTACCTGAACAACTTTGAGGAGTTTCATCCGGTAAAAGCAAAGAAAACCCTCGCAAACGCAATACAGATAGGTAATCCCGTGAGTGTAAATAAGGCAATCAACATACTAAAGCAGTTTGACGGCATTGTGGAGCAGGCAAGTGAGGACGAGCTTGCGAATGCCGCGGCGATTGTGGACAAGACAGGCACTTTCAATTGCCCTCATACAGGAGTGGCATTGGGAGCATTTCTAAAACTTAAGGAAAAGGGTGTATTCGATCCTAAAGACAGGGTGGTAATAATATCTACAGCTCATGGACTTAAGTTTGTCGAATTTAAGATCGGCTACCACAAAAAGGAACTTGAGGGAGTTTGCTCAAAATACGCCAACACCCCGCTTGAGCTGCCGGCTGATTACGACACTGTAAGGGACGCTATCTTTAGTAAGATATCTTCAAATTGAGCACCTACCTTAAGAGTCCACAGAAAAAATCCGGTAAATAAGCTATGAAAGAGAGCCTAAGAGGTCTATATGCGATTACGGATAAAAAGTTAATTGCGAGAGAGGATTTTATAGAAGCAGTAGAGAAAGCGCTCATAGGCGGAGCAAGCATAATACAGCTGAGAGAAAAGGAAACCAATCAAGAAGAGCTAATAAGACTCGGCAAAGATATTCTTATGATTACGAAGAGTCACAGAGTGCCGCTTATTATTAACGACAGCCCCGAGCTCGCAAAGGAGATCGGGGCAGAAGGCGTTCATCTGGGCGAGCATGACTGC
>DEIM01000111.1:0-248 GCA_002352485.1 Candidatus Dadabacteria bacterium UBA2774
AAGCGGGGCAGGGTGAACCTGACCCAGATGAAAAAGAACAGGAACGCCAGTACCTTGCCTATGAATACTATAGGCGGCAGGTACCAGTACGTATCTATATCTACTCCGAACCATCCGCCGAAGGGTAGGGGATACCATCCGCCGAAAAAGAGCGCCACTACGAGACAAGATATCACAATCATGTGCGTATACTCCGCCATGAAGAACATGGCGAATTTCATGCTGCTATATTCTGTATGATAGCCGGC
>DEIM01000111.1:344-18419 GCA_002352485.1 Candidatus Dadabacteria bacterium UBA2774
ACTATGCCGCCAAGTATCTGAGGGAATATGAACCAGTAGCTTGACTGGGCTTCTATAATATCTTGAAGCCTCAAAGACCCCGTCCATGCTATTACTCCCAGAATAGATATACCCATTGCAAGCTCGTAGCTTATCATTTGGGCAGCTCCGCGGAGACCACCGAGAAATGAGTATTTACTGTTGGATGCCCAGCCTCCGAGCACCACGCCGTATACGCTCAAAGACCCTATAGCGAGCACGTATAGCACCCCTACGTTTAAATCCGCTATCTGCAGCCTCACAAAAAGCGGCTCCTGTAAAAGGCCGAATACGTCTGTTTCAAAACCCCTGCCGATTGGTACTACGGCAAGAGCAATAATCGCTGTAACCAGAGCGAAAGCAGGCGCTACGATAAAAAGCAGCCTGTTTGCCTCTTTTGGTACTATATCTTCTTTAAATATGAATTTAACGCCGTCTGCAAGAGGCTGCAGAAAGCCGAACGGGCCCACTCTGTTCGGGCCGATCCTGTCCTGTATAAATGCGCTCACTCGTCTCTCAGCAAGCGTCAGGTAGGCAACGAGCGTAAGCACTACAAACAAAAGTAGCGCTATTTTTAAGAGTGTAAATCCTAATTCTGCATAAATCATGTGTAGTTATTCTTCCTTAAGCAGGACCCGATCTCTGTACTCCGAGCATTCCTATATTATCGTATGATATATCACCGTAAGCCGGGTGCTCATTTGCTATGGCGTTCATTACATCACCCGGATCTTTGTAACTGAAAAGCGTTTCGTTTATCTCTTTTCCTATTTGCAAGAGTATCTCCCAGTCCGCTTTCGCAGTGCCGGGTGGAGTGATTGCTTTTCTTACTCTCTGCACCCTTCCTCTGTCGTTTGTAAATGTACCATCTTTTTCATATGCGCTTGCGCCCGGGAGTATTACGTGCGCAAGCCGGAGTGTCTCTGTAAGCATTACATCCTGTGCTACGAATAAAGAGAGATTAGAAAGCGCCTCACTAAGCCTTGGTTTATCCTCTTTCTTCACAAAGTCAAAAATATCTATCCCGGCTGTATATAGCGATTTAACCTTGCCTTCCATAATTGACTCTATGACCTCAAAAACCATGTTTGAGCCGTATGGATACCCGAGGTCCTTCACTCCCGTGCTATTGGGATAGGGATCCGAGCTAAGCAGGCCAAAAGTTTTTTTATCGTTTATGAGTCCAATGCTTGAAGCGATATTACTGCTCCCAAGTGTTTGACCCAGTTTTTTGAACAGATAAAGCTCTTCGTTAGTTAAAGCTGCTGATGTTATAAATGCGATTGATTGAAGTGGCTTACGGCTTTCTTCTAAGAGTCTAGTGGCTGAGAAGCTTACTGCCTCTTCCCAATCTGTTATCTCATACCCCTCGCCCTTTCTTATTATAGGATCCTTGAGGCGTTTATCCGCGTCCTGTATATCCGTCCATTCATAGCGGCCTCTGTCACAAATCCAGTAGTCGTTTACGTCAACATTTGTTCTTGGTCTGACTCTTGCAACTTTTCCTTTCCTAGGGTCCACCCCTACAGTGATATTGCATCCGTTACTGCAAAGTGAGCAAACGGTGTCTGTAAATTTCCAGTACCAGACGCGCTCCTCATGAAGCGTGTCTTTATTAAGCAGCGCCCCCACGGGGCAAAGGTCGGTAACGTTTCCGGAAAGCTCGTTATCGAGATTCTTACCTGGAAACACTACGATTTTTTTCCTGAACCCTCTTCCTTCATACCCAAGCTCGCCCGTTTGTGTCACCTCTTCAGTAAACCTTACGCACCTTGTGCACATAATACAGCGGTTAGGGTCATAAATTATTTTATCGCTCAGATAATATTTTTGCCTGACCTTTTTTTCCTCAGGTCCCTCGAAGCGGCTATAACCGGGGCCGTGTGAAACAGTGGTCTTCTGCAAGGGACATTCCCCGCCTTTATCACAGATCGGGCAGTCGAGCGGGTGGTTAATAAGAGTAAACTCAACAGTTGCCTTTCTTGCCTCTACAGCGCGCTCTGAATCTGTCTTGACTATGAGCCCCTCTCTCACATAAGTATTGCAAGCGGGCATTACCTTGGGCACACCTTCCACCTCTACCAGACACTGTCTGCACTGCGCCACTACGCTAAGTGCCGGATGGTAGCAAAAATGGGGTATATCCACCCCGATACGGGAGGCGGCTTCAATCAGATTAAGGCCGTCTTCAACCTCTAATTCCTTTCCGTCTATAGTTAGTTTAGGCATAGGGAAATTTATGGTAAAAACAAGAGTCCAGAGAATATTATCTGAGCATTATTGGCTTAGCAAGTTCAGGGATGCTTTTATCATTAAGACGGGGTTAAGATAACAGCATAAGCCGTTAATACATGTCTTTTTTCCCTGAGTCTTGGGTATATTTAATTCCAGTACTCAGGGCTTAGGGCTTTCTATCAAGAAATGCTAAGACCCGGCATTCGTTATAGCTGTAAAAGCCCGATTTTAATTCTTTTTTTAGTGCCATATGTTATAATTCAAAGTCAGAGACATGCGCTCAACTGTACTTAAACCTATCGGAATTTTCCTTTTGATAATTGCTTTATTAGCGGCAATCCTATTCTTTTTGGTACAAACACGCTATTTTAGGGAATTCGTCAGAGTAAGTGCAAACTCCGTAATTAACGCACTCACCGATCAAGAATTCTATATCGACAGCATAGAAGGAAATTTTTTACGGGGGGTCGTACTAAAAGACGTTAGCTTTAAAATCGACGGTCAGGACTTTCTTGATATCGATGAAATTTTTATAGATTACTCTCTTCCCTTGATGCTCGACAGCTCTACTCTTTTCAGCAAGCTGATCCCGATTGACAGACTTAGGGCCAAAGGGCTTCGTCTAAACCTGATCTATTACCCCGATAAAACATGGAACTATGAGGTGCTCGAGCCCTTTAAACCTCAGGAGTGGAGGGACCCCACAGATTGGAACATCTTTATTCAAAACGCCAAAGGGGCCGATGTCAGAATATTCGTAAACGACCGTATCAAAGACGAGCTCATCGAGTACGAGATTAATAATCTAGATTTAAGTCTAAAAATCCTGAAATTGATAGAAAATATAGAAGTTGAACTAGATAATGGAGACCTGATTGCCAGATATCACGATCAGGAAAACTTTGAAATCCACCTAAATGAAGCCTCAGGAAAAGCTACATACTCAATAAACGAAAGAATGGACAAACTCGATATAAAGCACCTGAGCTTTCTTCTTGGCCGGGCGGATGTCTCTTTAGAAGGCACGATCAAAAAATTTGAAAACCCGAGATTCAATTTCAAGGCTTCCGCTTCAGGTATCGATCTTGGAGATGCGGGGACCCTGAATCTAGAGATAAAAACCAGAGGTCTCTATAAGGACTACGAGGAGATCGATGGCACGGCAGAGCTTAAACTTGTAGATTCATTGCTTATGGATACCAAAATCGGAGGCGGGGTGGATAAAATTGTCATTAAGGGCAATGATTTGGATTTTACGGAGGGCACACTAAATACCGACTTTGGTCAGGCAACGCTTCAAGGCAGCCTTTATTTAGAAGAGATAATGGAGGGTACCGGACATAACTCTGTCGATATCAATATATCTCTTGAAGCGCTTCAGACAGCGGAAGTACTAAAACTCTTTCAGCAATCTGAGGATCTTACCGATGAGGAAATAGCTCAAAAATACAGCGCAGATGTAAATTCGAATATTAACTTTAAGGGCAGTTGGAGTGATTCAGAGCCTTTCAGCGCGCTTTTTGATTTTAAAGACCTTAAAATCGTAAGCGGTACCGTAGGTGAAATAAATCTCGTAGGACCTCTAAAATTAGCCGACTCCAAATTAGACTATGATTTTGATGTGAAGTTTTTAAACGCCAACCTGGCCCCACTTCTGGAAGATGATCAGTACGCGAGTGATCTGAGCGCGAGCTTCAAGCTAAAGGGGGTTTTGGGGTTAGAGGGGGAATTCCCTCAGAATTTCGAAGGCTCGGTTAAAGCCGAATTTGAGCCCTCAAGCATATTCGATATGAGTTTAGAGCGGGGGATAATCGATGCTTCGTTTAGTAAGAACGTACTCACTTTAAGATCGCTTGTTCTTGATTCCGATAAGATAGGCGCCAATGTGAGCGGAATATTCGGGAGCCCAGGGAGCCGCGGGATTAATTATGATATTGATTTTAAAGACCTCGGTGTTGTCTCTACATTTACCCCGGATGTTCAATTAACGGGCTCTTTAAATGCCAAAGGGAAATTGAGCGGTGATGTAGACGCACCTCAATTAACACTTACAGCAACAGGATTAGATTTTTCTTATGACAACGATGCATTGAAAATAAGACGTTTTGATTTCTCGGGCGATACTAATTTTGATTTCTCAGATCTTAAAATCCGCGCCGGCGGAACGCTGAGAGACACTTTTTTTAACGGGAGAGAAATCGAGACCGTAAAGTTTAATGCACAGAGCGCGGCCGGGGGTGTAGACGGTAAACTGAGCGTCTTGGAATCAAATGAGAGAAAATATTCAATGGATTTTAAGCTCAGGGATCTGATGGAGGATGAGACGTCACTTGAAATCGATAACGTTAATATCAACATTGAAAAGTCTGTCCTTACAAATAAGGAGTCTATCGATGTAAAAATATTCAAGGACAGATTAAAACTTAGCTCTTTTAATTTACATCATAAGGATAATTATATAATAGGCGATGCCGAGGTCGGATTCGACAACACTCTTCAAGCGAAGATCGAGCTCAAAAAGATCGATCTCCTAGATGTTTCGGAGCTCCTTAATTTTCAATTCCCGCTAAAAGGCCAGGTCTCAGGTGTAATCAATTTCGGGCCGTCTCTCAATTTCCCCGATGTAGATGCCAGTATTCAGGCGAATAACTTGCAGTATATGAATTTCAATAGCGACCGTATCACACTCGATATGTTGTTCTCAAAAGGCGATATTGATCTTGGGTTTCACATATACGATAACTCTAAGTCCATCCTCTCAGCTACAGCACAGGCCAAGGTTGACCTCACTCAAAAGGATTTCGAGAAAAGCTTTCAGAACACAACTTTCAATGCGAATATAAAATCGGACGGTATTGATCTCAGCCCCCTCATAGCTTTTAACGAGGAGCTTAAAACTATAGACGGGAAATTAATTATCGACCTCACCGCATCGGGCAGCGGAATGGACCCTAATGTAAACGGCAAGATAGAGGTCAAAGATGTAAATCTTAAAATGTACTCTCTTGCAAATAAGGTCCGGATACCAGAGGCTGTTTTTGAAATGAGTGGCAAGCAAGGAATACTTCATCCCCTTAGGATTAAGACTGAAGAAGGGGATGGGACGTTTGAGGGCAGCGTGGATTTTCGCACTCTCAAGTACACAGGCAAGGGTGTGCTCAACGGTCTCATGGTAAGGGCTACCCCGACCGATGTTACAGCAAAGATGTACGGGCAGATTGATGTTAAGGGAGAAATGTTAAACGCTCTCATCACAGGGGATATAACGGCCCGCGACATTGAAGTGATCGTTCCCGAAAAGCCCATAAAAATCGTAGAGAATATAAAGTTCGTAGACCACAGAGAGGCTGAGCGCGAGGAGTTTATCTATACAGATAAAAGAGAAACTGATTATTTCATAGAATATGTGGAGATGAAGCTTAATGTTGATATCCCTAAAGACTCTTGGGTTAAAGGAAGCGGCGCGAATATCGAGGTCGAGGGTAAACTTGAGATAAATAAGAAATTAAAAGAGCCCTACATCGTGACTGGAAATATAGATGTGGTAAGGGGCGAATATCAATTCATGGGCAAGCTCTTTGTCATCCAGGGCGGCACCGTGAGCTTCAGGGGCAAGGAAATAATAAATCCGTTTATCGATGTCAGAGCGCTCTACGAGATATCCAGCATCGAAGTTTATATAAACATTACGGGTACTGCTGAAAAGCCCAAGATTCAGCTCTCGAGCGACCCCCCTCTTGAGGAAAACGAAATAGTTTCATATTTAGTGTTCGGGACTTCCTCCGATACGCTCGGAACGGATGACCGTGTGGCTTTTCAGGAAAAGGCCGGTGAGTTTCTAGGCAGTATGGCGGTGGATGAGATCAGGGATATGTTCGGGGACCAATTCGCAGTGGATGTTATTACGATAAAGGGTGGACAGACCGGGTTTGGTGAAACCGGTATTGAGGTAGGTAAATACGTGACAGAAGACCTCTATGTAGGATATGAGCGTTACTCATACGAGCGCTTTTTCTATCAAAGATATTTCTTCAGCCCCGGGGTGCAGTCATCTATCGTAACCGCCAACAGAGCTGTAATAGAATACAGAATCTTTGATTTCTTAACCGTTGAGAGCGCGATCGGGGACGAAACGGGAGCAGATCTCTTCTTTAATTTTGACTATTAAGAACTTAAGACGGGCTACTTACTATTGAGAAATTTTCTAATCCCTCTTACGGCCTGCATTATTCTCATTTCATTTTCCACAAGTGCAAACCTTAAATATCCCTCTCCGTAATTGCCGAATCCTACGCCGGGTGATACCGCCACTTTAGCTTCCTCAATAAGGAGTTTAGAGAACTCAAGCGACCCCATATGCTTAAACTCCTCGGGTATTTCCGCCCATACGAACATCGTGCCCTGGGGTTTAGGTATGTTCCAGCCTGCTCTGCAGAGCCCTTCGACCAGTCTGTCACGGCGGAGCTTATAGAGGTCTCGTATCCCATCTACACAGTCTTGCGGACCGTTCAGAGCTGCTATGGCTGCAACCTGAATAGGCGCGAATATACCGTAGTCCATGTAGCTTTTAATCCTCTTAAGCGCAGCCACTATCTTTGGGTTCCCGACCATGAACCCCACACGCCAGCCCGGCATGTTATAGCTCTTTGATAGAGAATAGAACTCGACGCCCACTTCTTTTGCACCCGGAACTTCGAGGAAGCTAGGTGCTTTATACCCGTCGAAACAAAGCTCAGCATATGCGAAATCATGCACAACTATAAGCCCCGTCTCCTTTGCCAGCTCGTAGATGTCCTTAAAAAAGTCCAGGTCCACGGTATGGGTCGTCGGGTTATTCGGAAATGATATCATCAGCACTTTTGGCTTTGGCCATACTTCTTTTACGGCTTTTTCAATCGACTCTATAAGCTCAGGCCCCTCAGTTAAAGGGACGCTCTGGACGTCTCCCCTAGCTATAATGACCGAATACAGGTGTATGGGGTATGCGGGATTAGGCACAATAACCATATCTCCGGGCGAGAGTATCGAGAGCATGAGATGCGATATACCCTCTTTTGAGCCTATTGTGACCACAGCTTCGGTCTCTGGGTCAAGCTCAATTCCACGCGTTCTCTTATACCAGTCGCATATTGCGAGCCTGAGCTTGGGAATGCCTGCAGAAACAGAGTAGCGGTGCGCCCTTGGGTCTTCAGATGCTTCTACGAGTTTTTTTACAATGTGCTCAGGTGTGGCCTGGTCCGGATTTCCCATTCCAAGGTCGATAATATCCTCACCCCGTGCCCTGGCCCTATACTTTAACTCGTTTACTATGTTGAACACATAGGGGGGGAGTCTTCTAATTAGTGAAAAGTCTTCGAGTGTCTGCTGCATAGTATTTCCTTGTGCTTCCGTCTTGTCGTATTCTGGATAATTGTATGCGAATCCTTGACAATCTCAAGGAAACTAAGGGAGAATAGTTCTGGGGACGGGTAATGTTAAATAAAATATTCATATCTACAGCCGCTATACTGTTTTTATTACTACCGTTGTCTTCATTCTCAGATGAACTATATCCGCAGTATGGTAACGCCTCGTGGTACGGGAAATATCTCCACGGAAAAAAGACGGCTAGCGGAGAGAGGTTTGATCAGCACTCATTTACCGGCGCCCACAGAAGCCTCCCTTTCGGCACACTGGTAAGAGTTATAAATTTGAGAAACGGAAAAGAAGTAGTTATTACGGTTAATGACAGAGGGCCGTTCATAAGAGGGCGTATAATAGATATTTCCCGTGCAGCGGCCGGCAGCATAGGAATCTTAAGCCGGGGCGTCACAAGGGTAAGAGTAGAAATCGTCTCTAAGCCTGAAAGTTAACCAGGTCCCGACCGCATGTGAGTGCTAATCTTTAGAAATTGGCTTCCTTGTGTTAAATTTCTTTATATGCGTATTAAGGCATTACTACTATTGATAGTTCTTCCTGTGTTTTTCTCGTGCGGCAAAAAATCTGTCGATACTACAAACGTATATGAAAGCAGCACCGAGGAAAGGCCTTATGTAACCGAGGGTGATACGCAAGTAGGCATCGCATCCTGGTACGGGATCGACGAGCACAATAATTATGCTGCAAGCGGAGAGAGGTTCAGTAAGTACGCCTATACCGCTGCTCACAAGAGTCTCCCCATGGGTACTGTTGTTCGCGTGACCAATTTAGAGAACGGGCGTGACGTCGTAGTCAAGATAAACGACAGAGGGCCCTTCGTCGGGGACCGCATTATTGACCTATCGCATGCGCCCGCAAAAACGATCGACATGATACAAAAAGGTACGGTCAAGGTGAAAGTGGAAGTAATGTCGACGCCTTCTTTGAGGAGCGGCAGTTATTTTGACGCTCATTACACCGTACAAGTCGGGTCTTACAGAGAGATGACTGCGGCTATGGGCGTGAAAAGAAAGCTCGATATAGAATACGACGAAGTAAGAATCGAAACAGTGAAAGTCGGGGGGGATGATTACCACAGGGTCAGGGTCGGCAGATATTCCAGTGAAAAAGACGCTAAGAAAGCAGCCTCTAACCTCAGAAGACGCGGCTACGGGGGAAACGTAATCCTCGAATGATCTTTTCGTTACGGATTCTTCGCGATTGATCCTGTTGAATGCGGACTCTTAATACAATTAAACATATGAAATTGTTGAGTTTTCCAATGAATAATCTAATCTTAGCTTAAGTACAATGCCGATTAGGGAGTAAAAATATGAACCGATTCGTAAAATCGCACGGGCTTGGGAATGACTATTTCGTCATGGACGCATCGGACCTTACCTTCGATTTGAATCCCGAAATCACAAAACTCCTATGCGACAGGAATTACGGTATCGGGTCTGACGGCATACTTCTCTTGGTCCCCTCAGATAGAACCGATTTTGGTCTCAGGATACTTAACCCTGACGGGAGTGAAGCCGAGAAAAGCGGAAACGGGCTCAGGATTTTCGCAAAGTATCTCTACGAGCACGGCCATGCCCATAATCAAAAGTTTACGATCGATACACTGGGCGGCATCGTTTCGGCAGAGCTTGAGGTGAAAGACGAGCGGGTGCCTTTCGTCACGGTTGAAATGGGAGAGGCAATCTTCAGGAGCACGCTAATTCCGGTTAGCGGAGAAGACAGGGAAGTCGTAGACGAAGAGCTCATTGTTGAAGGAGAAATATTAAAGTTCACAGCGGTTTCTGTCGGCAATCCGCATTGTGTTGTGTTTATGGACGAGCTTGATGAGGGTTATATCAAACTCTTAGGTCCGCTGATCGAAAACCATGAGATGTTTCCTAATCGCATAAACCTTCAGCTTGCTAAGCCCGTCTCAAGAGATAGGGTCGAGATTCTTATCTGGGAAAGGGGGGCTGGGTATACGCTTGCTTCGGGCAGCAGTTCGTGCGCCGTTGCTTCAGCCTGTGTAAAGAACGGACTTACGGACCGCACTGTAACCATATCTATGCCGGGAGGAGAGCTCGATATCGAGATTAGAGAAGATTGGACGATCAAGATGAGGGGCGCTGTGGAAGAGGTTGCAGCGGGTTCTCTCAGCAAAGATATGCTGGATAGAATTGAATCTCTTTCGTAATATGAGCTCCATTGGCTCAAAATCAAAATGAACTATCTAAACCATGAGTAAGCTCCTATTAACCGCAGACACCGTTCTTCCGATCTCTTCTCCTCCCATTAATGATTCGGCAGTCCTTATTGAAGATGGTGTTATTAAGGACATAGGAACCAGGCAAAAACTCATGAGGGCCAATGATGGTGTAGAAATTCTTGAGCTCGGCAGCGGCATCCTCATGCCGGGGTTTATAAACGCCCACGTTCACCTTGAGCTTGGATGGATTAAAGAGAAAATAGGGGTATTTCAGGGGTTTACAGGCTGGCTCAAGCAAATTATCAGAGCAAAGAGAGAGCCTATTGCAGAGAAGACCATAGAGAGTTCAGTTAAAGAGGGAATAGAGGCGCTTATATCGAGCGGCGTCACAACCGTAGGCGAGATTTCCTCTTACGGAGGCATAGATAAGCCCTTTTTAAAACGCTCAGGCTTAAGAACCGTGCTCTTTAGAGAGGTGCTGGACTCAAAAGATGAAACGTCTGACTTAAGCAATTTTGAATCCGAACCCCTATTCGAGGAAAGGCTCTTCCCGCATGCTCCTTACTCCTGTTCACCCGGGCTTCTTAAAAAGGTAATTCAATCTCATGAGAAGAGTAAAATACCGCTGGGTATCCATCTTGCCGAAAGCCCTCATGAAATGGAATTTGTGCGCGGGAAAGAGAACGCTTTTGAGAGTACGATATTTCCGATAATAAATAAAAAACCCTTTTCAAGAAGTATGGCCGAAACTCCCTTCTCGTATCTGGATGAAATGGATTTTTTTGACGGTCCCGGAGTTACTACCGTACATATGGTTCAGGTGAAGCCAGAAGAAGTTCACGAGATACGAAATAAAAATGTGGGCATAGTCCTTTGCCCGAGGAGTAATTTGTTTCTTCAAGTGGGCGCACCTCCCCTGGAAAATTACCGGGGTCTCGAAAGGCTCGGTCTTGGGACCGACGGGCTTTCGAGCAACTATAATCTGGACTATTTTGAAGAGCTCCGCTCGCTTCATCTCTTGATGTCACTTTCTTTAGGGAAAGACGCAGCAAGTAGATCTGTTTACTGCGCTACTCTAGGCGGCGCCAAAGCACTATATATAGAAGATAAAACAGGCAGCATTGAAAAAGGTAAAGAGGCCGATCTCATCTTTCTTAACTCCGATAACCGCTCAAACGATCCCTACTTGTCCGTAATATCGTCTACAAGTAAGAATTTAGACATGCTTATGGTCCGGGGAAATATTCTCTACTCCCGGACATAATTTGGGTCATATGGCTGAAATGACTGACTTGTGCAAAACCCTCTTTGTATACGGGACTTTACTCAAGGGTGAGGAGAAATGTCGGTACCTGAGTGATTGCCCTCTTATAAGATATATTGAAGTTCCCGGGAGTCTGTATGATACGGGTAGCGGCTATCCGGTTGCGCTATTTGAGGAGGAATCTGAAAATATAATCTCTGGCGAGCTTTATTTGATGCCTGACCCCGAGGGGAAATTAAGAAAGCTCGACCAGGTTGAGCAGGTGGAATCGGGATTATTTGAAAGGGTTTTGTTAAACCATAACGGTATGGAATTTTTTACTTACCAGGCGGGAGCTTCGTTTAAAAACAGAATCACGAATGAGCACAGGATCAAGGAGGGTAGGTGGAGACGATTTTCATCTCTGGCCAAAACCGAACCATCTGCGTTTGCGCTAAATTTTGAGATATTACAGAAGAAGGTTTATAGAGAGCCGGCTTCAACACAATCAGATGAGCAGATATACATAACAGGAGACATACCTGTGTTAGTCACTGCCCCTCACGCTACGGCCCATGTGCGCATGGGAAAGCTCAAGCGTCAGGAGTTTTTCACCGGCGCCCTTGCCAACCTATTACATAACATTACTGGTTGTCACGTACTCTATACAAATTGCTTGTCTGAAACCGATCCCAACTACTATGACAATTCACCGTTTAAGACCAAACTCTCAGAAATCGTAAGCGGGTCAGATTTTAAGTTCCTATTAGACCTTCACGGCACAGGACCCGGACGAAGGGTCGATATATTTCCAGGCACAGGTAAATCCAGGGAGTTTCTTCTAGGGAATGAGCATTATTTCGATGCGCTCTTGAGTTCATCAGAGTCTTTCGGCATAAGTATCGGCAGAGAAGATATATTTCCTGCGGCAAAGCAGATGACTGTTACAAAGTATGCGGCCAGGAAGCTCTGTGTTCCTTCAATGCAGCTCGAGATAGTTCGGGAGCTGAGAGACCCCGGATCATCACCGGAGGGTTTTGAAAAACTAGTACAATTTATAAAGGATTTTATAACTCAACTTTCTCTCAGCTGATCGGCCAATACCATGCTTATATGCTTAGTTTGTCTTCCCGTAAAGTGTTCTATCTGATGACTGCAAGAAAAGCCCGAGACCGCGACTATAGTATCGTAGGCGGTATCTTTAACCTTCGGAAATAGCCTGTCTTCTCCGATCGCTCGCGATACGCTATAGTGCTCGCTCTCGTACCCGAAGCCCCCTGCCATACCACAGCAGCCGGCCCCGCTCGGCTCTGCTTTACATCCGGACATTGCCAAAAGCTCTAGTGCCGTATTGTCTCCAATCATCGAGCGCTCGTGACAGTGACCGTGATAAAGAACCTCAGGCCCTTCGTTTTTCCATTTAATATCGAGTTTCTTTTTTATATGAAGGCTGTACAAAAACTCTTCCAAGAGATAGCTGTTATCAGCCAGGGTCTTTGCGTATTCATCTTCGGGTAACAGGTAGCTGTACTCGTCCCTGAATGTCAGTATACAACTGGGCTCAGTGCCGACTATCGGTATTCCTTCGTTTACATAAGGAAGAAGTATCGATACGTTCTTCCATGCAAGACCTTGTGCTTCTTCCACCATTCCCTCACTCAGCATCGGTCTCCCGCAGCATACTCTTTTCTCTTCGAGAATAACCTCAAATCCTGCCGCTTCCAGAAGCCTTACCGCAGCCTTACCAACCTCGGGCATGTAGTAAGAAGCCCACGTATCGTGGAAATAGACTACTTTCTTACCATTTTTATTAATAACGCTCTGGTTTCTCCTCTTGAACCAGTCGGTAAAAATTTCGCTCGACACTAATGGAAGAGTGCGCTCAAACGTAATTCCTATTTTAGACAGTATTGTTTTTGTTATGGGATTATCGATAAATAGGTTCGATAGTCTTGGGACATTCGAAGAGTATTTGCTCATCTTGTGAATGTGCCCAAAGAGCCGTCGTCTTAATGATAGTCCATGTGATTTATTGTAATGAACCTGGAATTCAAGCTTCATCTTTGCAGCGTCCACGCTCGACGGACATTCAGTCTTACAGGCCTTACAAGATATACACAGATCATAGACTTCATACATTTCTCTGCTCGTAAGCGCATCTGCGGGTAAGTCCCCTGACAGCGCTTCCCTAAGCGTGTTCGCCCTCGCTCTTGTTGTGTCTTTCTCATCTTTAGTTGCCTTAAATGAGGGGCACATTATGCCCTCTTCTAACTTTCTGCATACTCCCTGCCCGTTGCACATCTCCACAGCGCTATCAAATCCCAAATCTTTAGACCAATCGAGGTAGGTTTTTAGTTTTATCGTCTCATAAGACGGCCCGTAGCGTAGGTTTTCCGTGGGAGATAGCGACTCAACAATCTTTCCGGGATTAAGACGGCCCTCGGGATCAAACGCACTCTTTAGCTCCTTCATTGCTCCGTATAATTCTTCTCCGAACAGCCTCTCATTTAGGTAGCTCCTCTGTATCCCGTCCCCGTGCTCACCGCTCATTACGCCCCCAAGCTTTTCCGTAAGCTCAAGCGCCTCTTCACTCAGCTCTTCCATAATCTTGACTCCGCCCTGAGTTTTAAGGTTAACGAAGGGTCTTATGTGCAAACAGCCCGCGCTCGCATGGCCGTAAAATGCAGCACTCGTGCCAAGCTTTTTTGTGAGCTCCCTAATGCTGTAGGCATATTCAGGGAGCTTATCCACCGGAACAGATACGTCTTCAATACACGCAATAGGCTTAAAATCACCTGGCTTACTCACGAGTAGCCCAAGCCCCGCTTTTCTCACGTTCCAAACGTTTGCCTGTGCCTCAGGCGTAAGCGCCACACTCCCCTTAAAATGAGTCTTTCGTCTCCTAAGTGCATCAATAAGGTTTCGGGCCTTTTTGCCGATTTCTTTTTCACTGGCTCCGTAAAACTCTATGGCCAGGATTGCCTCGGGGCTGCCATCAACAAAAGATAGCATCTGAGAAAAACCGGCGTGCTCTCTAGTTAGATCGATTAATATTCTGTCAATGAGCTCAATTGCAGAAGGTTCGTGCTTCAGTATAAAAGGGACGGACTCCATAGCTGTGGCAAAGTCCTCAAACTGAAGTATAGTCAGGCCTCTGAGCAGAGGAAGTGGCTCAAGCTTAAGCGTAAATTCAGATTGAATAGCGAGAGTACCTTCAGATCCCGCAAGCAGCTTGGCCGGGTTAAACGGTTCCTCCAACATGTAGTTTAAGCTGTAACCCGATGAGCGGCGCCAATGGCGTGGGAAGTTTGCCTCAATAGTATCTGTGTATGTATTTCTCAGGTTTTGTAGCTTTGTGTAAAGTAGCGCTGCTGAATCGCTCCCTTTTGATTTTCTCGATATTTCATTCTTTGAGACTGCTTGCAGGTCTAAAAGCTCTCCTCCTGCTGATATGATCTTTGAGGCTAGGACATTGTCTCCGGCCATTCCGTACAGGATGGAATGCGCTCCAGTCGCGTTGGTACCGACTACCCCTCCGAGCGTTGCTACCTTTGAGGAAGAGGGGTCCGGACCGAACATCAACCCGTGTTCTCTTAGCTCTCGGTTCATGTTGTCGAGATATATGCCCGGTTCTACTCGAGCTGTCTTTGAATCTTTATCAACGTGCAATACCTTGTTCAGGTATTTGGAAAAATCTATGATCAGCGCATGCCCTATCGACTGGCCCGTCAAGCTTGTACCCCCACCCCTCGGGAGTATCGGGACTCCGTAGCTTGCGGAGATTCCTACTGTAGCAATTACATCCTCAACCGTTTTTGGTATAACCAGGCCGATCGGCTCAATCTTGTAGTTGCTTGCGTCTGTGCTGTATAGGATTTTGCTGAGCTTATCGAAACGCACCTCTCCTCTGAGCTCTTTTCTGAGGGAATTCTCCAGGTCTTGGTATAGTGCGTCCTTTTGCATGATAAGCTCCGCGAGAATTATAACTTGCGATTAGTGCTATTATCCAATTGATAGATAATTCGGCCAACCGATCCCCAAGGGGTTAATCTGTAGAATTAATTTAATTTGGGTATTATATCGTTCTTCCGATACATCTTAGATCCTAATGCATGAATCGGAAAGATTATAATTTCAATCTAATATTGAGAGAATATGAAATTCGTCATAGTCCCCGTAAAGGACCTATCTAAAGCCAAAGAGAGACTGTCCTCCGTACTGTCTCAAGAGGACAGGACTGCTCTTGCCTATGCTATGTTGGAGGACGTGCTTACTGCGGTACAAGGCTCCAAGCTTGCAGACCGCAGTTTCGTGGTAACCATGGACCGCCGTGCCATTGAGATCGCGCTCTCTTACGGGATAGAGGTTATAGAGGAGACCGAGCAGAAGGGTGAGAGCCACTCTGTCGATTACGCATCCCGGATATCTATAGAAAAGGGGGCTGAGTCTGTCCTTGTTATACCCGGAGACGCTCCATTGATTACATCTGAGGATATTGATTCTGTCCTTGAGAAAGAGAGGGAAACCCCTTGTGTAATTCTCGTTCCGGCAAGAGACGACTTCGGAACAAATGCAATTTTAAGAAAGCCACCTGATGCGATCCCCTCTCGTTTCGGCGATGACAGCTTCAGAAAGCACATGGATGAGGCTAAGGAAAGGGGAATTCACTGCGATACCTTTAGAAACTCAAGGATTGCTCTTGATATAGACCAGCCGGATGATTTAGCGGAATTTTTATCTCGGAATAGTAATACTAAAACTTTAGATGTATTGTCCGGTTTAAATTTTATTGATAAGAAGGCCGGGTAATTGTTGTTCTAAGTCTTGATGGCTAATAAGTTCAGTAATTTAGATTCACTACCATTAGTTTAAGCTCAGTCATGTCCTCTATTGCATAGCGGAGTCCTTCCTTACCGACTCCCGAATCCTTGACGCCGCCGTAAGGCATATTTTCAACCCTAAAGCTCGGGTAATCGTTTACCACGACACCTCCCACTTCCAGCGCCTCATAAGCCTTAAACGCCCTCTTCATATCTTTTGTAAACACTCCGGCCTGAAGTCCGTATCTGCTGTTGTTTACATTCTCCAAAGCCTTGTCAAAATCACTGTAGCTTTCCACAAGAATTACAGGGCCGAATACCTCACTGCAGAACATGTTAACGGTCTCGTTGACATCCATTAATACCGTGGGCTCGATCATTCTACCATCCCTGCCTCCTCCGGTTATAAGCTTGGCTCCCATATCCAAGGCCTCGTCGATCCATTCCATAATTCGGTCAGCCGAATGATCGTCGATAACGGGCCCTATGTCAGTGTCTTCCAGCATCGGGTCGCCGAGCTTAAGCGCCTTAGTGGCAGCTATGAATTTATCCATATACTCATCGAATATCTTTTCGTGAACGTACATCCTCTGTACCGATATACAGCTCTGCCCAGCCTGATAGAACGCTCCCCAGGCATTTCTCTTAGCTGCAAACTCAATGTCGGGCGGGTCTTCGTCTACAATCACCGCCGCGTTACCACCAAGCTCGAGTGTCACTTTTTTCTTGGTGTACTTTTTCATTAATTCCCAGCCAACTTCGTCGCTACCGGTGAACGATACTTTTTTTATCCGCGGATCATCAATAACAGGTTCTATCGATGCTCCCGGGAGCGGCAGAATATTAAGCGCACCGGGAGGCAGTTCCGACTCTGCTACTATCTCCCCAAGCATTAGTGCCGATATAGGGGTCTGAGAGGCGGGCTTCAGCAGCATTGTGTTACCGCACGCAATCGCGGGGGCCACTTTATGCGCGACTAAATTTAAAGGGAAATTAAAGGGGGATATTCCCATAACCACTCCAAGCGGGAACCTTCTTGTTATACCGAACATGCCCTCGTTTCCGGGTACGGTGTCTATCGGTAAAAGCTCGCCTTCACCAAATTTGTTGGTTTCCTCTGAAGCTATTGAGAAAGTCGTAACAGCCCGGTCTACTTCTACCCTTGCGGTCTTAAGAGGTTTTCCTCCTTCCAGTACAAGAGCTTTTGCAAATTCTTCTTTTCTCTCTTCAATTCCCCGGGCTATCTCACCAAGGATCCTTCTTCTAAGGTGTGAGGGGCTTTTTTTTGTTTCAGTAAATGCTTTCTCTGCGTAATTTACGGACTCAATAGCGGTATCTAAATCGGGAATATTTATTACGCCCACTACTTCGTCGTTATAAGGGCTTTTTATCTCCCTCTTGGTTTCGCTTTTAAGCCATTTTCCGTTTATCAAAAACCCGAGTTCTTGAGGCATGGTCCCTTCTCTTTATGAAATCAGATTTTAGGGCTCCAGTATATCAAGCCTTGCTTCTTTTTCGATTAGACCCTTCTCGTGCGCCCTTTTAAATAAATATTCGAGCGCTGCCTTACCTTTATCTCCGAGGTCAATTGTGAATTCATTCACGTACATAAGAACGAATTTTTCTCCGACCTCTTCTTCCATTCCCCTTCCGTATTCCATTGCGTATTCCAAGGCCTCATCCTTATGGGCTAGACCGTATTCTATGCTCTCTTTGTGGACTCTCAGTATCTCTCTCTGAAGCTGTTCGTCTATGTCTCGCCTCACGACATTTAACCCGAGAGGAAGAGGTAAATCCGTGTCTTTTGCCCAGAGCTCACCAAGTTCAAGATACATATGGAGCCCGGCTTCTTCATAAGTAAGCTGGCCTTCGTGTATCAGGAGCCCTGTTTCTATTTCCCCGTTCTCAACGGCGGGCATTATTTCATCAAACGCCATCTCTACAGGTATAAAGCCGTCTTCAAAAATACTGAGTAGTAAAAACGCCGAGGTAAGCTTTCCCGGAACCCCGATCTTTTTACCCTCTAGAGTGTCGATAGGCTCTTTTGACACCACAATCGGGCCGTACCCTTCACCCATACTTGCCCCGCACGACATTATTCTGTAATTGTCCTGCACAGAAAGGTATCCGTGCGCCGATATTGCGGTCACCTC
>DEIM01000026.1:0-767 GCA_002352485.1 Candidatus Dadabacteria bacterium UBA2774
GGAAAAGGTTAGGGACGTAAGTATTGCGCTCTATTCCAAAGCAAGAGACATAGCGGACAAGAAAGGGATAATAATTGCCGATACAAAATTTGAATTCGGTCTTGACGAGGGTGGTCAGCTGATTCTGATCGACGAGGCGCTTACGCCCGATTCATCAAGGTTCTGGCCCAAGGACGACTATGAGCCCGGCAGGGGACAGAAGAGCTTTGACAAGCAGTTCGTAAGGGACTATCTGAGCTCGATCGGCTGGGATAAAAACCCGCCCGCGCCTGATCTGCCTGAAGATGTAATAATAAAGTCCTCAGAAAAGTATCATGAGGCCCTGGATAGACTCATGGGCTGAGCAAAGTTTGTAAGATGTGCCGGACTTATTCGCGGGTATAGTAATACAATAGTCAGTATGAGGTATACAGGAAATTTTTTTAGTTTTTCCTGATAATGATTTCATTTGTTTCACAATAGGGGAGGGTAATACAAATGAAAAAGTGGATGAGCGCTAAGAATATCAGACCGCTAAGAAGACCGTTATTCTTTACTTTCACGATCTTCCTGATGAGCTTTGCATTAGTCGGAAGTTGCAGTAAAGACGGTGGGAATAACAATTCTCAGACTGATAATTCAATAGAATTTAATTTTACCGATGTTACCACTCAGGCAGGGCTTAATTTTAAACACGGTTTTATGAGCGGCGGGCCCGAATCGGAGCCTCAAAGAATCTCAGGTGGGGTAGCAGCGGGCGACTATGACAACGACGGCTGGGTGGATTT
>DEIM01000026.1:906-2376 GCA_002352485.1 Candidatus Dadabacteria bacterium UBA2774
AGGTGCTTCTGTTCAATAATAACGGAGACGGAACATTCAGCGATGTTACATCTGACTCCATGCTTGATAGCGTTAGTAAAAAATACACTTTCTCTTCAGCATTCGGCGACTATGACATGGACGGTGACTTGGACCTCTTTATGACGCATTGGGGATCGGGAGTAGCTTTCAGTGACCAATCCTCGGAGCATCTGTGGAGAAACAACGGAGACGGCACATTCACCGATGTGAGTATCGAGAGCGGTATTGCACCGGTATATTGGGGACAGTTTCCTTTAGGATTCACACCCAACTGGTCGGATATAAATAACGACGGATACCTCGATATGCTCATAGCCGGCGATTTTGGCACGTCAAAGATATTCATCAATCAGAAAGACGGGACGTTTTTAGAAACGACGACTGATGTAATCGATGATGAGAACGGTATGGGGGCTGCTGTTGGCGATTATGACAACGATCTTGATTTCGACTGGTTTGTTTCGAGTATTTATGACCCAAACGGCGTGGCTGAGGCGAACTGGGGCGTTTCCGGAAACCGCCTTTACAGAAATAACGGGAATGGGGTATTCACAAACGTAACGGAGCCCGCAGGTGTCGAGCATGGCTTCTGGGGCTGGGGAAGCTGTTTTGCCGATCTCAACAACGACACTAACCCGGACCTGGTACACGTAAATGGTTTCAGCACACCGAGCGCAGGAGAGTATTTTAATGATCCTGCAAGGGTGTTCATATCAAACGGTAACGGCACTTTTACGGAGAGCGCGCAAGAGCTTGGACTGAACGATACCGGGCAGGGCAGGGGAATCGTTTGCTTTGATTACGATAAGGACGGAGATATAGATATATTTATAACCAATAACGACCAGCAGGTGAAGATGTTTAGGAACGACGGCGGGAACCAGAATAACTTCATCAATATAAGCCTTACCGGGCTTCCGCCCAACACACAGGGCGTGGGTGCCAAGATCATTATTACTGCTTCTGGTCAGAAGCAGATAAGAGAGATCAGAGCCGGAAGCAACTTTGTTTCACAGAACCCGGCATACGCTCATTTCGGTCTAGGTAGTGCTGAAGTCTTAGATGATATAGACATTGAATGGCTCGATGGCTCCACGTCAAATCTGCAGAACGTAGCTGCCAATCAGTTTCTCGTAGTGGGTCATCCCTTAAACTGATTTATATATTCGAACATAGCTGCTGTAACTTAATGTGATGCGGCTAGTGTGTTGTATCTATTCGGATATTATTCCCGAGGTTTTAACATCACAGGTATAATCTCTTCATTCTAAAACAACGGTAAAACAATATGAAATCTGTAAGCATACTGGGATGCGGCTGGCTGGGGCTTCCTCTGGCAGAAAGCCTGCTTGAGAAGGGCTATAGTGTAAAAGGTTCGACCAGGAGCCCAGGTCAATTGAGTCACCTGAAATCAAATGGGATAGAGTCATACTATATATCGCTTAACCC
>DEIM01000026.1:2408-5396 GCA_002352485.1 Candidatus Dadabacteria bacterium UBA2774
CCCGAAAGAAGAGATGATATAGAGACCTATCACGAAGCTCAGATAAAATCCCTATTATCAGAGCTCAGGTATAGTCAGGTCACTAAGATAATCTTCGTAAGCTCAACGTCCGTATATCCCGATCTAAACCGCGAAGTGGTTGAGGAAGACGCCATTTCACCCGAGAAATTGTCAGGAAGAGCGCTACTTTCAATAGAGAGGTTACTTCTGGATAATAAAAATTTCAAAACAACCGTGCTAAGGTTCGGTGGTCTGATTGGGTATGACCGAAAGCCCGGAGCCTTCCTTTCCGGGAGAAAGGGGCTTACAGGTGGGGGCTCCCCGGTAAACCTGATACACCGTGACGACTGTATCGGGGTTATCGAAACTATATTGAAAAAAGGTGTTTGGGAAGAGACTTTTAACGCGTGTGCCGATATACATCCCAATAGAAAGGACTACTACACAGAGCAGGCAGGGATCGGCGGTTTTGATCCCCCGGAGTTTGAAGAATCGGAAAAAAGTGCATATAAAATCGTTAACTCGGGGAAATTAAAGAGCCTGACCGCTTACGATTTTAAGTATCCCGACCCTTCGACAATAAGAGAAAATTAGCCCCTGAGCGCAGACTAAGTGGGCTTTTCGTGCTTGGTTTTATTCCCCATTCTGTTATAATTATCAGTATTGAATAGTAATAATCCTATTGGGGTATCGAAAATAAACCGCACCAACCTGAATGAAACCTGTTCCAGGTTTATCAACTGCTTGTATAAAAAGATCATATGACATCAATATATTGCCTATATATTGAAGCTGAAATAATACCGGAGATTGAACTCTATAGTCTAGATTCCCAAGGAGGATACCGCTAACTGCTATGCAAGATTCCACAGTTTTTGAAAACGGCGTTAAGAGAGAGCTTGAGTTTGAGGATAATGCGATAATAAAAGAGCTCTACGGACAGCAAAATACAAACCTAAAGGAAGTAGAGAACCTTTACGGTGTGAAGATCCACTCAAGAGGCGGCAAGCTGAGTTTCGAAGGTGAAGACGTGGAGGTCCAGTCAGCTCACAAGCTCTTAAAGGAAATATACGCCCTCATCGAAAAGGGCTACACTCTTAACCCCGGAGACCTGGAGCTTGCTTCCCGTATTGTGGAAGAAAACGACATTAAGCTCGAAGATATATTTCTCGATACCATATGCGTATCTACAAGGAAGAGGATTATAGCACCCAAGAGTCTTACGCAAAAACTTTATATAGAGTCGATACGAAAGCATGATATCGTGTTCGGTGTCGGCCCTGCAGGGACGGGAAAGACCTATCTTGCAATGGCTATGGCAGTGTCGGCATTCGTCAATAAAGAAGTGAACCGTATAATACTGACTAGGCCCGCTGTTGAGGCTGGGGAAAAGCTCGGGTTTCTTCCCGGCGACCTCTCTCAGAAAGTTGACCCGTACTTAAGGCCGCTATTGGACGCGCTTTTTGACATGCTGGACTACGATAAGGCATCGAGGCTTTTAGAGAAAGGAGCTATCGAGGTTGCGCCTCTGGCATTTATGAGGGGAAGAACCTTAAACGACGCGTTTGTGGTATTGGACGAGGCTCAAAACACCACTTCGATGCAAATGAAAATGTTTCTTACAAGGCTCGGTTTTAGCTCAAAGGCGGTTATAACCGGAGATACCACACAGGTAGACCTTGCCTCAGACGAGAAATCGGGACTCCTTGAAGCCGAAAAGCTGATAAAAAATATAAACGGTATTTCATTTGTATATTTTTCGAAACACGATGTAGTCAGACATCCCCTTGTCAGAAAAATAATTGAAGCTTATGAAAATTTTTCGTAAGCTTTGTGTTATAATCTTACTGTGAATTCTTTATATTATTCCGGAGGCATTAATGTATAAATTGTTTATCATACCGGCATTACTCATAAGCATTTTTCTTTATTCGGGGTGCACACGCCACTGGCAGGACCCGGATACTTCTATTGCGGCTGCTAATATCAGTATTGCCGGTCTTTTGACAAACCGTGATATTTACGACAGCGCAGGGGTCAAGGTGATAGGAAGAGTGTGGTACGTTACGCGGGGTAATATAATTGAAAACAAAGACGGGAGTGAGGATATTTATACTACTTTTGTATTAGCAGACAGGAAAGGCACTTCTATAGATATTTATGTGCCTGGGGAGGCTCCGATAAACGATGGGGATTTCCTTCGTGTAGTAGGTATATATAGAAAGCAGTTTCAGTCAGAAGGCGACTATTTTTCAAATCGAATAGATGCTGTCAGACTGGAGACCTGGCAACCGGGTACCGGTTATTGGATAAGAGAATACGAGTTTGATTGATTAAGCCCTTTATAATTACCCTAGAGCTATTTCAGAATATCTCATTTAGAAAAAGAATCTTTTCTCTGGACGCCCCAAGAGATACGGCGTATAAGGGTACTCCCGTGGATTCCTCAATCGCATCCAGATAGCGTCTTGCCTGAGTTGGAAGCTCAGTCACATCTTTTGCACATGATATATCTTCGTTCCAGCCTTCTAATTCTTTATATACGGGTTCACATTCACTTAGCATGTGGTTATTGGAGGGGTAATCTGAAAGCACTTGCCCTTTATAGCGGTAAGCCGTGCAAATATTTATCTTTTCAAACCCCGATAGCACGTCGAGCTTGGTGAGCGCTATATACGATATACCGTTTATCATTGACGCATACTTAATGGCGAATGCGTCAAACCACCCGCACCTTCTGGATCTTCCAGTAGTAGCCCCGTACTCTCCGCCTAACTCTCTTAGCCGCTGTTCTGTGTCCCCTGATATTTCAGAAGTGAACGGGCCCTCTCCGACTCTCGTTGTGTAGGCCTTGGCTATGCCTAAAACGGAATCGATTCTGGTCGGGCTTACTCCTGTGCCCGTGCATGCTCCGCCCGAGCTGGCACTTGAGGATGTCACATAGGGGTAAGTGCCGAAGTCAATATCCAGGAGCGCTCCCTGGGCGCC
>DEIM01000216.1 GCA_002352485.1 Candidatus Dadabacteria bacterium UBA2774
TGCTTTGACATCGATTGCCTCCTTTATTGTTGCCTCCTGAGAGTATTTAGGAACAAACAATTTTTTACAAAATATGGAGCCCACGAGCGGACTTGAACCGCTGACCTCATCCTTACCAAGGATGTGCTCTACCGGCTGAGCTACGTGGGCTAAGCTCTTTGTGAGCGGGAGACGGGATTCGAACCCGCGACCCTCAGCTTGGAAGGCTGATGCTCTAGCCAACTGAGCTACTCCCGCTAAAACAGCATTAGCATTTCGAACCATCCAATAATATAGGTAAGACAAAGATCTCCAAGGTAAATTAACAATAGTATTTCGTTTTAACATTTTTTGGGGAGGGCAGGATTCGAACCTACGTAGGCTTACACCGGCAGATTTACAGTCTGCTGCTTTTGACCACTCAGCCACCTCCCCTATAGGTACGTATGTTAATATGTGCATCTGATGCATTTTATATACCTGTGTAATTTATATAGCTGGAGCTGGCGAAGGGATTTGAACCCCCGGCCTGCTGATTACAAATCAGCTGCTCTACCACTGAGCTACGCCAGCAATCTAAAAATTTTTTGATTATTTACTATGGAATCTCCATCTAAAATATTAGATATAACTCGACCGCATATTAGAAACTATCTATTCTAACACGGTTAATCCAACCCTGTCAATACTAGAAGCTACAAATTAGTAAATCAGTATAGAGATACTATTATCTCAGCTTCTGCGGCCAGGGTATCATCTACATAAGCCTCAGCTCTAAACCTGATGATCCTGGAGCGCTTTCTCTGGATACTTACATCCATTTTAATGAGGTCTCCGGGCTTCACGACGCTCCTGAACCTAACTTTTTCAAGACCGGCCAGATACGCCCCGGTAAGCCCTTGAGCCTCAAGCTCCTCAGTAAACGAATAGTATACCAGAACACCGCCTGTTTGTGCCAGCGCTTCTACAATCAATACTCCTGGAACTATCGGATTCCCAGGGAAATGACCCTTAAAGAACTCTTCTTCGGGCCCAAAGGTTCTCTGGGCCACGATTCTTGATCCCTTCTCAAGCTCAATCACCTTGTCTACGAATAGAAAGGGTTCCCTGTGCGGAATATAGTTCTTTATTTCTTCTCTTTCAATCAACTCTACGAACCCCTTGTAGATAGTTGTGGTTATATGAGCTAATTTTTAGCATCATATGCCTGAATAACCTGCTGAGTTATATCAGAGCTCGGGTCTCCGTATGCAAGAGCATCCTGAAGTAGTATGACCGTATATCCTCCAGATTTACCTATAGACTGGAGTACTGTCTCTAAATCCTTAAATATCTTTTGCATCAGCTCTGCGTCCTTCCTTTGCAGATCATCTCTGAAGTCGGAGCGCGTCCTGTTGAGCTCTTTATCCAACTTCTCAATCTGCTCGGCTTTCTGGAGCCTGGTGGTCTCGTTCATCGCAGGACCCTGCTGAACGAAATCATTGCGAAGCCTCTCTAACTGAGCCCGCTTACTCTCTATAATCTGCTGCTTTCTCTGAATCTCGCTTTCAAAAGAAGCTTTAGCAGCTCTACCAGCTTTCGATTCCCTAATAACACGCTGAATATCGATAAACCCTATTTTCGAACTCTGCGCATAGGCAGAGCCTGAAACAAACAACAATAAACCCAAAACAACAAGTGATACTCGCATCATAAACCTCCTTGATTATTAGAATAATGTTCCTACAGTAAACTGAATTTCAAACGACTTTTCACCAGGCAACCTGTCACTGATTGGGAACCCGACTTCAAGCCTAAGCGGTCCGAGAGGAGATATCCACCTAACACCGAAACCTACGTCGGACCTTAAATCGGCTGGATTTATAGTTAAATCCTCACCGTCGTTAAACGCATTACCCGTATCGAAAAACAAGACCCCACGGAGTCCGGCTCTGGGAAGTATGGGGAATACAAAATCCGCCGTCGCCAGTATCTCCTGAACACCACCAATAATAACAAAATCTCCGTCAGCAGTCGGCACTCTGGGCCCTACCCTTCTGAAGCCGTAACCTCTTAGAGAATTGGGGCCTCCCAAAAAGAACCTTTCGCCTACGACCAGATCGTTACCGTTGTTCCTGAGATTAATCAGCCCGTAGCGGCCTCTGAACGAAAATACCGTTCCCAGGTAGAATGGTATCCACTGTCTTGATGAAACAGTATATTTAATAAAATCGGTATTTCCACCAAACGGGGTACCCGCAAACTCGAGGTTCGTCCTAGTTAGGTTACCACGGGTCGGATCGAGAAGGTTATTTCTTGAATCCCATCTAAGACCTAACCCCACGCTGCTAATAGTTCTTTTCTCTTTTGTTAGAATAAGTCTAGCTTCATCGTCTATGTCACCGATATCGAGGCTCTCGAGCCTGTAGGTTACGGTGCCGAACAGCTGTCTCCATAACCTTCGACCCACTGTTACGCTTCCGCCGAATGATTTCCTGTCGAAATCCCTGAATCTTCTGTCGGTTCTGAAAATAAGGGCATCCAGAGTCCAGTCTGTGTCAAATAAGTGAGGGTCCTGATAATTTAAAAAGAACAGCTGAGTCACGCCGCCAATCTGGGCGTTAAAAGAGACTCTTTTTCCGGTACCAAATAGGTTAGCTTCCTGGATCTGCCCCGCGAAAATAAATGTTTCTACAGAGCTGAATCCTCCGGCAACACTAAAGAAACCTGTAGATTTCTCTTCGACTTTAACTTTTAAATCAAGCTCGTCCTCATCACCCGGCACCCGCTCTGATACAACCTCGACATTTTCTTCAAAGAAACCGAGCCTCGTAACCCTTGAGCGGATTGCGTCTACTTGGGAGGCATTAAAAAGCTGTTCCTCTTGTATGGGTATTTCCCTTCTTATTACGCCGTCCCGGGTTCTGGTATTTCCAACAATATCAATATTTCTTATGTAAACCTCTGGGCCCTTTTCGATTGCGAACCTTATATCCACCGTAAGGTTCTCTCTATCTAGATTAAAAGAAGGCTCAACGTTTGCGAATGCGTATCCCTTGTTGCCGTAAAATGTAGTAAGCCCGGAAATGTCCTCTGCCAGGAAACTACCCCTGAAGATGTTCCCGCTCTTTAGCTTCAGAAGCTCCATGAGCTCCTCTTGCGGCACAAGAAGATCTCCTGTAAACGACAGATCCTTTACAGCAAACTGATCACCCTCTTCCACCCTGAATGTAACGATATATCCCTTCTTCTCATCACTATATACGATCTCTGGCTTTGCGACCTTAGCGTCGAGAAAACCGTTGTCTATATAGGTTGCCCTTATTCTTTCCGAATCGTTCTCTATTTCTCTCTGGTTAAATAGACCTTTGCCTGAAATAAATGAAAACATGCCTTTTGGTCTTGCATATAAGCCTTTTTTTACAATATCGGTTTTGAGTTTTTCATTTCCTAATATATTGACTTGTTTTACGTAAGCTTTTTTCCCCTCGGAGATATTGAATGTAACGCTTACGGTGCCTTCTCCCTCAGGCTCGATATCGTAGCTTACTTCGGTACCCACCAAACCCTTCTCCGAATACAAGACCCTTATGATTTCTACACTCTTCTGAACCTTATTAAGATCAATTATCCTGCCTTCTTTAACCTCTATTACTTCCAGGATATCCGGGCTCTTAATGTCTTTATTGCCTCTTATTCTGAGGTCTACGACTACAGGCTTTTCCTTGACCTTGAATACTAATACCGCACCTGTTGGGGTTCTGTCCACTTCGGCGCTTACGTCCTCGAAAAACCCTAATTTATAGATTTTCTTAATGTCTTCCCGAACCGAAGCCGCGTTTAGTGGTCGGCCAATCTGGGAAGATAGGTTCAGGGTTATAAGCTCTTTTTCCACCCTCACATTACCCTTTACATCGATATCAATCACCTTGACATCTTCACTGCCCACCCCCTGGATTCCGGTGGACTCTTCCCCTTCTTCGGTAATGACCGTTTCTCCGGGCTTATCTACAACACTGTCTTGTTGTCCGAAGACCGAGACTTGGCCTGAGACCAAAACCATTATTAGAAACACTAATCCCAAAGACAGTTGTTTTTGACTTATATTAATTCGCATCAACAATTTTTCCATCAGAGAGTCTGATTCTCCTATTTAGCCTGCTGGCAATTTCCAGATTGTGAGTAACGAGGACCGATGAAATTCCGTATTCGTCGTTTAACATCATAAATAAATCAAGCACATGCGCCCCGGTTTCCATATCGAGATTACCCGTAGGTTCATCCGCTAATATCACTTTGGGCTTCAAAACCACTGCTCTGGCAATGGCAACCCTTTGCTGCTCTCCCCCCGAAAGCTCCCCCGGACGGTGTTCGAGCCTTTCTTTGAGGCCTACTTTGACTAGAACCTCATGGGCCAATTCCTTTGCTTGAGGCATATCAACGCCGCTTATAAGAGCTGGCATCATTACATTTTCTAAGGCCGTGAATTCGGCCAGCAGATAATGGAATTGAAACACAAAACCTATCTCCGTGTTCCTAAACACCGAAAGCTCGCCGTCAGATTTCTCAAAAACATTTTCTTCTGCAAAAAACACTTCGCCTTCCGTAGGTCTTTCCAAAGTACCCAGCAAATGTAAAAGCGTGCTTTTTCCTGACCCCGAAACACCTACCACAGCAAGAGTTTCTTTATCCGCTATGTCAAGATCTATACCCCTTAGAGCCTCTACTTTGCCACCTACGGTCTCAAACACTTTCCATAAACCTCGTACTCGAATCTGCATTGTTATTCGTACCTTAAGGCCTCAATCGGATCTTTTCGAGACGCTTGATACGACGGATATAAAGTTGCCACAAAACATATCAATATGCTGAAGAATGCAACTGCCAAAAAATAAAACGGTTCAATTCTAACCGGAAACTCGGAAATAGGATAGACATTATTATCAAAAGGAATAAGTCCCCTTATAGTATCGTTGGTTTTTAACATATAGCAGAAACCGTATCCTGCGAGTGTTCCCAGGATAGTGCCTATGGTTCCTATGATCATTCCGTCTATTATGAAAATCTTTAGAATCCCTTTCCTTGTAGCACCCATGGCGCGTAAAATTGCTATATCCTTCCCCTTTTCCATAACCACCATTGTCAGTGTGCTGACAATATCGAGCGCAGCCACAAGAACAATGAACCCGAGAAATATTCCTATTGCTATCCTCTCTAACCGAAGAGCCTTAAATAGGCTCTGATTAACCTCTTCCCAGTTCCTGGCGTAATAGGGAAAGCCTAATACTGAAGTAAGCTTCTGACCAAGGGTTTTAGCCGCATATATATCCTTAACCTTTATCTCCACTCCCGACACCTGCCCCTTCATGTCGAAAAAATCCATGGCGTCAGGCAAGTTGATGTAGGAGATAGAAGAGTCGTATTCTATCATACCGTAATTGAATATTCCTATAACTTCAAACTTTTTAACTTTTGCAGTGGGACCAAAGGGGCCCATTTTCCCAAATGGAGAAACCAGGCTCACCAATTCGCCCTCAGAAATACCAAGTGTAGACGCAAGCTCTTTACCGATTAATATCGGGGGTTTCTCGCTCTGCGTGGGTTCTGAGAGTTTCCCAAGAATTTCTTTACCAATCTCTGTAAGCTGCTCATCTTTTATTCTCTCGCCGCCTTTGATACCTAAAGCGCCCCTGCCCAGGGCCTGCTCGATATTGGTTACCGAGCCTGCACTCTCTGTATCTATACCTCTTATCACAGAGCCCGACACACTCCTTTCACTCCCGATCATTCCCTGTCCGTATATAAAGGGGCTCGCTCCCAAAACCCCGGGGAATTCGAGTGCGTCTTCTTTAACTTCCCCATAATCACTCATCGGCCCTTCGTAGCTAAGCACTACGACATGGGAGCTTACTCCCAGGATTTTATCTCTGAGCTCATCCTCAAACCCGCCCATAACCGAGAGCACGACGTTAAGAGCCATTACACCGATGAACACTCCAAGCACGGAAATAAAACCTATAATGGAGGTGAACTTCTGCTTTCTCCGGGAGCTCAGATATCTAAGTCCTATAAATAATTCGTATTTCATTCGGGTCTTAGGTGAGGAAAAAATATTACTTCCCTTATTGAAAGGGAATTCGTCAATAGCATTATAAGGCGGTCGATCCCAATCCCGGCTCCTGCCGCCGGAGGCATACCGTGCTCAAGCGCAGTAACATAGTCCTCGTCCATCTGATGCGCCTCCTCGTCGCCTCTTTCTTTTAGTTCCAGTTGTTTTTGAAATCTCTCTTTTTGATCTATCGGGTCATTGAGCTCTGAAAAAGCATTCGCCATCTCGCGGCCTGCGATATATAACTCAAAACGGTCTGTAATTTTTGGGTCTTGCTCGCTCGTCCTAGCCAAAGGCGATACATCCAGCGGAAATCCGTAGACAAATGTAGGATCCATAAGATGATCCCCGATAAGGATTTCAAAAATTTCAGTTACCGCTTTTCCCCACATACCGTGATGCTCAAGGCCCATAGAGTCGGCTTTTTCAAATAGTTTCTTCTCGTCGGAAAGCACTTCTTCCCCGATAGTTTCTCTTAGCGAATTAAGAATGTTTATCCTCTTCCAGGGACGAGTCATATCAATGTTCAAGTCTCCGTATTCAAAATTCAGTGAGCCTTTAATCTCCGTTGCAAGATAGCATAAGAGCTCTTCAATAAGCTCCATCAGGTCTTCGTATGTAGCGTATGCTTCATACAATTCCATTATAGTAAATTCGGGGTTGTGCTGAGTGGATATTCCTTCGTTCCTAAATGTCCTTCCTATCTCATATACCCTCTCGATTCCGCCCACGACCAGACGCTTTAAGAACAGCTCGGGGGCGATCCTCAGATACAGGTCCATGCTTAACGCATTGTGGAACGTTTCAAAAGGTTTTGCAGCAGCTCCGCCTGCAATTTGATTAAGTATTGGGGTTTCAACCTCGACATAATCCCTTTGGTCCATAAACTCCCTGATCAGCTTTACCACCCTGCTTCTGGTGAGAAAGATTTCTTTAACTTCCGGATTGGATATGAGGTCAAGGTATCGCTGACGGTATCTGAGCTCAACATCTTTAAGACCGTGCCATTTTTCAGGTAGGGGATGTAGGGATTTCGTAAGTAGGGAAAACTCACTCACGTTAACAGTAAGCTCACCTGTTCTGGTTTTAAATAGAGTGCCCTTTATACCGAGGATATCGCCCAGGTCTACAAACTTCTTAAAGAACTTAAGCTCATCTTCGCCTATTACATCTTTTTTTATATAACCCTGTATACGTCCGGTTCTGTCTGAAATATGCATGAAGAGACTCTTGCCGAAATCCCTCACAGCCACAACTCTCCCAGCTAGAGAGAATACATCTTCTAAGCTTGAGAGCTCTTCCTCTGACATCTCACCGTAACCGGATATTAATTCCCTAGCTACATGTTCAGGTTTAAAATTATTGGCGAAAGGGTTTACGCCCAGAGACCTGAGCTCATCAAGCTTTTCCTTTCGTTGTTCAAATTGTTCGTTTTCCATTGTAAAGATTAAGGTTCTACACCAAAATGACTACAGCGTCAAGAATAAATGCATACTAAAAACATTTATGTATTAGGAATCCTGAGCGAGTGGTTTTGGAGTTACAGTTTTCTATTTTCGTCAAGAATAATATACGTTGCGATGGCCTTTGCAACAAGTTTATTTTCATTAAATACTTCAACGTCTATAGGAATGACACGGCCGCCCTTCAAAACACGGGCCCTGGCCTCCACAATGCCCTCTTTTACAGGGGCAAGAAAATTAATTTTCATCTCTACCGTAACGAACTGCTTGGTGCGCTCTACGGTGCCTGCAAGGGCGTATGCGGCCGCAGCGTCGGCGATAGTAAATAGTGAGCCTCCGTGAAGTATTCCGTAGGGCTGCTCCAGCTTTTCATGATAGGGCATTGTGAGAGTCGCGCGGCCGTCTTCTCCGAGTTCGGTGACCTCAATTCCCATATTCTCACAAAAAGGAGGCATTTTAAACGGCAAGTTCAAGTTGTTATTATCCGCCATATGCGTTTTCTCCAGACATTGATTATTACTAAAGTACCGAACTTCTCTTTAATTGTAATTTAACGGGCAACCAAGATTCCATTTATCTTCCTCTCCCGGTGAATGAAAATACCAAGGAACCCAGTAAACAAAGTACCCCGCTTGCCGCGAACATCAAATTAAAACCCCATAGCTCTGCAACGACGCCGTATATGAAAACCCCTAACATCCCGCCGAATGTGAAGGAAACGCTGCATATTGAAACAGCCTTGCCTCTGTCTGCTTCGGATGAAAGGTTTATGATGAGAGCGTAAATTGCAGGATAAAAAAGACCCTGTCCGAGCCCGAAGAAAACTCCGGACAAAATGAGACTATAAGCACCTGAAGAAAAACTAAGACCCAGTATGCTTAGTGAGAAAAGAAATAGCGCAGGTACGGAGACTTTTTTGTAACCGTACTTATCTGGCATCCATCCTCCGAACACCCTGACTAGGATAACCGCCCCGACGTATGCCAGGAAAAATAGCTCAAACGCTTCAACTTTAATTCGGGAGGCAAAAACCGGTATAAAAGATATAACCGTTACGAAACCGCTTCCTGAAACTATCAGGACAAAAGCCGCCTGGATAACCCCGGGTTTCATAACAGCCTTTATAAAGCTGCCTCTTTTCTCATAGTGCAGGCTAAGAGCCGGAGGTTCTCTTACAAATACAGCCATAACGAAAGCCATGAGCCCGAACGCTCCGTCGAACATAAAGAAAGTCTCAAAACCAAAGCTCTGCAATACGATCTTGCCCACAAGAGGAGCCAGGGCAAAATTTAAGATGCTGAACATTCCGAAGATACCCATCGCCTGGGATCTTCTTCGAGGAGCGGATACGTCGGCTACGAGAGTCCCTGCTGAAACAAAGCAAAGCGATAGAGCGGCGCCCTGCAAAATTCTGAGTAGTGGGAAAAGAAGGCTCAAGCTGTCTAGATAAGCGAATGGAATTGTAGTCATGGCCATTAGCAGTCCGCCAAATGCAAGAAACCACTTCTTTCCCCACTTATCTATAAATATTCCGACCGCAGGAGTGGTAAGTATCGTTGCCATCGCTGCCGCACCCATAATAAACCCGATAACAGACTCGGATCCGCCCAGGTCTTCTATACGAATAGGCAGCAGCACAAACGAGTGAAAATTGAAGAAAAAGAAGAAAGAAGAGAGGGTAATTAAAATAAAATCCCTGTTAAATAGGGGTTTTTGTGAGTCAGTTTCTATAAGTTCAGGGGTGTCTAAGTGTTGAGCCATGTACGCCTTTTGATATCAAATAAACTTACACAACAAAATTAAGAAGAAAAGCAGAGAATGAGAAGTTATACTAAATACTCTGGTAAAAGCGCATTAAGGGAGAGAAGAAAAAGAATGATAAAAAACACTTTATTAATAGTGCTTGCGCTTCTGTTAGCCGCTTCTTCTTACCTTTTGTACGAGAATAAAAATATATCAATCGTTCTAGATAACTCAGACCCCTTACACACCAAGCAAACACCTGAGTACGAAGAATTTTATGAAAAGGAAATCCTCGGAACACTCTCTTCAGAGACAACAGACGATACGGACATAAAAGATGATCCCGAATCACTAGATACAGAGAATATCGACCCCTATCTTGACCCCACTGTAAGGCTAACTATTAACGAAGACCGCGAGATAGTTACGGATTATAAGATAATAGGACCAAGAAAATTTGCTCTTCTTACAGACGATGACCAGCCTATGGTAGAGATCAACCTCGACACGGGAGAAGTAAAGATAAACCCCGATTACTCACTTGATGAAGTGTCCTCTGAGTTCTGGAAATCCATTGGAAAGAAGTACCCTGAAGTCTGTTTTGTGGAATAGTACTTACATAGAAATTGAACAAGAGAATATGTTAAGCGGAATATACAACCTTGCCGTTTACTATTGTGTAGTTTATTTCGCCCTTTAGCTCCCAGCCGTGGAAAGGGGTATTTTTACTTTTTGAGTGGAAAGTTTCACGGTCGATCTTTACTTTTTTCTTAGGGTCGAATATTACAACGTCTGCCGGCGCGCCCTTTTTGAGGGTTCCCCTGTTTAATTTCAGGATTGCCGAGGGAGCGTCTGTAAGCTTACTAATCACTTGATTAAGCGTAAGCACTTTGTCTTCGACAAGCTTAAGCGACAGTGGAAGAGCGGTCTCAAGACCCACTATTCCAAACGGGGCTAGATTAAACTCAACCTTTTTTTCATCCTCACTGTGAGGTGCATGGTCGGTTGCGATGACATCAAGGGTGCCGTCTTTAAGCCCTTCTATGCAAGCCTTCATATCAGCCTCGCCTCTTAAAGGAGGGTTCATTTTCGCATTGGTATCATAGCTGTCAACCGCCTTGTCTGTAAGCGTAAAGTGGTGGGGAGTAACTTCAGCTGTCACGCGTACGCCCCTTTTTTTAGCTGCCCTGATGAGCCTTACCGAGGCTTCAGAGGAAACGTGGCAGATATGTAAGTGAGCGCCGGTAAGCTCGGCAACGTTAATATCGCGGGACACCATAACGTCTTCGGACGCGCACGGTATGCCTTCAAGCCCTAACCGTGTCGACATCTCCCCTTCATTCATGACACCGCTTCCGGATAGATTTTTGTCCTCAGCGTGCGAGATTACGGGTATATCGAAAGCTTTTACATACTCCATTGCGTGCCGCATTACTTTAGAATTCATAACGGGCATACCGTCGTCCGAGACCCCCACGCATCCGGCCTCATACATCTCCCCGATCTGCGCCAAGCTCTCGCCCTTCTCTCCTTTAGTTATAGCGCCAATCGGAAATACGTTCACCTTGCCTTCGGTCCGTGCTTTCAGAAGTATGTACTCTGTTACAGAAGCGTTATCGTTTACAGGATTCGTATTTGGCATACAAACTATTGTCGTGAAGCCGCCTGCAGCAGCCGAATCACATCCTGTTTTGATAGTCTCTTTATGCTCGAAACCCGGCTCCCTTAAATGGACGTGAATGTCCACAAAACCGGGTGATACTATTTTCCCTCTGGCATTAATTACTTGAGTTTTACGATCCTTCTCATATTTAGTTGCTGACCTTGGAAAAGATTTTATGGTCCCGTCTTCTATTAGAACGTTAGTTACTTTGTCTATATCTTGAGATGGATCGATTATTCGACCACCCTTAATTAATATGCTCAAGAATTCCCCCCTCCGGATGCTACAAGGTAAAACATGGCCATTCTGACCGCGATTCCGTTTGACACCTGATCGAGTATCACAGAGCCCGCATCATCAGCTATATCGGATGAAAGCTCTATGCCTCTGTTGATAGGTCCAGGATGCATTACTACTACATCTTTTGCAGCAAGCTTTAGTTTTTCTCTTTTTAGTCCGTAAAATCTTGCATATTCCCTAAGCGAAGGAAAGAACTCCGAGTCCTGTCTCTCCATCTGTATCCTGAGCATTATTACAACGTCGACCCCCTTAACCGCATCCTCCAGATTATAGTAAGTCTTCACATTAATATTCTCAATATGAGAAGGAATAAGAGTCGGAGGACCCGCCACTCTTACCTCGGCACCTAGTTTAAGCAGTCCCCAGATATTAGAGCGCGCCACACGGCTATGAAGGATATCTCCTACCACAAGAACCTTGAGCCCTTCTATATTCCCTTTTATCTCTCTTATGGTGAATAGATCGAGGAGAGCCTGGCTCGGGTGCTCGTGTGAGCCGTCGCCAGCGTTAATGATGGAGGAGTCAAGCTCCTTGGCAAGAAGCCACGGGGCTCCTGACATGGGGTGTCTTATCACTATCACGCTTGCGCCCATCGCTTCCAGGTTCCGAGCGGTATCGAGGAGTGTCTCGCCCTTTGACACGCTGCTGTGAGACAGCGTGAAGTTAAGCACGTCTGCGCTAAGGCGTTTCTCAGCAATTTCAAATGACGAGCGTGTCCTGGTGCTGGGCTCATAAAACAAATTACAAACAGTAACACCGCGGAGCGCGGGGACTTTTTTCACATCCCTCTTAGATACCTCTTTCATGGACTCCGCCGTATCGAGAATAAGTGTTATCTCCTCGGCTGACAGCTCTTCAAGTCCTAAAATGTGTCTGCGGTTAAAATCCATAGTTAACCCTGTAACACCGTAACTTCGTCATTACCGTCGTTTTCCTTAAGATGTACCCTTACTTTTTCTTTGCTCAGGGTGTCTATTGTGCACCCTGCATAATCAGGCTGTATCGGCAGCTCCCTATGTCCCCGGTCAACCAAAACCGCTAGCTGAATAGAGGCAGGTCTACCGAAATCCATTATTTCCTCAAGCGCCGCCCTGGTTGTACGTCCCGTATATATTACATCGTCAACCAGTATAACGATCTTATCTTCTACAGAGAATTTTATCTCGGTCTTTTTTACCTTGGGCCATTCCGTCTTACGCCTGAGGTCATCCCTGTATAGCGTTATATCTAGCGTACCTAGCGGAGGCTCAACCCCCTCAAGCTTTTTGATCAGCTTTAATATTCTCTCTGCAAGGTACACTCCTCTTGTTCTAACGCCGATTATAACCAAATCGGATGCACCCTTATTTCTTTCCAGTATTTCGTTTACGATACGCGACACCGTACGTTTAATAGCGCGCTTATCCATAACTACTCTGTCTTTTGTGTTGTTCATGATTTATTCGTACACGCTTTTCAGCACTCCCTCGCACTGATAATTGAATTCGAAATCCTTCACGTAATAATCCTCAAAGTTTGCTCTATCGTGATAATAGATAGATACATAAACAGCGTCTTTCCCCTTTGTTATTCCGAACTGTCTCTTATCGGGTGGTATACCCATATCCTCAAGTGATTCTGCAATATTGGTCGTAATATACCCTTGTCCGTACTTATGGTATATGTCGGCATTCTCCTGACAGACAGCTCGTATTCCTATCATGCCTCTGTAGTATATGGGAACTACCTTAAAACCTACGTAAAAAATTATTACAAGGACCAGTAACCAAAATATAGCAGACCAGCTATTCATAAAGCCGCCCCTCCTGTTGTAATCACCGGCAATTTAGTTAATACCTGAAAGAATCCTTCCCCACCTAACCTTATCTTTTAAGTCAGGGTTATCAAAATCCCAGGACCAATGAATCACAAAAGCCTTTCCGGCAATATTCTCTATCGGAACAAATCCCCAGTACCTTGAGTCCTGACTGTTATCTCTGTTGTCACCCATAACAAATACCTTACCTTCAGGCACCTTTGTCACCGGTATGTAATTTCCGGTATTTGTGTTTTCTTTGCCTTTGCGGAAAATCACCTTGTGGTCATCCCCGTAAAGGTCTTCGTCGTATTCGTCAAACGCCTCGCCGTTTCGCGCATCCTCATAAGTGCCTATAAACTGCATAGGAACCTCTTGACCGTTTATTAATAGAGAGCGACCTTCAATATCTATTCTGTCCCCGGAAAGTCCGACTACGCGTTTAATATAATATACACCTTTTTTTGACGGGTCTCCTTCAGAGTTAGGGTAAGTAAAGACTATTACATCCCCACGCTCAATATCTTTTATCGGGAACACAACTTTATCGGTAAATGGTATTTTCGTTCCGTATATAAATTTATTCACCAGTAGGTGATCCCCAACTAACAGGGTCGGTATCATCGAACCCGATGGGATCTTGAAAGGCTGAAAAACGAACGTTCTTATAAGTAGAGCCAAAACGACTGCAAAAACAAGCGCTTCTATATTCTGGCGGAGCTTTGACTTGTTATACTTGGAGAGGTAATCGTGTGAAGCGCCTTCAAGCGCGTCGGTCTCTATTAAGATTTCTTTTGTGCTCCCTTCGGCAAGAGCAGCCTCAAGACTGCCAATTCTCTGTTTGATAAGCGCTGCGGAGCCCGGGTTTATTCTCGAGATATTCTTTTCTAAAACGGATTTGGTATGAGAAAGTATCTGGTTGGCTTTCTTTCTGACTTTAGCTTCTTTGGACCAAAAATTGAGCATAATTGAGGTTTGAGTATATATGGTGAATTAATCTCTTTCAACACGAAGCCGCCAAGTAATATAAAAACAAGTACATTAAAACGGCCCGGGAATTGAATGAGCGTTAAACCCTCTCCCTTTCGTTAGAGCGCTCTACGGATTTTACACCCTTCACCTGTTTAATAGATTTCATGACATTTTCAAGCTGCGAGAGGTTTGAGATAATAACATCAAAATTACCCATGGCGCTTTCCACATCGTCTGCATGCATTTCCGCTTTGGCTATATTAACGTCACAGGCCGAGATGGAGCTTGAGATATCGGAAAGCACACCTGGGCGGTCTGAGCACATAACTATTAATCTCACAGGTCTGAGCCCCTCGAAATTTTTATCCCATTCAACGTCAATTCTCCTTGCGCTATCGACTTCGTGCAGGGTAGGACAATCATCTTTATGTATTGTGATACCTTTTCCCCGTGTTATGTAGCCTAGGATATCTTCCCCCGGCAGAGGTGAGCAGCAGTTGGCGAAACGTATCATCACGTCGTCGTAGCCCCTTACGAGTATCCCGCTGTCAGAGGAACGAGTAATAGTTTTGATTATCTTTTCCATCCGGGACTCCTTTTCAGGAGGCGTGTCCATTTTATCACTCGGCAGGATACGTTTTAAGAGATCGTTAGCGGACATCTTGCCAAACCCGACAGCAAGATATAGGTCTTTTACATCCTTAATCTTCAGCTCTGAGAGCGGTTTTTGAAGCTCGCCCTTTTTGAGGAGTTTATTAAAATCAAGTCCGTGTTGTTTAAATTTTCTTTCACAAATCGACTTACCCACAATCTCTGACTGTGTTCTCTCTTCGTTACGGAGCCAGTTCCGGATTTTTGTTTTGGCGTTTGAGGTAATTACGAATTT
>DEIM01000235.1 GCA_002352485.1 Candidatus Dadabacteria bacterium UBA2774
CCAGGCAGCTTTGACAGCTCGTTTATTAGCTTTGAAATTGGGTCAGGAAGACCAATTCGGCTCATATTAGATCAGACCCGGAGGAAGACCCATACCACCGGCAAGTTTGGAAACCTCGTTTTTCATTAGATCTTGTCCCCGATTCAGTGCCTCGTTTACAGCGGCAGTGATAAGGTCCTGGAGCATTTCCAAATCATCGTCCTGTACAATGGAGGGCTCTATCGTTATTGAAAGAACTTCGCCTTTAGCCTTGGCAACCACGGTTACCATGCCCCCGCCGGATGAAGCTTCAACAGTTTTTTCTCCGGCTTCTTGTTGGAGCTTTTCCATCTGCTCTTTCATCTTGTTTGCCTGTTTAAGTAGGTTCTTCATGTTACCGCCGCCTAGTTTCATTGCTTACTCCTTTAATTTGGTTTTATATCTATGACCCTGCCCCCGAATATTTCCTCTGCCTCTTTTACTATCGGGTCATCGTGTATCTTCTTTCTATTTACAGCTTTTTGCTCTTTTATATTATTACTCTGCATTTTTTCCCCTCCGTCCTTTTTCGCTGGAGAGTCGGTTTCCTCTATATCAATTCTCATATCGCGGCTGTAAAATTCTCCGCTGAAATTCTTAAGCGCCTCTTTAGACTCTTGTCTCTTTAAGTATAGAGCCCCGGGCGATCCCATGTCGCAAATTATCCTGATTCGCGATTCTTCAATCACTATCTCATTTGCCTGTTCAAGTCTTGTTCCGAGTATGCGCTTTTTATCCTTAATAAACTTTATAAACCCGACTTTTTGGTTTCCCTGGGGCATGCTTTCTTTAGCTTCAGGTTCGGGCGGTTTAGGGTCCTCAGGTTTTTCTATCGGGGCCGGCGCTTTTTCTATAGGTGTTGGCTCTATATCAGTTGGGGTTTCTTTTTTTTTATAATCTACACGGTGCTCGTCCATACTCGCCGATTTTCCGTAACCTGGTTTTGAAGAACCGCTCAGAGATTCAATCTTACTTATAATGTCTTCTATTGAGACTATCCGTTCCATCGTAGATAGCTTAATCAGAGTTAGCTCGAGTGCCATTTGGGGGTAAAAAGATTTTTGAATATTCTCAGCCTCTTCCAGCATTAAATTGAAAAGAGATTCAAGACTCTCAGCATTTACTTTTGATGTAAGTTTTTCAATATCAGTTATTTCTTCTTCGGAAAGCTCAGATATTACGGACTTTCCACATGTTTTAACTAACACCGAGTACCGAAGAATCTTAAGCAAATCCTCGGCAAAACGTCTGGGGCTAATGCCCTTCTCAATTGCATTGTTCAAGCTCTCAATCGAGGATTTGGGATTATTCTCGAGAACTGATTTAAGGACTGATTTTATTAAGGCTTTGTCTAGAATCCCCAGGATCGAAGTTGCTTCTTCATGCCTTATGTCGCTACCGAAAGTGGCTATAAGCTGATCCATAAGACTCAGCGAATCTCTAACACTCCCGTCCGCTTCCTGAGAGATTAAGTAAAGGGTTTCGTCATCAATATTTACAGATTCTTTTGAGGTGATCTTTTTTAACTGCTGCCTTATTTCTTCGACCGTAACTTTTTTGAAATCATACCTCTGACACCTGGATAAAATAGTGACAGGGATCTTATGTACTTCGGTCGTTGCGAGGATAAACAGCACATGAGGCGGGGGTTCTTCAAGAGTTTTAAGCAGCGCGTTAAAAGCCGATTGAGAAAGCATATGCGCTTCGTCAATTATGTATATCTTATTCTTGCCCGAAGTTGGAAGATACTTTATATTCTCAATAATCTCCCTTACGTCATTTACTCCTGTGTGTGATGCTGCGTCAATCTCAATCACGTCAAGGGATTTACCCTCGGAGATTTCCTGGCAAAACGTGCACTCTGAGCAGGGATCAGGTGTAGGTCCTTTCTCACAATTCAGGGCTTTGGCGACTATTCTTGCGGTTGAAGTTTTCCCGACTCCCCTTGGGCCCGAGAATATAAAGGCGTGAGCGGTCTTACCGCTCGATACCGCATTCTTAAGTGTTTGTGTAATGTAGTCCTGCCCGACGATATCGTCAAAGGTTTTAGGTCTCCATTTTCTGGCAAGGACGAGGTAGGACATTTAGCACCTAAACCAGTTAGTCAGGTGAACCGCAACGCTCAGGGGATTTTGCTACCGTTGCTCCCTTCCGGGCCTGGCGGAGTTTGCAAGCCTCTGCCGTACGGGCCTGACTAACTGGAAATTTATCTCAATTTATGAACTGCAAATCTAAAACATACTGCGCACTTATTTTGTAGTAATTCTACATATCATAATAACTGAAATATTCATCGCCCGCTTCCCGCTTTATCAACATTGTCTGGCGGAGAGGGAGGGATTCGAACCCTCGAGGGAGCGTAAACCCCCTACACGCTTTCCAGGCGAGCACCTTCGGCCGCTCGGTCACCTCTCCCCGAAGTCTGGACGATAATATTAACATTCAGAATTAAATGTTCAAAAGTGGGTTTATTTCAGTCTCTTTAACCGCTTATTTCTATTATAAGTCTTCCTCAGGGTAGTCTGCGCCCTCTTCGTACCCTTCCTGAATGACCTCGGGCTCAGTCGGCGCGCCTACTGCCTCCCCGGGGTCTTCCACCGTGCCCGGTGAGAACCAGGAGCACCCTGTAAATAAAACCGAGGCTAAGATCAACACAGGGATATAAGACTTAATGCTTAAAATGTTAAATTTCATTCATATGACCTCTTATAAAAAACATACACTACATCTTAATCAGTTGGATTCAACAGAGATAGTTTCAGCTGTTGAATCCATCTGACTACGTAGTGATTATTTCTTCTCATACTTACACTTACATACATCCTGTCTTATAAAAGCAATTACGTCGTTAATATCAGCTTCAGATAACATTCCGCCCCAGGAGGCCATAAGAGGTGATAGGCCCACTGCCGGCCCACCTTCGTCTATTACCTTGTAAAGATGCTCGTTAGTAACAGTTGAGGTAAACGCTGCGTCGCTCAGGTCTCTTGGTTTGGGATCAAGCGCTTGGGCTGCTACTCCGTCTCCTTTACCTTCAGGGCCGTGGCATGCGGCGCAATAATTATCATATACCGTCTTGCCCTTAGCGGCATCGCCCTTTTCCGCTGCTAAAATAGTATTTACCCCAATACCCAAAAACAGAACCATGACAGTTGCAAATAGTATAAAACTTTTCATTTATTATCGACCTCCTATGTGTTGTATGCTCCTCATCAAAGCAGTTTAATTTTAACCGTAAATTCACTTTTGTATAGTGTTTATTTGCTCACTTTTGTATAGTGTATATGTGTGTATAAGCCTAAAAGTAGAAATTTAGGGTTGTTAACAGGCTAATTTATATAGATAAGGGGGGTGTTTATGAAATACTTAGACGTTTCACTGAAGGGCGATGTAGTTACGGTGACGATTGCGCGGCCAAAGGTCAATGCACTCAATGAAGAGCTAGTTGATGAGCTCTATGAGTGTTTTGGGAAGCTCGCCAATGACAAGGGAGTAAAAGCCGTAATCCTGAGCGGGCAGGGGAGCTTTTTCTCTTTCGGGTTCGATGTGCCCGGGTTTATGGATTACAATAAAAGGGCTTTTGAGCGCTATGTAAAAAAATTCTCAAAACTCACACAGCGTATTTTTATTTATCCCAAACCTGTAATCGCCGGGCTCAACGGACATTCAATCGCAGGGGGCTCAATTCTAGCGCTCTCTTGTGATTACAGGGTTATGCTAAAGGGTAAAGCAAAGATAGCGCTAAACGAATTAACCTTTGGTTCGACCATCTTTTCAAGTGTCGCGGAGTACTTAAGGTTCGCCGTCGGAAGTAATAACGCACAGAAAGTACTGTATTCAGGGAAGATGTATACGGCTGAGGAGGCTTTGTCCTTAGGGCTCGTCGATGAGGCGGTAACCCAGAGAAGCTTCCGAAGCGCTTTAAATAGAGTAGCTCTTGAGTATGGAACGAGGGATAAGAAGGTTTATCTTAGTGTTAAAAAACTGCTC
>DEIM01000016.1:0-599 GCA_002352485.1 Candidatus Dadabacteria bacterium UBA2774
AAATCATACGCCCCGTCCCTTATTGCGGATACAGCCACTTCGACGCTCCCGTGCGCGGTCATCATAATGGTTGTCGGAGACTGCTCGAAGCTAGTAAATGTCTTAAGCACCTCAAGCCCGTTTCGGTCGGGAAGCTTAAGGTCGAGCAGCACCAGATCGGGGTTTTCCTTTTTTGCTATCTCCAGCCCCTCGCTGCCCTCAAAAGAGGTTATCACAGAGTAGCCTTCCTGAGTAAGCGCCTTATGGAGCTGCTTACAAAGTAGCCTCTCGTCTTCAATTATTAGTATTAGTGAGCTCATTTATCATTAATCCCTTTTAAGTTATTATGTGTGTCAAATTACACATCATATAAAAAATACCCTATGTTTTCGCCGGCCGCGTAAATTAACCGCTTATTTCGTCATGGAGATCGTGCGGTATCTCCACAACGAACTTTGAGCCGACCCCCCGCTTGCTCGTGATATTGAAGTTTCCTTGGTGAGCCTCGATTATCCTGTTTGATATAGCTAGCCCGAGCCCTGTACCGGACTCTTTTGTAGAGTAAAAAGGCTGGAGTATCTTTTCTATTTCATCGTCTGAAAAACCGCACCCGGTGTCAG
>DEIM01000016.1:614-10406 GCA_002352485.1 Candidatus Dadabacteria bacterium UBA2774
AGGAGGTTTAGCACCACCTGCTCAATCTGCTCATGGTCCACACAGAACTGTTTATTACACGAGAGCTCTTTTTCTATGAGGACGCCTTTTGCTTTGGCTTTCATGTTTACGAGGCTCAGAGCCCTCTCGACAATATCGTTTGGCTCGCACTCGATCAGGCTCAGGCTCTTTGGATGCCCGAGCTGGAAAAGCCCTTTTACTATGCGCTCAAGTCTGACGATTTCCTGAAGAATGTCGGATATCGTATGGCGATGCTCTTCAATCTTAGTCTCATCCCGCATAAGCTCCAGAGCAAGCGCTATACCCGAGAGCGGGTTTCGGACCTCGTGCGCGACACCCGAGGCAAGCTCGCCTATCGTAGCAAGCTTCTCCCTTTTTATAAGCTCCTTGTGCTTCTCCTTTATTTCCCTTGTTGCCTGCTCGATCTCAGACTCCAGAACCTCGTTAAACTTCTTAGTGGTCTCAAGTAGCTTAAGGATCTCTTCGTTTTTCTTCTGAAGCTCGCTGCTGCTGCGGTCGATATTGTCAATCATGTTGTTAAACGCTTTCACCAGCGTGTTTATCTCGCTTGATGAATGAGCGCTCTTAACCCTGACCGAGTAATCCCCTCCCGCCACAGATTCGGCGGCGTTAAAGAGGTTCATGATGGGTTTTGTAATAACTCTAGGTATGAAGACCGTAAGCACAATACCAAATAAAAGCGTTATCCCTACGACCGTAAATATGAGGATATAGGAATACTTAAGCTGATCGTCCGAAATCTGAACAGCCTCAAGAAGCATCTCGTTTGCAAAAAAGCCCTGCTCCTGCTCGCTTTCCCCTTTGTCCGACAAGAGGTTCGACAAAGTGTCGTAACGACCCTTGATGTTCGATGCCGCCCTGTCCAGATTGTAGATACTATAAATCGAAAGCCCGCTTATAAGCAGCATAAGAAGGAACATCAATGCATATCCGAGTGTAATCTGTTTACTTAGATTCAATTCTTATGCACCTTCACGCCAATATATGTCAGATATACCAATTCTACCTGTTATTATTCCCAACTCATATCAATATTTTCGGTTAATGATAAATAATTTTACAATCGTTTTAGGGCATCATGGCATCTGATAAATAAGGTGATCCGCAGTTTGGGCTGATAAATATTCTACTACTCCGACATTCTATCACTGTGTACTATCACACAATCAATACTCCATTCCGACTTATTAATGGATCATATTGGCAGCTCATGAATAAGGGCGGTTCTCTATTTTATTTTATACTGTATTCTCTTTCATTCATTCCGGCTTGTATGCAGTCTGAAATTATTAGGGTAAAGTATTTAAGATAGGTGATAATTGCACCATAAAGAGGTATTCTATTGGCGGTTATGAAAAGATTTCTTCTCATTTTACTAATATTCGCTCCACTTGGAACAGGGTGCTATACAAACACTGATCAGATTGAGGAGCTCCAGCAAAGACAAACCGCGCTTGAGAATAAGATGGACGAGCTCGTTGAGCACCTCAATTCAGACCAGACTACGCTCACGCGGGACGTCGAAAGGATAGAGAACAACCAGCTACTACTTGCAGAAGAAATAGAAAACATACAAAAAAAGAATATAACGCTGAGACACAAGATAGACAAAGTGGCCGAGGACACGGACCCGGCTAACGGAAAAAACCCCGACACACAAGCGCCCAACCCTCCCAAAGACGACTATATTCTAGCCACTGAAAGCTACGGCAAAGGCAACTACGAGGACGCCATACTGGAATACCAGAAGTTCATCGATACAAGCCCTAAGGACAGCAGACTACCAGGAGCATATCTCGGGCAGGGACTGTCGCTTATGAACCTCGGAAGAAAAGAGGAAGCCAAATTTTTCTTCAACACGCTTATCGACAAGTTCCCGAACTCAAAGGCTGCCAAAACAGCCAGAGAAAAGCTCAAAACCATTCAATAAGTAACACTCCCTGATTTATAAATCGGCATTTCACTTCACCCCTTCTATATTCCTACTTAAATAGGATTATTCTGCATACATTTCTCTACTAATTACATCTAATAGTGTCATAAGTAAATCACATTGAGAACTCGAAAGTCAGGTAACTCCTATAAAGGCGGGTATTATGGCAGTCAATCACACATCAGAGAAGGCATTAGCAGAGATTGAGCTAAGGCAGTCCTTAATCCTGAGCTCGGTCCCAATGGCCGTTTACGCAACCAGGGCATACGGCGACATGGGCGCTATTTATCTTAGCGAGAACATAAAGAAAGTCACCGGGTTTGAGCCCTCTAGGTTCCTTGAGGACACGAAGTTCTGGCACTCCCGCGTCCACCCCGAGGATAAAGAAAAGATCATAGACGACGTAGAACAAGTAGTTTCAAAGGGCAGCTTTGAAATCGAGTACCGCTGGAAATGCTCTGACGACACATACCACTGGTTCCTTGACCGAGCGGTGCTGATAAACGGCGGCGACGGCGGACCGCGTGAGATAGTGGGGACATGGCTCGACATTACCGAGCGCAAGATTGCCGAGCAGGCGCTCAAAGAAAGCAATGAAAAACTGATCAAGAAGAACGGTTATGAAGAGATTGTAACTACGGTTCTAAAGAGCGTTCACGGCTCACTTAAGTTCCAGGATGTTCTGGACAATGCTGCCCGGACACTATCTAAGAATTTACAAAAGGTTTACGCGATTGAGATCTACATCCTTGAAAATGAGCACGCTGTATTGAAGTCCCACACAGGGGTTCCTGATAATTACGTGCGGCGAGTACGGGTGCTCGATGGCCCAGAATGCCACACCTGGACGGTGCTCAATTTCGGTGAGCCGCTGTACATTAAAGATTCCGATATCGACACACGGATGAGCCCCGTTACAAAGAGGCTCGGTGTAATGAGCTCATTGTCCATGCCTGTAAATTACAAGGAAAAGACCATTGGGTGCATCAATATCTACTCGATGGAAAAAGAGGCGTTCGATCATGACGAGATAGATTTACTTGAGATTATTACACGCCAGATCGAGGTCGCGACCAGTAATGCAAAACAAGCCTCTGAGCTTGAGCAAGCGCTTCAGGAAGTAAGTAAGCTCAAGAAAAGGTTTGAAACTGAAAGCGTATACCTAAAAGAAGAAATAAAGACCGAGCATAATTTTGACGAGATCATAGGCGCAAGTACTTCACTCGGGGAAGTGTTGGACAAAGTAGAAAAGGTAGCAGGGACAGACGCCACAGTTCTTATACGAGGGGAGACGGGTACGGGTAAGGAGCTTATCGCGCGCTCCATACACAGCCTGAGTAAAAGGAGTACCCGCCCGCTGGTTAAAGTAAATTGCCCTGCCATTCCAGCCGGGCTTATCGAAAGCGAGCTATTCGGACACGAAAAAGGGGCGTTCACAGGAGCTCTTACAAAAAAACTCGGAAAGTTCGAGCTTGCCGACGGCGGCACCATAATGCTGGACGAGCTGGGAGACCTGCCGCTCGACTCACAGGCAAAACTCCTGAGGGTGCTTCAGGAAAAAGAGTTTGAAAGAGTCGGGGGCACCAAGACCCTGAGCGTGAACGTAAGAGTCATAGCGGCTACCAACAGAGACCTTGAAAAAGCCGTGGAAGAAGGGAAATTCCGAGCGGACCTTTATTACAGACTGAATGTATTTCCGATTTCCGTACCCGCGCTAAGAGACCGTAAGGAAGACATTGAGCTTCTGGCTGGCTATTTTATGCAAAAGTACTCAAGCCAAGTAGGCAAGAACTTAAAGGACATCGATAAAGAGACGCTTAAGAAGCTAAAGAACTACTCCTGGCCCGGTAATATCAGGGAGCTTGAGAATATAGTCGAGAGAGCAGCCATTCTATCCCCGGGAGAGACTCTTGAAGTGAGCGAGAACCTCATAAGCGCCCCAGTTGAAAGAGAAGCCGGCGCTATAGGCGCACTCAGGTTGGAAGACCTGGAGCGTGATCATATAATCAGAATACTGGACCAAACCTCCTGGCAGGTACACGGAGAGAAAGGGGCGGCAAAGGTGCTCGGCATTAACCCCAACACTCTCAGAACAAGAATGAGCAAGCTAGGTATCAAGAAAAAAACGGTGCAGCTTATATAAAAAAAGCCGGCCACCTCCCGGAAGGCCGGCTTTAAGTCCCCATCAAAAACCTTCCTAATTAACCTTTATCCAAGCGTCCGCCCATGCCAGACCCGTGCCGGGCGCATAATATGGCTCACTCTGATTACACCATCCTGAGTTTGGAAACGGCCTGCACTCGTACACGTTACCGTCGGTTCCGAGCACTACTGTTCCCGGACCGTAACTGCCTCGGCCCTCAGGATAAGCAAAATCAAAATCATCTCCGGGCCCGGGGCCAGGATCAGCACACTGTTCGCAGCACTCGCAAGTATCTCCGCCTCCACCGCCGTCACCTCCCCCATTATCTTGCATTTCTATATCGAGCTCAAATGAAAACCCGGAGTCTGAAGACACGTACACTGTATTACCCTGCGAATCCCTCACGGGGTCTATATTCCCCTCGGAATCCAATACGCCTACTCTGACTAAAGAAGAGCTTGAGTTTACTTCCTCTGCAAGGTGAAACGGCCAGTCGTCTGCGCCGGTCTGTCCATCTGAGAGAGTTATCGCATGGGTCTCGGCGTCACCCCCCGAGCCATCGAAAAGCCTGAGGGTCACTTTATCGCTTGAAGACAGGGCCTGCTGTGCACGGAGAAGACCTAAGGACTTCCATGCAGTCGGCACTCCTTCCGAAAACTCTACATCCATACAGGTATAGAATGCCTCGGGGCTATCGTCTCTCTGCCAAATGGCATATATCACGTGCTTACCGCTTTTACCCACCGGAAACGGACAGGTCATTTTGTACCTGCCGTTATCGAGCGTCACGCTCGTAATCTCGCAAAACGGGCTGCTCCCGAGCTCAGACCACTCAAGGGGTCTAAGAGGATCATATCCGTCCCTAGTAACATAGAACCTGAAGTAATCTGTGCTGTGGGGCGCTGTGGCGCGGAACACAAAGTCCAGCTTTCCATTTTCATCTGGAGCGATCATAGTCGATGGCCAGTCGCCGCGCGCAAGGTCCATTCCCTTAAACAGCTCATTACCACCGCTGCATAGCTTGCCGCCAGGGATAATCTCTTTGTGCCGGTCGTTTGCGTTGCCCTGGTTTACCCCGTTCCAGTCATAGAGGGCCTGAGTGCCGCCGGCCTGCACAGCGGCCTTGCACGCTTCTGATTTGGGATTCTCTGGGTTCTCCAGAAAGCAGTTGTAAATTCTGCTTACCGGGGTCTCCATCGTGCCGTGCGCCAGTGCTTCACCGCTAAGAATGAACATAGAGAAAATTAAGGTAACAATATAGTACGAGATGAAATATTTCCCTTTCATAATGAAAAACCTCCACTTCTTTTTTACGATACTAACTCAAATTCAAGCAGAACCAAGCACTTTTTTAATTATATGAAAAAATGTGTAACTAGGCGCAACGATTGTGTAATTTCACCCATTCGAACGATCGTTTGTTCTTAATTTTGCCGATATTTCAAGTGATTTTACTCAGGCTCAGAAAGAACCATTTAGAGTAAATTTATTATTTGAGCTTCAAAATTCTTCTGTGAGCTTCAAGATAACTTCCCCGGTTTCGCTGATGAGGTTTTCGACAAGCTCTTTGGCAGTGGTCCGCTTAATAAACGGTGAGCTTTGTCCAGCCCATAGCGACATGAAGTCGGGATTAGACTTAGATTTAGCGGCAGCCCGGAGGGCTTTGGTAAGGTAATGCTGTGCTGGATATTCCGGTACTTGTTCTTCAAGCCCCGACATCCCCTCTACAAACTTGTTCTTTATTCCTCTTGCGTACTTTCCCGTAAAAGCCTTTGTGAGAACTGTACTCGTATCCTTCGAATTTATAAGAGCATCGAGCCACACTCCCGGCACACAGGCTTCTTCACAACCCATAAACGCCGTTCCCAGCTGCACTCCCGAAGCGCCCAGTGCCAGCGCCGCCGCCATTCCCCTACCGTCCATTATGCCCCCTGAGGCCAGGACCGGGATACTCAGTCTGTCTACTAGCTGCGGGATCAGGGACATGCTCCCAATCATTGGAATATCTTCATTAGCGCCAAAACTCCCTCTATGGCCCCCGGCTTCAATTCCCTGTGCGGTAACCACGGTACACCCAGCTTTCTCGAGCATAACCCCTTCCTCTACACAAGTAGCAGTACCGATTACGGCTATATCTTTTCTATGAAGCTCCTCAAAATGGCGGCTTTCAGGAACGCCGAAAGTAAAGCTAAAAACGGGGACATGATTATCCAGTATTACTTGAAGCTGCTCATCGAATGAAATTACAGGCGTCCCGTCAGTGAGAGCAGGCATCTGAACATCCAGCTCATCTGAGAAGTTCTTTAGCCGATTCAAAAGCTCATCTGACGGTGTATCTGTTACAGCCTCAGGTGGGACGAAAAGATTTACCGCAAACGGTTTGTTGGTGAGAGTTTTTACTTTTTTAATATCCCCGTCTAAATCCTCAGGCGACAGGTAGCCTGCGCCGAGAGAACCTAGCCCGCCAGCGTTTGAAACCGCCGCGACCAATTCAGGAGTCGAAGGCCCTCCGGCCATAGGCGCCTGCACAATCGGGTGAGCAATTCCCAATATATCACATAATCTTCTAACCTGATCCGGCCAATTGTCCATTTTCATAGGATTCCTTTGGAAAATACTATTTTATATAAGCGAAACCATAAATATAGTCAGATATTATACGAGATATAATAATACTAAGAAACTTATATATTGGAATTCAACCAGTCACGCTCACAGTCCCCCGGCACTTGGGAAACTGTACACAGCCCCAGAATTCATTTCCGGCGTTTTTTCCTTTACGAGCTTTTCTGAGTACCATTTCCGAGCCGCATTCAGGACATGTTTTCTCACTTTCAGTTATTTGATTACTCTCAGAAGTAGATTTTTGGGCATCAGAAATTAGCTTTAATAATTCTTGTCCATATATCAGCTTTATTGGCTTACCTCTAGCAAAGCTGAGCGCATCATTTGTTACTCTTCCGGTGCTTACGATATGCACCTCATCCGCATAGCTGCCGCTCAATATCCCGTACATCTCCCTTACAACTTTGACCCCGAGTTTTCTCGAACGCCACTGTTTACACTGAACAAGTGTCTCTATATCTTCTTTGTTGACTATAATATCAATTCCGTTATCACTCCCGGAGACCGGCTCTCTTACAATTCTGTAACCGTTTTGCTTATAGGCTTCTGTGATCAAATCCTCAAACTTTCTCCAGCTAAGTTGTCTTATAGAATCAAGTCCGGTTTGAGACGATAACAATTTCCTTCTCTGATAAGTCACGAAATATGACAAGACCGCAATCAAAACAAGCCCAATGGCAATATAACGAAAGTACACAGCCAGGGCAGGTGCCAAAAAGTTAGTGAGTACGTTTGCGTAAATATATGATCCTAATAGTGATAGCGCCGCGAGGACTAACCAAATCCACCAGTGCCTTATAAGTAAGTTCGTCATGTCGTAATTATAATGCCGATATTAATAATTTAGATAAGAACTGTAAACTAGTACCAATGAACCTCATCTATCAAAGGACTTAATACTTTGGTGTGTCTCAAGATTCATTGTCAGCTTAAGAAAGGTCTCGACTACTGCGGTCAGGGGTATGAGATAGATCAATATTGACAGTTTATACACAGATCGGTCATCATAGACAATCTCTAAGTGGAGGAGAACAAATGAGTATTTTTAGTCCGGCTCGATTACTACAATTAACCGTTGCTACATTCCTGCTGCTAATAGCGTGCACAAACCTTGAGGCCATAGGTGAAGAAAGTCTTGCGCATTCCAATGAAGGTCTTGAATTCTCTCATCCATTAATATCCAATTCACCTTCCCCTGAAACTAAAATTAGGCTCGACTACTTATTTTTAGACGTTGACGGTGAAGTTGAAGATGAAGAGCTGGGTGAAGAAGGTGAAGGCCCGTCAAAATTCAAGGAAAGTACTATCCGGCTTGGACTCGAATACGCGTTCAACAGGAACATAAGCTTAGAGGCCGAAATACCATACACTTTTCTAAACGCGGATAACGGCCCAAATGAAAATAACTTCAACAACATAGAAGTAGGACTGAAGCTCGCGACTTTTTTATTGGAGGAATACGGAGTAATCCTGGGCGGCGGAATAAAACTCGGACTCCCGACAGGAGATGACAGTAAGGGTATAGGGAGTGATAACATATTTGAGATAGAGCCATTTGCAGATTTCGGAGTTAAGATACAAGACTTTGAGCTGGTAGGGTTTTTAACTCTTGGATTCCCCGTTAATCAAAATAGACACCAAGACGAGGGTGACGAGCTTAAATATAACCTCTCAATGCTATATCCGTTAGGCGACATAATTGAAATACTACTTGAATTTGACGGCTTGACCGTGCTCAATGGACATGGGGACGGGGAATCCGTATTGAATATCGACCCCGGCATCAAAGTCGCGCCTTTCAATCTGAAACAACTTGTACTAGGTTTTGGCGCAGGGTTCCCCCTTACAAACGACGAGGAGTTTGAATACAGATTAATCGGCTCTATCTTCTATTTTTTCCATACTTCACACTAACACTTATAACAAGTTGGAAAAAGTATAAGTTAAGGAGAGGGTAACTATAGAATATAAAAAAATAATGGAGAATGTTTGGGCACAAGCGCAAAGATCTGTTCCTGAGCACTTAAAGCGCCTATCCTGGACTAAAGACGAGCTCGTAAATCATCAGACTAAGGCGCTCAGGGAAATACTCACCCTGGCTAAAGAGAAGACGGTATTTTACAGTGATGCTCTTAAGTCCGTAAATACAGAATCTTTCAATATTGAGGATTTACAGAGCATCCCGCCGACTAATAAAACTGAGCACATGGACCGTTGGGACGATTTTCTCGCGGTTCCGGATGTATCTTATGATAAAGCTGAAAAACACCTAGAAAAGCTCAGAAAAGGAGAGATCGAAAACCCGTTTTATAATGACCGTTACCTATTTATTGCTACCGGCGGATCAACGGGAAAAAGGGGTCTCTTCGTATGGGATACCGATTTTCTAAGCGAGGAAATCTGCCTTACATACCGCTTACTCATAGATCAGGAGAAGAGGACCGGATATGGGGGTCCTATGAGGCTCGCCACTGTGGAAGCCCCCACCCTTCTTCATGGGAGCAGATTTATATTCCCGAGTAAGCCGCTTGCGGAATTCGAGCTCCTTAGCTTTGGATCCACAGAGTCTATAGCTGAGCAGTGCAAGAGACTAAATGAATTTCAGCCGATTTATTTAATGGCATTCGCTTCGTCCACGGCAGAGCTTGCTTCGGCTCAGTTAAGGGGAGAGCTGGATATATCACCCCGCTGGGTCTCTACAAACTCAGGGCCGCTTGATGATGTGATGCGCACCCGGATTAAAGAAGCCTGGGGGGTAAAGACATGTAATAGTTGGGGATGTGTCGAGATCGGACAAGTCGCTGTAGAGCCAATTGATAGCCCGGGCATGGTGATATGTGACGACGCTGTAATCCTTGAGCTTGTGGACGAGAAGGACAACCAGGTCGAGGACGCAAGAGACGCGGCCAGGGTGCTCGCAACCAGTTTAATAAATAAATCCTGCCCGATGATACGGTATGAAGTAGACGATGTTGTCGAGATTGGCCGGGGTTTCAGCGAATACCCGGCATATAGTAGAGTGACAAATATACTCGGCAGAGCAACGAACTGGTTTCAGTACGGTGACGTC
>DEIM01000068.1 GCA_002352485.1 Candidatus Dadabacteria bacterium UBA2774
CGTTTCCCCGATATTAAGGAGCTAAAAAAGATTGTCAGGGACATAAGCTCTCCTGACAAAGACCTTGGTCATAACGAGTTATAAGGAATTATAGGAGCTTTAGTAGGGAGCTATACCCCGGGACTTTAGAATTTCTAAATTGAGTATAAAATTTCTCTATGCCTGTTTTTCTATTGGATGATTCAATTAAATTCCCGCACCCTGTACATGCGGAGTCAAACGGTCTGCTTGCTGTGGGTGGGGATCTTAGCGCAGAGAGACTTATTACGGCATATAAAAACGGAATTTTCCCATGGTTCTCGGAAGGTGATCCGATCCTGTGGTTTTCACCCGACCCGAGACTCGTTATTTTTCTGGACGAGCTTAGTGTTACTAAAAAATTGCAAAAGATCATACGACAGGGCGAATTTGAGGTGAGGTTCGACACGTCGTTTAATGAGGTGGCTCAGAGCTGTGCCAGAGCCAGCCGCAAGGGGCAGGACGGCACATGGATAACGGATGATATGATTGAGGCATACGGCGAGCTTCACAAAAGGGGCTATGCTCATTCTGTCGAGACTTACCAGGACAACACGCTAGTGGGGGGGCTATACGGAGTTTCTCTAGGCGGGGCTTTTTTCGGAGAGTCAATGTTTTATGACAAGAGTAACGCATCCAAAGTGGCCCTTTATTATCTGGTTCAAAGACTTAAGAAATGGGACTTTGATTTCATAGACTCACAGGTGCCAAACGATCATATGAAGAGTATGGGCGGAAAAGAGGTGGACCGGGAGTCGTTTTTGAATATGCTTGATAAGAGTTTGGAGAAAGAGACCAAAAAAGGTAGTTGGCACGAGACAGAGTAGATATCAATTCTGCTGATTGGAATCATTAAAGGGGAAAATCATGAAAACAGTTCTTTGCTTCGGTGACTCGCTCACATGGGGATATAACCCTACTGACGGGAGTAGGTATGAGTTCGATCAACGCTGGCCGGGGATACTGGAGCTTGAAATGAACGGGCAGGTGCGGGTAATAGAGGAGGCTCTACCTGGCAGGACGATAAACTCGGATAGTCCTTTTCTACCCGGGAGGAACGGGGCAGAGGTGCTGGATATGGTACTGGAAACCCACTCTCCGATTGACATAGTCATAATAATGCTCGGTACGAACGATTTATGGCTGGGATTTGATTACAGCGCTTCTTACATAACCACGGCCTGTTTGTCCCTCGTATGGAAAGTCCAGAAGAGCCATGCGGGTCCTGAGTTTGGAGCTCCAAAGATTTTACTGATTTCCCCTCCACCACTTGAGAAGCTGTCACCACTTATGGATCTCTTTTTCAAGGGAAGAGAGAAGGTGTCAAAAGAGCTTGCGGGACTTTATAAAATCGGCGCCAAGGCTTCGTGTGTAGAATTCCTTGATTCGTCAAAATATGTTAAAACGAGTACTGTGGACGGGGTGCATCTTGAGCCCGGTGAGCATAATAAACTTGCAAAAGCTGTGAAAAAAACCATAGCGACAATGTTGTGATGTAATATTTTTATGCCTGCCCCGGTATCGCTTCTTCTATTTTTATACCTGCTCTCGCTCATAAAAGACATTTACTCGCGGCCCCCAGCCTCTGTCCCCATTTTTTATACCTGCCCCGGCATCGCTGGGAAGCGCTTGCCTCTGTCCCCATAACCTGATTGAAAAAAGTGCTCTTGCTGGTATAATCAACATTCTGATTGCTGGGGTATGAGTCGGATATGTTTCTTTCAGAGTTAATCTATTCTATGTAATACCGAAGCAAAATCTTGAAAACATTATTAAGGAGAATTAAATGAGTGAATGGAATGTTACAAATCACGGGCATCCTGAAATTACACCCGATAAGAGCAAAAGGGCAATATTCATAGGTAGATACCAGCCTTACCATCTCGGACATCTAACTCTTGTAAAGCAGAAACTGGATAAGGGTGTTCCATGTCTTATTATGGTGAGAGATATTCCCCCGGATGATAAGAACCCGTTTACCACAGAGCAGACCGTGGATATGATCAAAAAGTATCACGAGAGTAAGGGTGATGACGTAGTAGTAATGATCATCCCTGATATAGAGTCTGTAAACTGGGGAAGGGGCGTCGGGTACGAGATGAATGAGTTCACCCCGCCTGAGAATATAGGCTGGGTCTCAGCTACCAAAATCAGGTCTTCAATCACAGAAGGCAACGATGATTGGAGAGAGCTCGTAGACGAATCTATACAGGAAGATGTTGTGAAGTACCTAAAAGGCGAGTAATTTCCGTTCTGTATTGCAGGCGGGATACTAATTTGAAATTGATATTATAAGAGGCGGCCGCAGTGCCGTCTCTTTTTTTATCTGCCTATCATAACTTTGAAGCAGATTTCCATAAGCGAATGAACTGGGTAATATTCTCGTTTGGAAGTTTCTGACATACCCACAAGGGAAGGTACATCTAGTTGGCCAAAATACTCGTTTTTCAGCACGTTGCGTACGAAATACTCGGTACTCTGGACCCGCTTTTAAGAAACGCGGGTTTTAGGATCAAGTACGTAAACTTCGAGCGCTACCCCGATACAGAGCCCAGCTTGGAAGGGTACGAGGGACTCATAGTTCTCGGGGGGCCGATGAATGTCGATGAGACACGGGACTACCCCTTTTTAGAGACTGAAGTCAGGCTTATAACAGATGCTATGGAAAGGGGATTCCCAATCCTTGGAATATGCCTTGGGTCTCAGCTCCTGGCAAAAGCTCTTGGAGCAAAAATCAAAAAAAATCCAGAGAAGGAAATCGGATGGTACGATGTCTCTCCCACCGAAGAAGGGACCTCCGACCCACTAATCTCTACATTCTCAGGAGTTGAAAGGATATTTCAGTGGCACGGAGATACATTTGAATTGCCCGAGGGCGCAGTGCGTCTGGCGTCATCTCCACTTTGCAGGAACCAAGCGTTTCGCTTTGGCGAGGACATATACGGATTTCAATTTCACCTGGAAGTTGACGAGCCTATGATCGAGAGGTGGCTTAACGTTCCCGCGAATAAAGAGGAAATAGAGGCACTTAATGGTAAGGTAGACCCTGGCGTTATCATGGGGGATACTCCTGAGTATATTGAGCGCTTAAAAGAGCTTAGCGATACGACATTCGGGGGTTTCGTGAGCTTGTTCGGATATAACAAAAAAAGACATACTTTACCCTCAAGGTAGAGAATTAAGCCTCTGAGCTTGAGCCGTTACTCTTCTTGGCTCCCTGTCTGCCGAATTTTCTGTAGTCTTCCGCAAATTCTTTTAATTTTTTGTCAACCAGGTAATTCACGGATCCCCTCTTGAATTTCCCGCTTGCACCTCTGGTACCGGATTCTTTTCCGGTTAGTATCTCAGCAGCCTGGTCGATAGATTCAACTGGGTATATGTGGAATTTTCCTTTTTTAATATCCTGTACAATTTCCTTTTTGAGCATCAGATTCCTGACGTTTTGATGAGGTATTACAACCCCCTGCTCACCAGTGAATCCCTTTGCCTTACAGACCTGATAGAACCCCTCTATTTTTTCGTTTGCACCCCCGATAGGCTGGATCTGTCCTTTTTGGTTAACGGAGCCTGTGATAGCGAGGCTCTGTTTAATCGGAATACCGGAGAGACTCGAGAACAGCACAATAAGCTCGGCTGCTGAGGCGCTGTCGCCGTCTATTACGTCATAGCTCTGCTCAAACCCGATACTTGCCGATAGGCTGAGTGGTTTTTTCTGGGCGTACGTGCTGCCGATGTAACCGCTTAGTATGAGCACTCCTTTATCATGGATGTTTCCGCTAAGTCTTGCTTTTCTTTCGATGTTCATTACCCCTTCAGTGCCCATGTAGGTTTCACACGATATCTTGGAAGGGCGTCCGAACGCATAGTCTCCCATATTGTAAACGGCAAGACCGTTTATTTGCCCGACGACTACCCCCTCTGTGTCAACCATTATAATCCCTTTTGAGATCATCTCCTGAATCTTTTCCTCGACCATGTTTGATCTGTATATCTTCTCGTCTATCGCTTTCTCTACGTGCTCCCTCTTAGTAAGCTCACTGCCGTTATCCATTTTGGCCCAGTAGTTTGCTTCTTTAAGTATTTTCGTAATCCCCCCAAGCTCGACAGAGAGCTTATTCTGGTCGCCTGCGATCCGGGACGAGTATTCTATCAACGTCTCGACACCGCTTCTGTCAAGCGGCTGGAGGCCGTCGCCGTCGCATATTGACTTGATAAAGCAGGCATATGAGTTGACGGATTCATCGTTTCTCTCAACTACAGAGTCGAAGTCTGCTTTTACCTTGAAGAGTTTTCTGAAATCCTCGTCGTATGCGTAGAGCATCTGATACAAATATGAATTGCCGGCAATTATTACTTTTACCTGAAGCTTGACGGGCTCCGGCCTAAGACCTACCGTGCTCGTATATCCGTATTGCTGATATAGGTCCTCGATCCTGAGCTCCTCGTTTTCGAGGGCTTTTTTGAGTGAATCCCAAACGTAGGGGTATTTGAATATATCAAGCGCATCGAGTACCAGATATCCTCCTGCAGCCTTTGCAAGTGAGCCTGCCCGTATCATGGTGAAGTCCGTGACGAGTGCCCCGAACCTGGCTTCTTTTTCTATGGATCCGAACAGGTTTATATAGGTCGGGTGGGATTCGAAAATAATGGGCGCGCCCTGGGTGTCTGAATTATCGATAAACACGTTTACTTTGTATTCCGTAAACATAGGTTCCTGCTTAGGCATATTGAAAGGCACCATGCCGCCGCCCTGGGGCATGTTCTTACTGGGCAGAAAATTATCGATGTTCTCAAGTATATGTTTTTGTATCTGATCGAAATGGTCTATGATTTTCGGGTGGCTTTTATATTTCTCACTTAAATTATCAATCAGGTCTCTTACAGAAAATAGTGCTACCTTCTTCTCGAGCTCTTTTACCTTGTCCGTTGCTTCTTGTTCCAGTTTGCGCGCATCTTTTAAAGATTCCGCTACCTTTATATCGATCTCTTCCTTTTTTTTCTTTATCTCTTCCTTTGTTGCATCATCAAGTGCATTATAGTTCTCCTGTGTTACGGGTTTTCCTTCAATCAAAGGGATTGTGATAATTCCCGTGGGTGAGAACTGCACCTGTATATTGCTTTCACCTGCCGTTTTCTGGAGTTTTTCGTAGAGTACGTTCTTTTGTTTCTGGAATCCATTTAAAATTGACTGCTTCTGTTCTTCAAATTCCTTACTCTCAAAGGCTCTTGGAATATCGGTCTTGAGAACCCCTAGGAAGTCGTCCATATCTTTTTGAAAAACCTTCCCTTTTCCTTGAGGAAGCTCAATTGCCTTGGGCTCGTTGGGGTCACGGAAGTTATAAACGTAGCACCAGTCTAGAGGAGTGGGTTTATCTTTGGCTATAGTAGGCAGGATTCTTTCGATGGTCGTTGTTTTCCCGACCCCGGTAGGACCACAGAGGTATAGATTATAGCCTGCGTATTCGATTCCGAGACCAAAAGTAATGGCATCTACTGCTCTATCTTGTCCTATGAAATCCGTGCAGGGTGACAGCTCATCTGTTGTTTTGAACCCGAGAGTACTTAAATCACAGGATTTGTAAGCCTGAGCGGGTTTTAGTTCCTGGACCTTTCTCATTTCTACTCCTCTCTATATATATTCATCAATAGACTATACGAAAAGTTTGTAAAACTTTATTACTAAATAGTACCATTATGTAAAATCCGTATCAAAGCCCTTTTTTAGGTTTAGGATAACTTTCCGCATTGATAAAGGCTTTAGTTTTATGTAGTTTAGACAAATTAAAGTAAAGCATTACGGAGGCTATAAAATATGAGAGCAACAGTATATAAAGGGCTTAATAAGGTAGAGGTAGACAATGTTCCGGATCCGGTTATAGCAGATCCCAAGGACGTAATTGTGAAAATAACCAGCGGAGGAATTTGCGGCTCTGATCTGCATATCTACAGAGGGCACTTCCAGTTAAACGAAGGCGATACGGTTGGCCATGAATTTGTGGGCAGGGTCGAAGAGGTCGGGAGCGAAGTTAAAGACCTTAAGAAGGGCGATAAAGTGATTGGCCCTTTCTGGTGCAGCTGTGACAAATGTCATTATTGTAAGAAAGGCCTACACACTTCCTGCGTCCAGGGTGGTTGTTTTGGTTTCGGAGACCTGCTGGGCGGTCTGGGAGGATGTCAGGCTGAGTATGTAAGGGTTCCAAACGCCGAGGGTACATTGGTTAAGGCTCCCGAAAGCTTGTCTGATGACAGCTATGACGAAAAGACATTACTTTTGGGAGATAATGTATGCACCGGTTATCATGGATCGTTAAACGGAGATATTAAGCCAGGGGACACCGTGGTGGTTTACGGAGACGGGGCTGTTGGATTATTCGCCACATACGCGGCGACTTTATTTGAGCCTGGGCAGCTAATAACCGTCGGCCATCATGACTACAGACTGGACATAGCCAGTAAGTATGGAGCGACTAAGGTAATTAACTCAAAGAATGAGGACGCATCCGAAATTATCAGGAATATGACTGATGGGCACGGCGCGAACGTCATTGTTGAATGTGTGGGAAATACGGATTCGCTGCAATCCTGTCTCGAGTTGACCAGGCCTGGCGGTACGGTATCGATCACGGGCCTTTTCTGGGAGCCTTTCCCGCTAAATATGACCGACTTTTACCTGAGGAATCTTCATTTGCGCGGAGGAGTTGCTCCTACAAGAGCCTATAT
>DEIM01000170.1:0-3581 GCA_002352485.1 Candidatus Dadabacteria bacterium UBA2774
TCGGACGTACGGATGCAAACGCTGTAAACGGGCTTGATGACGCGATAAAAAGAGGCTGGGCGTATTATGAGGCCGGGGCTGATGTTGTATTTGTCGAGGCCCCTAAATCACCTGAGGAATTAAAGGAGATAGGAAAGGCTTTTCCCGATGTACCGCTTTTCGCCAACATGGTTGAGGGTGGAAAGACTCCGATATTGAGCACACAGGAGCTTCAGGAGCTTGGTTATAAAATAGTTGTATACCCCCTTACCGGGCTCTTCTCGGCCGCTTACGCTATCAAGGCTTCGCTATCACACTTAAGAGAGAACGGAACTACCGAGGGTTACAGCGGTATGGTCGATTTTTCAGAATTTGAGGATGTAGTCGATGTGCCCGTATACCGAGGCCAGGAGAGGAAGTTCTCGGTTCCGGATTAATCTAAATATGTAAACACTATTGTCCCAAAAGTGTGTCAAGGCCCAGAGGCTTGCCGTTAAGTAATATCTGTCCCGGCGTGTACTCAGCGATGAGCACATACCTGTCATCTTTTAAAACGAGTATGCTCTGAGATGTTAGCTCTTCTATATCTTTTTCTGTGCGCTCTTTAGAGAGTTTTTCGATCTCTTCCTCTGACATTGGTTCTAAATCGCCGCTATTGATCTCGTCCTGTATCTCTTCGGTATTAAATCCGTGCAGTGCTTCTTCTAGGAGAGTTTTTGTAACCGACAGCTCCGCATTGGCGTTGATTGCGGCGAGTAGAAACAAGGGATTCAGTGCCATGTCCGGGTCTGAGAGCCCGGTGCCGTCTATCGCTAAAAACAGACTTCCCCTGAGGTCCCCTTCACCAGTTTTAATGAAGAGATCTGATATTGTGAGTTCAGGTGATTTTTTTACAAGCTCCGGGAGCACTCCCATCATTTCCGCCAGATATTTGTTCGATTCTTCAGAGTTTTCCTGTTTGGGCTGCTTGCTTGCTTCCTTAAGGATTTTTTGAATATTCTTCCAAGAAGACTTATCGATATTCCTAAGAGCAAACTTATACCCGCCGGGGCCGTAAGTGAGGTCTCCTATCGTTACCTCGTCAAATCCCAGGCTGTGAACACTCGTAAGGGTGCCGGCCAGATCTTCGGTCGAACCCTCGAATTTGATGTTTTTAACAGACAGGTCTTCGAACTCTCCCGTCTCTTTATCTCTACTGCGAATGTAGATTGAATCAACATTTAATAAGGCGGCACCCAGAGGGAGATAATAATCTTCACCTTCGTAGGCGATATCTGATTCCCCGGCCACACCGTTTAAGGTAAGCTCAAGGTCGTCAGATTTAATAGCCAGCCCGGTGGATTCAATAAAAGTAACCATATTCTTGAACCCGGGCCCGAATTTGATTACCCCGGTAAGCCCGCTCCAAGTGAAATATTCATCCTCTTCACTTAGCTTGGTTTCTACTCCCGGCATGTTTATTGTAGTTGCCCCGCCCCCATTCATCGAGAGTACCGTATTGTGCATAATAGGCGGGAGTCCCCGTATTAAGTCCTCATATTCAGAGTCCGGGGCAGGGATTAATCCTGCTTTTGAATCTATTACGGCAAGTGCCGGTAGTGGTGAAACCTGCCCTTTAAATAAAGGCTGTAACGGTATAGGGCCGTGATATATTGTGTCCTCGTTATGGATCTTTAATATTTCTCCCTTGCTTCCGGTAAATACATATGTAGTTTGGGCTTTAGAGCTGAGCCAGCCTCGCTTATAGCTCTTATCGACAACAGTAATATTCTCAGCCTCTGAGAAGCCTTCAATCAAATTTCCGTATTCTTTTTCCGTGTTTATTCCAAACCAGTATGGCAGTGCCAGGAGGATTCCCAGGATGACCAGTATGATTATAAATACGACCCGCATATTGCCTCTCTTATGCTTTATTTGGTGCTTGTATTATAATGCGGTTTGGAGCTTGCCGAAAGAGCTTTAATTAGAATCCGAGTAATTCGGGGCTTGTCCCTGCATATCGCTCTTAACGTCGCTTAAGAAGTCGCCGAGTATTTCTTCAAACGCCCGGTTCCAGCCCAGCATTAGCGCCTTGGGGTCTTGGGAAGATATGGGTTTGCTGACACTGTAGGTATCACTTGTGATTACAATAGGAGTGTCAGCGTCGTCTGTTAGCTTAAGCAGGAAAAACTGTATCTCCATTACGGCCGCCGGGGCGACGCTGTTTCTGAAATCGCCGTAAAGGTTTACGACGTTGCCCTCTATTACATAATTGGGAAAGGCCTGGCTCAGCTGTCCCAGAACGTCTTCGAATACCCCGGCGTTGGCAAACCACCTGTTTACTTCTTCTGTGATCAATGCTCCAGGGGGTCTGAAGAACTGGTTATAGAAATCTGACTGATACTTGAATTCACCCGTTCTGTATATGAATTCAAGGCCCTGGCTTCCGGGTGAAACGCTTAGCCTTTTAATACCGAGTATAGTGCCTTTAATTGGTGTAGCTTTTTGTCCGCTGTAGCTGGCTTCGAACTGATAATAAGACCTTTCGGGATAGGGTTTATCCACGTTTGCGCATCCTGCGCCGAAGAGTAATACCAGGGTTATTATAATATAGCGCATCATTTTGATTCCTCCTTGTCCTCCTCAAGCTCCTGGATGAAATGTGGCGGCGGGTTGCCGAACAGCACCCAGGAAGGGTAGTTCTTCACCGTTGTCATGAACTCTCTTAAGTCCTCTGAGATTCTCTCTATGTTGTCGAGCGTGATCTTTACGTTGTGCTCTCTGTTCTCTATAAGCCTGTTTGCGCGGACAAGTGTTTTCCTGAGCTGCCCTGTGGTCTCCGAAATGTTTGTTATGGTTGTCTTTACGTCTTTACTCTTTAGTATCTTATCTAGCTCCGCAGTAGTGTTGTTAACAGTCTTAAGGAGTTTCTGGAGGTCTTCGCTAACCTGTGCTACTTTGGCCTCTTTCACAGTCGTATTTAGAGTAACAACAAGCTCCTCTATGTCATCCGATATCTCTTTGAAGTTTATGCTCTGAATGGTCTCCGTGAGCTTCTCAATAGTCTGGGTTATGAGGGTAATAGTCCCGGGTGCTGAGGGAATGTAGAGGTATTCGGGCTTCCAGTCTATAGGCAGAGCTGGGTAACGCTCGCCATCAAGGTACACGGCGTTTAGGAACGCAAGGCCGGTGACGCCCTGAGACGCGAGCTGGAGCCTTAGGCCTTTACTTATCATCTCTTTCAAGTTTTTATCTCTCTGCTCTGCGCTCTGATAATCAAACTGCTTATTCTGGGTTATTCTTTTTTCCGGGTATGTTTCGGCTCTGACAAGAACATAGTGGTAGTCGGTTTTATATTCATTGAAAACGAATCCGAGCTCAGTAACGTTGCCGATCTTGACACCCTGGAACTTAAGCGGAGAACCCACGCTCAGGCCCTCGACCGACTGGTCGAAGTATGTTTCTACCACATATTTCTTTTCAAAGAACTTACCGCCGCCGAATATTATTATAGCTGCGGCAAGTACTAGAGTGCCGAGTATGACAAACAGGCCGATCTTAAAATAATTAGGTTTTTCGCTCATATGATTTCCCTATATCTTAATTCCTGCCCCGGCATCGCT
>DEIM01000170.1:3619-6728 GCA_002352485.1 Candidatus Dadabacteria bacterium UBA2774
CATCGCTTTACTACGCTCGCCTCCGTCCCCAAGCTGATCATCTGTCTTACGTAAGAAAAACTTTTGTACTATTGGAATGGTGGAGTTGTCTCTTAAGTACTCCGGCCTACCCTCCGCTATTATACCTTTTGTACTCTTATCTAGCATAATAACCCTGTCGGCGATATTGTAAATACTATTTAGCTCATGTGTGACAATTACGAACGTCACGCCAAGGCTCTTGGATAGCTGATTGATCAGCTGATCGAGCTCTGCCGAGGTAATCGGATCGAGCCCCGCCGAGGGCTCATCTAAAAACAATATGTCGGGGTCAAGCGCCATAGCCCTTGCAAGAGCGGCGCGCTTTATCATCCCTCCACTAAGCTCGGCCGGCATTTTATCCTCAGAGCCCGAAAGCCCCACCAGGTTGAGCTTCATCCTGGCCACAAGGTCCATGGTCTCCTTACTTAAATCGGTATATTCCTTTAACGGAAGCATGACGTTCTCAATCACGGTCATTGATCCGAACAGGGCTCCTGACTGATAGGAAACGCCTATGCTCTTTAAAATTTCGATCCTGCCTTGCCCGTATGCTGCTCCGATGTTTTGTCCCTCGATCAATATCCTGCCCTTCGCCGGTCTGTATAGGCCGATCATATGTTTTAGGAGCGTGCTCTTACCGCACCCTGAGCCGCCTAAAATAATAAACTTTTCTCCCTTGTAGACGTCAAACGTTATATTGTCTATCACTATCGTCTCGCCGTACGCGGCCGTAAAGTCCGTCACGTTTATTATCTTTTCCTGGTTTGTTATATTTTCCTGTGTCTCACTCATATTATATACCCAATATGTAATATATAACTCCGAAAATTCCGTCTACCAATATCATAAGCACAATGCCGATCACAACTGCTTTAGTTGCCGCATCGCCCACAGCTGAAGGCCCTTTGGTGGCCCTCATACCCGCAAGACAGCCTACGCCCGCTATAATGAGCGCGAAGAACAGGGTCTTGAATAGACCTGAGAGTAAAAGCCCATATGTGGCGGCAGTGGTGATTTGATTAAGAAAAGTCTCAAACGTGAACCCGAGCGAAAACATAACTACGAGAGCGCCTAATAGTCCGAATAGATTGCCAAATACTGTAAGGAGCGGGAGCATAAAAAGCGCGGCAATTACTTTTGGGATTACCAGGAAAGGCACGGGGTCAAGCCCCATAGTTTCGAGCGCGTCAAGCTCCTCGTTTACTTTCATCGTCCCAAGCTCCGCCGCAAACGCCGAGCCCGAGCGCCCGTTTACCACAAAAGCTGTCATCAGGGGCCCTAGCTCCTTGAAATACGCTATGACCACGAGGTCAGCGACGAATATCTCCGCCCCGTAGGTTTGCATGGGTATCGCGGACTGAAATGCAATTACGAGCCCTACCAGGAAATTCACGAGTGCAATGATGAATAGGGAGTTAGCGCCGAATTTCTCAGAGGTCATAAACACTTCCTGCCACCTGATCTTCCAGGGGTGTAGAAATGCTTTTACGAGCCCTACCGTCAACTTGCCCGTAAATTCTATATGTACCCTAAGCTCTTGCCAGAAGTTAAAAGACTCTTTCCCGATTGCGACTATCGTATCGTCTTTTGGCGCTTTCTCATCGTCATGCTCGGCAAACTGCTCGGGGTCGAACAGGTCGTATAATTTCTCAAGCTCGGGTGAAAGACCTTCAACCTTAAAACCGCCGCCCTGTTTTTCCTGTTGTAATTGGAGTTTTATGAAAAGCGCTATGCCCGAAGCGTCACAGTACTCTACTCCTCCCGCGTCCACTATGAGGTTTGCGGGCTTTGTCTTTGAGAGAGCATTTACGGACTCGTTCCATGCTCCCCCGGTGGTGTAGGCGTCCAGCCGGCCATTAATTTTTACCCTGAGTGTGTTATTATCCTCAGTAGCGGACTGGACTGAAGCTGTGCTTGTGGCGGTATGATTCGTCATATTATGGTCAATTTATAACCACCGGATCGTGCTTCGCACTCCCGTCCGTCCCCAGGAATAATTATAGAGCGTTGCGAATAAATTACGACTGGTATTTAAAGATTGAGATTAACACAGAACGCTTAAGCGAGTCAATTTCTACATTCCCTTCCCCCTTGAGGGGGGAGGAAAATTAAGTGTGAGTCAATTATGCGTGGAAATACTACACTGATAAGAAATCTGGACGCAATATCCTATGCCGAGCTGTTTATGGTGTGCGCTGTGTCGTCCATACTTGGAATCCGCCTGTTCCTCCACCTGACCGGATATCCCCAGATCGGTAACAGCACGCTCCACATCGCCCATATGCTCTGGGGCGGGCTCTTGATGCTGGTAGCGATTATTATGCTGTTGTCGTTTATCGGAAAGAGGATCGAGGTCTGGGCCGCAATCATAGGCGGCGTGGGGTTCGGGATGTTTATAGACGAGGTCGGTAAATTTGTCACGAGCGACAACGACTATTTCTTTGAGCCCTCTATAGCGATCATGTACGTGGTGTTTGTTCTCATTCTGCTCTCCATACATACCATAAAGACAGGGTGGACGTTTACCAAAAGGGAGTATCTGTTAAACGCCATAAAGGGTCTTGAAGAGGTTGCTCTTAAAAACCTCGACACCGAGGAAAAAATTGAAGTTCTTGACTATCTTTCAAGGAGCGACCCCGACGACCCCCTTACAATCGCGCTCAGAAAGCTCGTTGCGGATACAAAACCCGTCCCTGTGCAGGAGCCCGGCTACTACAGCCGCGTAAAGACTTCTTTCCGCAGCTTTTACAGCCGTATAGCGGGGAGCAAATACTTTAAGCTCGGTATTACGATATTTTTTATCGGAAAGCTGATCTTGACCCTCTCATACGTCACCTTGGCTACTGTTTTCATAGGAATGGGCAGTGAAAAGCTCCTGAACTTCAGGATCTTCGAATATACCGCAAATAGGCTCCATGGACTGACGTTCATAGATAAGGCTCAAATTTTCTCATCCCTCCTTTCGGGCGTTTTCGTGCTCCTGGGGGTTTATATGATGAGAAAGTCCAGGATTTCGGCGTACAGGATGTTCGAGCGTTCGGTGCTCGTATCCATTCTGCTCACCTACGTATTTATCTTCTATAAAGAG
>DEIM01000170.1:6760-8676 GCA_002352485.1 Candidatus Dadabacteria bacterium UBA2774
GAGAGGGGGATTTAGTTCCGGCTCCTCCGCCGAATCTGGGGGGGTCGGCGGAAGCGGCAGAAAATTTTACGTGGTTACTTTTCTTCTTTGGATAACTATGAGTCCTACAATGCCCATAATACCCGCCAAAGCTATAAGTCCCCACTCCGATAGTGTCGGTATAGGTCTAACGATGTTGAGTGGTTCAGCGATACTCACGTTATCAAGCTGGCAAAAGGCAGGCCCGGTGAAATTTTGCGGGACTAACCAATCAAAACTTACCCTGACAGCCTGTCCGGAAAGCGCGCTCACGTCTACTGTAACAGTCTGATTGGGCCCGTTATCAGGAGTTTCATCGCTCCCGGGCTCTGCTGTTACAATCAGGTTTGATTGAAGAACATCTCCCCCGCCCGACTCTTCTATATTAACCTCAAATCTCCTGGGTAAGGTCCCAATTTCATCTGACAAACTCCACCCGCATTGGTATTCAAAAACTAAATCAGTTGAACCTGGAGGCATGATAATGTCCTGCGCTACCCTTATAGTCCCGGGCCCGTTGCCGTCAAATCCGGTTAGTGCTGCAAAGACTCCCTGTGGCGGGTCGCTTATGAATAAACCTTCACCCGGGTCCTCACCTGCGCCCCCGACCTGTAAATCGAAAAATGGATCTGTTAAGTCCTGTGTTACCCAACTTGTAAAATCGCCAGTTTCAAATCCGCAGTTTGTAAACGGATTCCCCTCTACATCCTCGCAGTCCTGTGCATTTGATACGCTCAACAAAAGCACTGTAATGAATAGTGAAAATAGTGATAACTTAAGAAGTTTCATCCGGTATCCCCCTTTTTGATATTAACAGAATATTCAAATCTATCAGATGATAAAGATTCTGTTTACTGAATTCTATTATAGCACCTGTAGTTGATATGTATAGTTAGCTTTACTATTTATTTATATTTTATGCTGTTATCTTGGACTTGATCCAATATCTGTCCGCAATAACGCTTTAAAACCCTACGCCCTGGGAATTGTAGAAGATAAGGGCGAAGTAGTAAGTGACGGGGAATACGAAAATGAGGCTGTCGAAGCGGTCCAGCACCCCTCCGTGGCCGGGTACGATGTCTCCTGAGTCCTTTATACCGGCGCCCCTTTTAATTGCCGATTCTACCAGGTCGCCGAATATTGCTGCTAGTGCGATAAGAATGGCAAGCGCAACAGCCCAGTCGGAGCTTAACGGATCGCCGAAGATGAAATTCACAACGACTCCTGTGATGATGCACCCGACGAAGCCGCCTATGGTGCCTTCTATGGTCTTGCCGGGGCTGATGTTGGGAGCGAGCTTGTGCTTACCTGCCGTAACTCCAGTGTAGTAGGCCGAAGTATCGTGAACGAACGTGCATGCTACCGCGAAAACTACGAAGAAGAAGCCCGGGTCTGTAAGACCCAGATTATTTAGCGAAAATGTATCTACATTTCCTACCGATGATAGATCTCTCAGAAGTATCGCGTGGCTTAGGAGCAGGCCTATATAGACAACACCGAAAAGAGTTCCGCCCATTTTTCTTAATGCGTCTACGTCCTCTTTTCTTCTGAGACAGAATATCAACATCAAAAGGACCGAGGCGATGAATACGAGATTCATGGAGATGAACCCGAAATAGGCCCCGATTCCTACAAGGACTGAGAACACGATGCCCGAAACCCCAAAAGGGATTTCTCTTGAGCGCAGTATCTGGCGGTATTCCAATTGGCCGACGAAGATCAGAGCCAGAATAAACAGGAGATAAAGCAGTCCGCCGATCAGAAGAATGATATATATGAAGGGTACTGCAACCAATGCTGTTAGAACTCTTTTAACTGAGTTGCTCATAATATTAGAGTAGATATACTTTCCCTGACTTAAGGAAATTTTCAACTTATGGGGACAGAGGCGAGCGCTT
>DEIM01000170.1:8789-9415 GCA_002352485.1 Candidatus Dadabacteria bacterium UBA2774
AAATATTCAAACCAGATGGGACACCAATGAGTGTTGTCGTATTCCTATCCGGTTCCGGAACTAACTTTATCGCCGTATTTGAGGAAGAGATGAGACGTCGAGACGCCGGCGAGAGCGAATACGGGCGGATTGACGCAGTATTTACAAACGCTCCCAAATGTAAGGGGGCCGAGAAAGCCAAGGAGTATGGAATTCCCGTTATCAGTCTTAGCTCCAGTAAGTTTTTTGGCGTGATGGACAAAGGCCCGGAGGACGAGGAGGCGCGGGAGTACTACGATGTTGCTGCAATTACCCTCATAGAGCAGGTGTGTCAGCCCGACCTGATAGTACTAGCAGGGTTCAGGAGAAGGCTTGGGAAAGGATTTCTTAACCGCTACCGAAATAAAGTGCTGAACCTTTATCCGGGGGATATAACCAAGGACTATCTGGTACGTGGGATAGATGCGTCTATTCAGGCCCTTCGAGCAAAGGAGCGGGATATAAAGTGCACTGTGTACCTTGAGAGAGAGAACGAGAGGTTCGGCGCAGCGCTCGTGCAGTCGGGGCCTATATCGCTTAAGGGATTTAAGGAGCGGAACATAGAAGAGCTGAACCAGAAGATCCGCGAGGACGGGGAGTGGGTGATC
>DEIM01000050.1:0-3597 GCA_002352485.1 Candidatus Dadabacteria bacterium UBA2774
CGGGAATATAAAAGATATAAAGCAAATGCCAAGACTAAAGATTTCTCAAGGTGAGAGATCTTTTTTTTTAATAATATGGAAGCGGACAGTGTCCGCAAGGGGGAGTTATGTGGAAGGAACTATTTAAAATAGCGCCTGATCTGATACCTATAATCATTCAGACGGTGATGGATCTGGAGCAGGTTGTGACGGGGATAAAGAGGGGTGAGATAAGAAAGTCCCGGGTGATGAATATTATCTCGAACATACTGGACACGAAGGATTATTTTCTAAATAGAGACTCTGGCGGACAGTTGGAGATTTTAAATCTCGTCTCAATGTTTGTGGACGTGCTCGTCTCGACATTTAACTATACAGGGTTGTTTAAGTCAACCGAAAGTTTGGATTTTACTCCTATTCCCGTTAACAAGGAGGAATCATGATATTTTATAAAATATTGCTAATTTTCAGCATCGGACTGATCGCATCGTGCGCTGCTATGGATCTAACTCCGGCAACAGAAGTTGCCTATGAAGGAGAGCTCATCGGGAATGAGGATTTCACTTACCCCTCGGCAGGGAAAGTGCTCGAGATGTGCCTGACTGCTAAAACCTGCATGGGTCTGTCTCAAACTGATTATCCGCTCCCCAAAATAAGAGGCTTAAGAGGCGGCAATGCCGTCGAGTGCGGGGTCAATGAGGACGGAACTCCGAAGCTTAAAGAAGGCTGTTATAGTGCGGACGGTTTTATCACCGTTCCCGAAGGCGGGGATTTGGATGTCATTAGTCACGAGTGCGTGCACCACTGGCTCATGCAAAGTACGGGGGATCCCGACCCGCTTCATAGCTCTAAATTTTTCCTCACCTGTGCTGGAGGGCTAAGCCTTACAGAGGATGCCGAGTGAGTATTTTATATTCACCCCCATCCTAACCTTCCCCCCTTAATGGGGAAGGAACAACAAAGGAGTTTTCTGAAATTGTCATGACTATAATTTCAATAATCACAAGCATTCTCGGCTGGGTTTTGGGGAAGGTCTTTGGACTGGCAAAGCAGAATCAGACTGAGAAGAAGTATGTGGATGCTATGAAAGAGAACTTTGAGCTAAGGGCTCAGAATGCGGGCCTCTGGAAGAGGAAAGAGCTTGAGGATAAGGAAGATAGCGTACAAAAAGAGTGGGAGGAAGCGGATGAGGGGCATAAATACGAAATACTTAAGCGTGATTTTCCTGATACTGATTAGTCTTGCTTCGTGCGTGCCTAAAATTGTAACTCCCGAGATCGACTATAAACACTATACCGAACTGAAAGATCATCAACCCAATTGCGGAGGGGAGCTAAGCGCTCTCGCGCATGCGCAAGTAAAATCGGATCAGCTAATATTGAACACGCTTTATTGCTACAGACGAGTGTGGAAGTACTGGGAGAATGAATATCAAATTCTAGACTCACAGCTTGAATCTATAAATCAAAACTAACAAAGGATTTTAAATGGACGGAAGATTAGTAGAGCTCGGAGTAGGGCTAATAGCGGCGATTATGGTCATCAGGGAGGTGCTGGGATTTTTGGATAAGAAGAAATTTACCAACGGAGCCTCACAAGAGCACGGAGCGGTAATGAATGAACATGTTAACGATATGAGGATTGCGGTGTCCAAGGTAAAGGACAAGGTAAATGACCTGCACGACTGGCATGACAAACGCGACGCCGACGGCGTGCCGCTATGGTATGTGAGGCGCTCACTCGAGGACGCTATTAAGGACCTGGGCGAGAAGATGTGTCAGCAGATTGAGGTGCAGACAAAGATACTCCAGCATATGCAAAAAACAGAAGAGCTCTACAGACAGAAGGTCGTAAAAAACGGGGAGCGGTAAATGCAGATAGCAACACCTTGTTCGGCAAATGCTATTTTAGCACTAGGATTGGATATCACAATTTGTGATCTCAAGTTATGAAATGCTCTCTTTAGTCTTTCGGCAGCAAATCATACAACTTCTTATGATCGATTTTGCTATCAGGTTCAGATAAAGTAAGGCTTAAATCTTATTTGATAATTTGGCAAATTTTATCTATGTCTGCCTGTCGTTCTGCGATTAGTGCTTCAGCCAGTCGGATTAGTGTTTTTATATTAGTATTGCTAGCATCATCAAAATCGTCGAAACCTTCTACAAGTCTGGTCTGGAATCTATAAAATTTCTCTTTTCCTAAAATCAGATCTAACTGATAATCAACTGCATCGCTTACCCCATCAAAAACAACATCGAGGACGGGTCTGACCCATTCGACGAGTCCCCAATCTTTTGCTTCTTTATAGGAGATTTTTCGAGTTAACTCACCTGTTCCTAATGAAACAAGCAGGATAGGTTTTTTAGGAAGTTTTCCCTCTTGTTGTAATCGTATTGCTTCCGCATATGCGGAAACAGCCGGGTTGTTAACAAATACTCCTCCGTCAACAAGCACTGCGTTCTTACCTTTTACCTTTAGTTTTATAGGCTCAAAATAGGTAGGTGCTGCCGAAGTAGCCCTCGCAATCTCTCTCATCTTATGGTTTGAGTAGCTACTACTCCAGCTTTTAAAAAACTGAGGATGACGATTGAAAATATCGTATGTGCTTATCAGGGTATTTGTTACACTACTTTTAAGCTTGGTCTCTCCCATATATGTTTTTAATACTGTAACTAAAGGTTCATGGTCATACTTTTCATCTATTATGCCAAAGCCGCTCCTAAATTTTTTCCAAAGTGATTTCTTGAATATTACCGGTCCGTCTTTAGTAAAGAAATCACTGATTTTATTTGCCGAAAATTTAGGTTTTCCGTTTTGGCCTTTTACGTTTAAGCCTAAAGTTACTATTCCGCCAGCAGAGTTCCCCGCCATTAAATCAAACATGGTGGCTATTCTTTTACCGGTCTTTTTCTCAATTTCAGCAAGAACCATGACCGGTATTATGCCTCTTATGCCCCCACCATCTATAGAAAGCACTTTAACGAATTCATTGTCATGCGGCATATTCAGTCTCCTGATTGAATTTGTCGTATGCCCCCGTTTCTAAATTGTAAAATAAATATTGTTAGAAGTAAAGTCTTATTTGAGTATTAGATATTAGGTTAGATCTGTAAGAATTTAATAGGACTATTTAATCTTTCGGCAGCAAATCATGCAATTTTTTATGATCGATTTTGCCGCTTGAGGTAAGTGGCATATCGTCTATGAAATAGATCCGGGCGGGTACTTTGTACTCTGCGATTTGAGTAGCCGTAAATTCCTTAAGTTCTTCTTCCGATATACTAGACCCTTCTTTTTTAACCACAAAAGCCACAGGCACGTGGCCTTCTTTCTCATCTTCAACTCCGATCACTGCAGCTTCTTTTACCTCCGGATTTTTGTAGAGCGCCTGCTCCACTTCACCGGGCGTAATGTTCGAAGTATTCCTTATAATTAGGTCCTTACTCCGGCCCGAATAGTAGATTGTGCCCTCGCTGTCCCTATAAGCTAAATCGCCAGTTTTAAACCATCCGCCTTCAAGCGCCTCTTCAGTCGCTTTTTCGTTTTTCCAATAACCGGGAGTCACCATAGCACCCTTCACCCACATCTCTCCAACCTCACCATCCGGCAAGTTCT
>DEIM01000050.1:3756-5160 GCA_002352485.1 Candidatus Dadabacteria bacterium UBA2774
CTTTTATTTGTAACGCCCGAGTCAAGGAGTTTTACGTATACGTCTATGTGCGTAACCAAGAGAGTAGGGCCCTCGTTCACAAGTGCGGGTACGAACCGCTCAAGGTTAAAACCGTTTTGAACAATAACAGTCGCGCCGTGATAAAGGCCTGTGAATGTCTCGAGGAATCCGCTTATGTGTACCTGCGGGTCAATGATCAAAATCCTGTCATCACTGCTCACATTGTCCAACGCGAGCGAAGTGGAGTTTATAATACCCTCCACGGATGAATAGGAATGGACAACTCCTTTGGGCTCTCCGGTAGAACCTGATGTGTATAGAATGACGGCAGGGTCTTGGGCGGAGTGCTCGGCTTGTTCGTAGGGACCGGCAGGGCCAAGTAGGGTGTAGAAATTCTTAGATCCTTCTCTGGGAACAACTCCTGTGGCATAAACCGTTTCAACAGAGGTTTGGGACAGGTCGATATCATCAAGGAGATATAATTTTTCCAGCTCGATAACGAGGCATTTCGCGCCCGAATCAAGCAGCACTTTTTCAAGCTCCGCCGGGGCGTATCTCCTATTTAACGGCATTGCCACGGCACCCGATTTAAAGCAGGCAAGGTATGTAATGAGAATCTCAAAACCGTTAGGCAGCATGAACGCAACCGGCTTTCCTTTGAGTCCCAGGGCTGTGAACCAGGTAGAGGCGTGGCGTGACAAGAGCTCCAGATCCCCGTAGGTAAAGATCTCTTCGCCAAACTTCATAGCTGTTATTTCAGGATTCTTGTCCAGAGTTAAATCTATAATCTTTTCCATTGTGTTTGAGTCGCTCATAGGGTGTGTAATGTTAACAGGAACGGGCTATTTTTGATAGGAATTTTGTATATTAATTCAGGGGAGTACAATAGTACAAGAGAAATCAAACGTGCCAGAGCGGTTATTCGTCTCTGATTTCTCAGCTTGTTTCTATGAATAATTCTAAACAGCGGAATGCCTAAAGCTTGTTACTCACCTTCCCCGATCCATGCAATCGCCTGGTCGAGCTCCTCGTTGTTAAATATTTTTACATGACCCGAGGACGACATAGTATCAATGGCGAATCCGAATACCTTCCCCGCCTTTTTTATCCAGTTCACATCTGAGACAATCGCGATCTTCTCCCAGTTTGTAATATGCGCGAGACCAACCTTTGCGTCGTCCCACATCGCCCCCACTTCAAAGCCATCAAACTCGTCGCCCATATGATAGAGCAGGCTAACTTTTTCGTGATGCTTGAGTTTTTCCTCTACAGCCGGGATAAGTACCGTTTCATAGTCCTCAGACGTTACCTTCCCTTTCGTAGTAAATCCCAAAGCGTTATCCGGCAATCCTGAAATTGGTTCTAGCATTATACACCTCCGATTAATACTCTTTATTATAATAC
>DEIM01000050.1:5262-8264 GCA_002352485.1 Candidatus Dadabacteria bacterium UBA2774
CGTCATCACTCCTATATCTTCCGCGATTATAGTTACATTTTTGGAAAGATTTTCAAGAAACACATCCTTCCACGTAAAGCTTATAAGAATGGACATAAAATCCCCGTTAGTGAAGCCCGCAATTGTACTGTTCTCAGAGTCGCAGACCATTGCTGAAAAGGGAAGCTCGTCTGTAATTACCCCATTTAAATTACAGTTAACTGACGTGCCTTTTGTGTTGTTATCTACTTTTCCAAAGGGCATCATCTCCTGAGGGGAGCCCTGGACCAGCTGAACTGTAACGCTATCGCCAACCTCAAATCCGTCAAGCATGCCGCTGCACTGCTCACCGGGGTCAATTATGCTTCCATTAACTGTAGTCATTTGTTCCGGAGCTGTCGGTCCCGGTTCTTCATCTTGGGCAGCTACGTTATTGTCGCTGTCACAGCCAAATGACAAAGCCAGTAGGAATACTAATCCGATACTTAAAATTATAGATTTCATGTGTTTCCTCCCATAGATAATATCTATAATATTATAACCACGATTCTAAATACAAGTTGTGTTTGCTGTGAAGTAAGTTGTTCAGATGGTATTTAGCCGGTAGAAGGGTTGCATATCTCACAGCTCTCGTGGTTTAAGCTATCTGAGAGGAGCTTTCCGTTTTTATTCTCTGATATGCAAGCACAATCGACAAACATCTCTTTTATCATCTCGCGCCCGCGCTGCACACGGGACTTAAGCCCCGAATAGGATAGATTCATCTGCTCTGCGATGTCCTTTTGCTTGAGTCCTTTAATGTCGCTTAAGACAAGAGGCTCTCTGTATTTCTCCGGCAGTCTGTCTATAAAAACACGAAGGCAGCCTGAGACGCAGGCAGAGTAAATATCGTCAGGCGCTCCGTTATCTGATGATACTGTGCTTTCTTCATTAAACTCAGAAGTTTCGGGACTCTTCTTTCTATAGTAATCGGTAAGCGAGTTGCGCACTATCTGATATATCCATGGGGCGAGTTTGTTTTCGTCTTTCAGATCGCCGAGACGGCTGTGGATTTTGATAAAGATCTCTTGCAGCAGGTCCTCAGCGTCGTCTGCCTGCTTTACTTTTTTAAGCAAATAACCCCTAATCTGCCCGGAGAACTCGTTCCATATATCTACTGTGTTTTCTTTCATTTGAAACGTTTCCTATTAATAAGGTGCACACTATATATATCACTTTATACATAATGTGCACCCTAATCCAGTCTGATAACTTTTTGTGACTATCCGCAGCAACAGCAGCCTTTACTCTCTTCGCCGCATCTGCATGGTTCGCACTCACATTTGGTACAATCACAATTTGTGCTCTTTTCTTTTTCACTCATGTCTAAAACCTCCGATGTTTGATTAAGCAATTTCTGCTCTTGCCTATATAGACGGAGGTACTTCAAAAAAGACGCAAATGAAAGTGGAATAATTAAAAATTAGTTCATCCTTTCTTAAAATCAATGTGTTAAAATAAACCCTTGAATCCAAGACGGCGGAGAAAAAAATGGACTATAAAAAAATAATGGAGAATGTATGGAGTGATGTACAGAACCTAATGCCCGAGCACTTAGAGCGCTTATCCTGGACCCGTGAGGAGCTTCGCCAGCATCAGACAAAAGCGCTTAGAAATCTGTTAAGAGTTGCAAAAGAAAACACAGTGTTTTATAAAGATGTGCTTAGCTCAGTCGATATAGATAATTTCACTCTTGAGGATTTACCCACTCTTCCCCCCAATGATAAGACTATTCATATGGACCGCTGGGACGACTTTGTCGCGGCCCCCGGGATCACTTATGAGATAGTAGAGCAGCATCTTGAAGGAGTCAGGAAGAGGGAAATAAAGAGCCCCTTTTTCAATGACGAATTTCTTTTTGTTTCCACTGGAGGCTCAACCGGAAAACGAGGTGTGTTTCTCTGGGATCTGGAATTTATCAGACAGATAATCTGCTACACATACCGCTATCTTATAAACGACGAGAAAAAAATCGGCTACGATGGGCCTATAAAACTCGCCACAGTTGAAGCTCCGACGCTTCTTCACGGGAGCCCCTATGTGTTTCCGAGCAAGCCGCTTGCTGATATGGATCTACTTAGTCTCGCTTCGACCGACCCGATTCCCGAAGTTTGTGAGAAGCTAAACGAGTTTCAGCCAACTTATCTTATGGCTTATGCCTCCTCCGTTGGGGAATTAGCCGCTGCACAATTAAAAGGAGAATTGGACATTCACCCGCGTTGGGTCTGCACCAACTCAGGCCCTCAGGATGAGGATATTCGCAACCGCTCGATGAAAGCGTGGGGTGTAAAAGCAAGCAATTCCTGGGGATGTGTCGAGATTGGGCAGATGGGTATTGAAACAGAGTTCAGCACGGGGATGGTGATCTGTGAGGACGGGGCGATACTCGAAGTTGTAGATCACAACAATCAGCCGGTCGATAATGTAGAGGACGCAGCCAAAGTGCTTGCCACTAATTTGACGAATCTATCCTTGCCGATGATACGCTACGAGGTGGACGATATTGTAGAGATAGGGGCGTCAATTACCGAGTATCCAGCCTACAAGACAGTTGCGAGAATACTTGGTAAGGCTACAAACTGGTTTTTATATGGGGAGGTAAAAGTTCATCCTACTTCATACAGTAATATATTGGAGGAAGAGAAGGAGGTCGAAGAATTTCAGATTATTCAGACACAAGAGGGCGCCCATATAAAGCTTGTCTGTAACGGCGAGCCTAATATAAAAGAGATGAAGGATACAGTTTTAAATAACCTAAACAAGTATGGTCTTGCTAACCCAATTGTCACCTTTGAAGTAGTGGATTTCTTGCCTCATCACCCTGAAACCGGGAAAATCAAACGCTTTATTCCACTTAATAGATAGCTTTAAGTAATAGATGTAATTAGCCGATATCCCTTAATATTAATACAGCCTACTTCTGTATTCAGACATCCTGTCCGTTACAATCCCCCCCCTCAGTCATTTCGACACGCAGTGGAGAA
>DEIM01000033.1:0-1243 GCA_002352485.1 Candidatus Dadabacteria bacterium UBA2774
ATTGGATAATGATCCATTTTATAATCCCAATTTTTTTCTGTATTCCTTATCGTTTGAGCTTGCGCCATATACAAGAGTTAATAAACCATGGCTGGTATGTTCATCAAATTCTCGCTCTGCAACTCATCAATAACAGTACATATCTAAAAGAGAGTAACAAACTAAACCAATTGTTTTTGTACCTGTTATATAACGTGGGGGAAGGTCAGACTCTCAAACTTTTCCAAATATGGTTTTTAGATAAAGCACTACTATTTTAGGCAAAATCGGGAATGCTTTTCTATTAACTAAAAGGGTTTAAGTCTTGTTGTTCATCTACGTCAGAGATTTCTCCACCATCAAAATCGTTCTTTACTATTGTTGCGACATTTCCTTTTACAAATCTCTTGCCGATTGTTTGATATTTATTGTCCGACATTTTTACACTGCACATTGAATTATAGAATGAGATACTATTTATTCTACTTAATGCTTCCATGGTTTCCCTTTTGATATTTACAAGACCCACATCTCTAAATAACCAGTTTAGATCTTTTTCATTCCGCCAGTGTTCAATGTTAATTACGTCGACTAATTTTTTGAAAAAGTTTATTGATGAGTCTGGTTTTTCAACTCCACCTTGGAAATTTTGCCAGTAACTACAATGAAGATCTTCGATTATATAAACACCATTAGAATTCATCAACTGTATAAGTTCTGTGAACGTCTTAATTACATCATATGATTTGTGGGATCCATCATCTATAATTACATCGAAATGCGGACAGACATTTTGTAATTTTTCTTTTAGTGATGTGGAATTACTGTCTCCGATAATTACCTTTATTCTCTCATCATTGAATGAAATACCGCTGCAGCTAGGATCAATATCCACTCCAATTATATTCTTAGATTTGCTGAAATATTTACACCAAACCTCTAATGATCCACCATTTTGCACGCCGATTTCCAAAAGATTTATTGGTTTATTTCTTAAATGTTCTGTTTCGCAGTCATAGATACTGAAATATCCTTCCCATTTGTCTAAAACATTATTATTTTGTGTTTCTACAAAGTATTTTAGTGATCTATCTTTAAGTAAATGAGTCATTTGTTTTTACCTACATGTCACAGCGTTAAAGTATTGTATCAAAAGAGTATACTATGCATAAGAACCTTAATTATACTCGATTTTACGTCCTGTTATTGAATACCAAATGCCCTTTGCGAAACCGAGGCTGAATTTTGCCTGCATTCTGAATTT
>DEIM01000033.1:1296-6473 GCA_002352485.1 Candidatus Dadabacteria bacterium UBA2774
TGCCTCAATCTGGCGAACGAGTATCCGACTGCCGCAGCCTTATCCGTGTTCTTGTAAATAAGCGGCGGGTGCATGTATGAAAGCATATTTGAGCGATAGATCTTTTTCTGAGATGCAATCAGCCTAACGGTAAATTCCACATCTTCCTGACCTATAATTTCAGATATGAATCCTCCGAGCTCCCCGAGCGTTTCTCTTGTGTATGCCATACACCTGTTGGTCGGAAAGTAGGGGTCATGGTAATCGTACTTGTCCTTTATTACTGAAAAGCTTGCGCTACCGTAAGGCATCACGGCGTCTGCGCCCGTTTTCTCAAACTCCCTGACGAGCACCTCCAGAAAGTCACTGTCGAGGATCACGGTATCGTCGTCCAAAAACAACACATACTCCCCAGAGCACTTTGAAAGGGCAAAGTTTCTTGCATACCCCATAACTCCGAAGTTCTGATCCAGAGTAAAGTATTTTATATTCAGTTTTTTCCCGAATTCGCGTACTATCTCTTTTCCCTCTTTCGTGCCTCCTCTGTCCTCGGCTAATATCACCTCGAAGCTCTCTTTTGAAAATTCCTGCTGACTAAGGCACGTAAGTGTATTCCTTAGTAAGTAGGCTCTCCCATAAAAATTGATTACGCACGAGACAGCCACTGAGGAATCTGCCTGATCGAGCTCTGCATCTCCCTTGAGACTAAACGGGAAGAGCTTGTATAGAGTTTCTAAAATATAAGATCTAGTGTCCATAGTGTCGTTGTAGATTTCGGAGTTATAGATTAAATTAGTAGTTTTACTGCGCTGTTTGTCAAATGTTTTACTAGCTGTTTTATGCCCGATTTCATGTGAGTAAAATTATGATCAGTTTAGAGGATAAAATCGAAGTTTTAAAGGGGGACATAACAGAATGCGCCGCCGAGGCTATAGTGAACGCCGCCAATACAAAGCTTGTGCTGGGAAGCGGTGTGGCCGGAGCCATTAGGAAAAACGGAGGGCCCTCCATTCAATCTGAGTGTGATGAGATCGGGTCTATACCCCTCGGAGAGGCAGCAATCACAGGAGCTGGGAGACTTGCGGCTAAGTTCGTTATTCACGCTGCGGGTATGCATTCCGGAGGCGGTGTCAGTACAGAGTCGCTTGAGAGCGCGACACGGAACTCACTTCTGAGAGCTCTGGAAAACGAGGTTAAAACTATTGCCTTCCCAGCGATCGGAACCGGAGTTGGGGGATATCCCGTCAAACAATGCGCAGAAATTATGATTGATATAACTTCTTGGTATATTAATAATGAAGGAGTATCGCTCGAGAAAATCTACTTTGTACTTTTTGATGACAGCACATATGAGATTTTCAAAAGCGTGCTTGAGAAGAAACTGAAATCTACTTAAGAGTTGCGGTTGTAACTAAAATATGTCTCAAAAAACAAGCAACAAATTAGAAAAGCTTCTGGCATCCAGAGATCCCCATAAACTAACTATTGAAGGGGATTTTGTTCACGCAGCCGTAATGATGATATTAAAGGAAGAGCCCAAGGGGGCTTCCATGCTCTTTATCAAGAGACCCGATAGTGACAGCGACCCGTTTTCAGGCCATGTGGCGTTTCCGGGCGGTAAGATGAAAGGTGAAGACTCTGACAAGCTTGAGACGGCGGTGCGTGAGACGCGTGAGGAGATAGGGGTCGATATAGCTCACAGCGGACGCGTCCTTGGCGAGCTGGACGACGTAAATCCCAATAATCCCAGAGCCAATACTTATATCGTAACCCCGTATTTATCCGTACTAAATGAGGAAGTTACATTTACACCCTGTACCCGCGAGGTTGAAGAGGTTCTATGGGTACCGCTAGCCCACCTTCTGGACGAAAAGAACTTTAAGCTTAGGCTTAGAGAAAGGGATGGAATACCGAGGGAAGACTACGCTTATATCTACGAGCAGTATATTATCTGGGGCATGACGGGAAGAATCCTTCGTCAGTTTATTTCACTAACAAGACATCTTTTCTGATTTCTGGATTTTAATGTGCTCAGATGATAGAATTTCTGAGTAGCTAAATAAAACCGGGGGAATATTAATGAGAGGTGTAAACAAAGTAATTTTAATAGGTAATCTGGGCAAGGACCCTGAGATCAGATATACAACAGGGGGGCAGGCGGTTGCGAACTTTACGATCGCTACTTCCGATAGCTATACGAATAAGGACGGGGAGAAACAGGAAAATACGGAATGGCATAGAATAGTCGCCTGGGGAAGATTGGCCGAGATATGCGGTGAATACCTGACTAAGGGGCGGATGGTTTATATCGAGGGTCAGCTCCGGACAAGGTCGTGGGAAGATAAAGAAGGGAATACCAGATGGACAACCGAAGTCGTAGCAAGGAGTATGGAGATGCTGAGCTCTGCGGGTAGCAGATCGGAATCGCCATCTAAAGATAGCTCGAGCTCTGAAGGCGACTTTGAAATTGACGATGATTCGTTTAAAACGGACGACGACATACCTTTTTAGTGTTATCCTTTAGCAGGAACTTCAAAAGAGCGGGTTTGAGCCCTATTAGCTCATCTTTTTTATTCTATCTGGAGATAAATTGGCTTACACAGACAATATTAAAAGAGTTGAAAAGCCCTGGGGATATGAGCTTTGGTGGGCTTACACGGATAAGTATGTAGGCAAGATACTGCATATAAACGAAGGTGAATGTCTGAGCTATCAGTATCACGTAAAGAAGGACGAGACTATATATTTAATGAGCGGGAAGATGCAAGTAGAGATTGAAATGGAAGGTGAGGAGAAGACGGAAGTTAATATGAAACCCGGAGAATCAATAAGAATAAAACCCTACACAAAACACCGTTTCACGGCACTTTCAGAGTGTGATGTGCTCGAGGCTTCTACACCTGAAGTTGACGACGTAGTAAGGCTTGAGGACAGATACGGGAGGGTTGAATAAATATTATGAAGCTCGCCGCCATAGTCCTTGCAGCCGGTTTTGGGAAAAGGATGAAATCCTCCATGCCCAAAGTACTGCACACCGTGCTCGGCCGTCCGATTCTTAAATATGTGCTGGATGCGGTGAGTGCGTTGTCTCCGCTACAAACAGTTGTGGTTGTAGGGTATGGGGCAGAAGAGGTTAAAAGCAGCTTAGGGCTGCATGGCATAAAATATGCTTATCAAAAGAAACGGCTCGGCACAGGACATGCGGCAGCCTGCGCCCGCACCGAACTTTCAAAGTTTAAGGGCAATGTTCTGATATTAAACGGCGATTTTCCTCTAATCACTTCAAAGTCTCTTAAAAGGTTTCTTGGCGCCCATGAAAAAAGCGGCTCTAAAATTTCCGTTCTCACGGCAATGGTGGATGACCCCTCGGGATACGGCAGAGTTGTTATAGACAAGGCCCGTAACCTGGAACGTATTGTTGAGGAAAAAGACGCCTCAGCAGAGCAAAGAAAAATAAAAGAGATAAATTCCGGAACATATATAGTTAGTAGCGATATATTATGGCCGCTCTTAAAAGGCATTAAACCGGAAAACAAACAGAAGGAATATTATCTTACAGACATAATTGAAATCGCTCGTAAACGAAAATTCACAGTCTCTGCAGTAAGGGTCTCTGACTCAACTGAGATTCTGGGTATTAACGACAGAGTCGAGCTGTCTCAAATTGAGGCTATTATGAGAACCCGTGTTAACGAAAGGGTAATGAATTCTGGGGTTACGCTAATCGATCCGGGTTTGACCCATATATCTTCAGATGCGGTTATAGGGCGAGATGCTGTTATTTATCCCGGAACACATGTTTACGGACAAACCCGAATCGGCCGGGAATCTATTATAGGCCCTAATGTGTGGATTAAAGATTCCACTATCGGAAACGGTGTTACCGTAAGGTCGTCATGCTACATCACAGGGGCATCCGTAGGTGACGGGGTTACAGTGGGCCCGTTTGCTCATCTTAGACCTGAGGCCCGCATATTAAAAGGCGCTAAGGTCGGTAATTTTGTAGAGATTAAAAAGTCCACAGTTGGGCCGGGCTCAAAGGTGTCTCACCTATCCTATATAGGGGACGCTACTCTCGGGAAAGATGTGAACATTGGAGCAGGGACAATTACTTGCAACTACGATGGGATAAACAAACATAAAACCGAGATCGCGGATAAGGTATTCATAGGAAGTGACACAATGCTGGTGGCACCCGTGAAAGTGGGAAAGGGCGCAGTAACAGGCGCGGGCTCGACTATTACAAAAGATGTACCCGAGGGCGCTCTCGCAATAGGCAGGGCCAGGCAAACAGTAATTGAAAACTGGCAGCAAAAGACAAGTGAGAAAGCCTCAAAAAATAAGAGCACAGCAAATAGTAAATCAAAATCTTCTACTAGAAATAAAACAACTAGCGGTAAAAGCGCAAGAGGGAAGAAATAAATGTGCGGAATTGTAGGGTATGTGGGGGAGCGTAATAAAACTGTTTCTGTCCTGATGGAAGGCCTCGAGCGTCTTGAGTACAGGGGCTATGATTCCTCGGGCATTGCTGTTATGCAGAACGGACATCCGTCGGTTCTTAAAAGCACTGGCAAGCTTGCAAAACTGAAGAAAAAAGTTGATAAAAATTCGCCTAAGGGTTATTTGGGTATAGGTCATACCCGCTGGGCAACGCACGGAGAGGCGACAGAAAAAAACGCCCATCCGCAATGCTCGGGAGGAACTTCTGTAGTTCACAACGGTATAATAGAGAATTACACTGAGCTTAAAAACGAGCTTAAAAAAAAGGGATTTACTTTTAGCTCGGATACCGACACCGAAGTACTTGCCCATCTTATTGAAGACTTTTCAAACAGTGGAATGGATTTTGAAGATGCTGTAAGAGCCGCATTCAACAAAGTCGAAGGCTCTTACGCCGCTGCAGTTATTTCCGATAGAGACCCAGAAAAAGTAATAGCAACGAGAAGATTCTCCCCGCTTATTGTTGCCATAGGAGATAATGAGAATTACCTGGCCTCGGATGTGCCGGCCATACTGCCGTTTTGCAGAAACGTGATTTATCTTGAAGACGGCGATATAGCGGTACTTGAAAGAAAGCGGGTTTCCATATCCGATTCTAACGGTAACAAAGTAAAGAGGAATGTAATAAAAGTGGACTGGGACCCAGTTTCTGTCGAGAAAGCCGGGTACCGGCATTTTATGAATAAGGAAATCCACGA
>DEIM01000033.1:6623-12384 GCA_002352485.1 Candidatus Dadabacteria bacterium UBA2774
CCCGTGGAAGTGGATATAGCCTCAGAGTACCGCTACAGAAAGCCAATATTGGATAAACATACGCTCGCCATCGGAGTCTCTCAGTCCGGGGAAACGGCTGATACATCGGAAGCCCTGAATGAAGCCAAGAGTAACGGAGCGAAAACTCTTGCCGTTACAAATGTGCTGATGAGTAAGATCGCAAGGGACTCGGACGCAGTCATTTATACTCATGCAGGTCCAGAGATCGGTGTCGCCTCAACAAAGGCTTTTACTACACAGTTAATAGCTTTTTATCTCTTCGCTCTATACTTGGGCAGAGTCAAAAAGAAACTCAATAAAAAGCATACGGTTGAGCTGATTAGGGATGTGGTTAAGATCCCTAGCCTGATCCAGCAGACCCTTAAGCTCGATAAGGATATGGAGGAGCTTGCCAAAGAGTATTTTCAATACAGAAATTTTCTATACTTAGGAAGAGGAATCAATTACCCAATAGCATTTGAAGGCGCTCTTAAGCTTAAGGAAATTTCATACATTCATGCGGAAGGTTATGCGGCGGGTGAGATGAAACACGGTCCAATAGCGCTAATCGACGAGGAAATGCCTGTTGTTCTTATAGCTCCGCGGGACGGTATTACTTATAAGAAGATACTTGGGAACCTTCAAGAGGTGAGGGCACGCAAGGGAAAAGTGATATTCCTGACATCCGACATAGTCACCCAGGAGCTTCACGGGAAAGTGGATAATGTAATAGAAATTCCCGAGTGCGGTTATCTCCTGAGCCCAATTCTCTCGGTAGTTCCCCTTCAGCTTTTGGCTTATTATATAGCTACATATAAAGGCACGGACGTCGACCAGCCCCGGAACCTTGCAAAGGTAGTTACTGTGGAATAACTCTCACACCAAGCTTACCAATACTGAAGATATTTCTCTTATATTGAGAACTTGCATCTGCGGTCTTTTAAAATAAATAGAATCTGGTACATTAACGCTCTCTTTAGAATCTCAATCATAGAAAGAAGAGGGTTATTAATAAATGAAAGTGTTGGTCATCGGAAGCGGCGGACGGGAGCATGCATTTTGCTGGAAGATAAGCAAGAGTCCGCTCGTTACATCACTTTACTGCGCGCCCGGAAACCCGGGGATATCTAAGTACGCGGAGTGTGTGGATATTAAGGTCTCAGATATTGAGGGGCTCCTTCGCTTTGCGAGGGCTGAGGAAATTGATCTGACGGTCGTTGGGCCGGAGCAGCCGCTGGCACTGGGCATTGTCGACCGTTTTAATGAAGAGAACCTCAACATATTCGGGCCTACGCAGGCGGCAGCAGAGCTTGAGAGCAGTAAGGTTTTTTCGAAAAACCTTATGAAAAAGTACAATATCCCGACAGCATTTTATTCTACATTTACAAACTTTGATGATGCGGTCAGCTGGGTAAAGGAAGTGAAACCTCCTCTCGTGGTTAAAGCGGACGGTTTAGCTGCGGGTAAAGGGGTGATAATTTGCCAGAGCGAAAAAGAAGCGATTGAAGTACTAGATGATATAATGAGAAGGAAAATTTTCGGAGACTCTGGGGACAGCGTTGTAGTAGAGGAGTTTTTACAAGGGGAAGAAGCCTCATTTTTCGCTTTTACAGATGGTGAAAAGGTGATTCCGCTCGTATCTTCTCAGGACCATAAAGCACTTTTAGACGAAGACAAGGGGCCGAATACAGGCGGCATGGGCGCATATTCTCCTGCCCCGGTAATTACTCCAGAGCTTTCAAAAATCATTATGGAGCGTGTTATGGTGCCCACTGTAAAGGCGCTTGCGCGTGAAGGCAGGCCTTACAAGGGTATACTGTATGCAGGGCTTATGATAAATGGGGACGATTTTAAGGTGCTCGAATTTAACTGCAGGTTCGGTGACCCCGAGGCTCAGCCGCTTCTTATGAGGATGCGCTCTGACATTGTGCCGATTTTGTATGCTATTTCAGACAAAGGGCTTACTGATGAAGAGATAGAGTGGAGAGACGAGGCTTCCGTATGCGTTGTGATGTCATCCCGCGGTTATCCCGGGGATTATAAGAAGGGGCTACCCATTGAGGGGATCGATAAAGCCGAGGATACAGGAGACGTAATTGTGTTTCATGCCGGTACTGCGGAGGAAGATGGTAAAATAGTCACAAGCGGGGGACGGGTGCTCGGTGTTACGGCTCTTGGAAACACAATTCCAGAGGCTATCAATCTTGCGTATGAGGCTGTAGGCAAAATAGATTCAGATTCGCTTTACTACAGAAAAGATATAGGGAAAAAAGCACTAAAATACATATAATAAGGTAAAGTAGACAGAGTGCCGGCATTTAGAGCGGCCGGAGGAGAGGAAATCATGGCTGAAGTATGGTATTTAAATGTAGACACGGAATCACTTGAGGGTGCTAAGCCCACACAGGTGCTTGAACTGGGCAGATGCATTGAGCTTCTAGATTTAAACCCTGACAGATGGGATGCGGAACATGACGCACTGCCTGTGCTCAAGACGGGGGATCCGCTTGTAGATGAAAGCGGTTTTGTATACGTGTTTATGAGGGTAAACGGGGACGAACTAGATACATACGGCGATAAGCGCTGGAAGTCCGGATGGTATAGATCACCCCTTACAATTGTTGGGTTTGAGACCAATTTAAGGAAAAAATCTAAATAACTATAATAATCCATGATATTTTCTTGACAGGTAGTAAATAGTCCGGATATACTAGTCGGATTAACTTTTTACGGAGATAAGTATTAGTGCCTACAATAAGTCAGCTCGTTAGAGACGGTAGAAAGAGAGCTAAAAAGAAGAGTAAAGCCCCTGCGCTGCAGAACTGTCCTCAGAAAAGAGGAGTTTGCGTCAGGGTCTACACCACAACACCTAAGAAACCTAATTCTGCACTCAGAAAAGTGGCGAGGATAAGGCTGACAAACGGTATCGAAGTCACCGGTTATATACCGGGAGAAGGTCATACTCTCCAGGAGCACTCTGTTATATTGGTAAGGGGGGGCAGAGTAAAAGATCTTCCCGGTGTTAGATACCACATCGTACGAGGCACTTTGGATTCGACCGGGGTTGACGAAAGAAGGCAGGGCCGTTCTAAATACGGTGCCAAGAAACCTAAATAAGAGAAAGGAAATTTAAATGCCGAGAAAAGGATCCGTTAATAAAAGGAAAGTATCTCTTGACCCCAAATACGGGAATCTAATGATTACGAAATTCATCAATTCCCTCATGTATGACGGTAAGAAGAGTAAAGCCGAAGAGGTGTTCTACGGATCACTGGATATTGTGGCTGAAAAAACAGGAAAAGACCCTCTGGAGGTCTTTATAGCCGCAATGGATAATGTAAAGCCGGGTGTTGAGGTGAGGCCTAGAAGGGTAGGCGGAGCCACTTACCAGGTGCCGATGGAAGTAAATTCTTTCAGGAGGCAGTCGCTTGCAATAAGATGGATGCTCACGGCAGCGCGTGCAAGGGACGGAAGGTCAATGAAGGAAAAGCTCTCGGGCGAGATATTGGACGCTGCTGAAGGACGCGGCGGCGCGCTCAAGCGCAGAGAAGATACGCATAGGATGGCAGAGGCGAACAGAGCGTTCGCTCATTATAGGTGGTAATAAATTTCGGAGGGATTTTAAGTTGGACGTGGACAGAGTAATACCAATTGAAAAAGTGAGGAACATCGGTATCGTTGCGCACATCGATGCGGGGAAGACCACTACGACTGAGCGTATCTTGTACTATACCGGTCTTACTTATAAGATCGGAGAAGTGCATGAAGGCACCGCTACAATGGACTGGATGGAGCAGGAGCGTGAGCGCGGTATCACCATCACATCTGCTACTACTACATGTTTTTGGAATGACAACAGGATTAATATCATCGATACACCGGGACACGTGGATTTTACAATCGAAGTCGAAAGGTCTTTAAAAGTTCTCGACGGGGCTGTTGTGGTTTTTGACTCCGTAGGTGGGGTTGAGCCTCAGTCCGAGACCGTTTGGAGACAGGCCGACCGATACAGGGTTCCGAGGATGGCTTTTGTAAACAAGATGGATAAAGAGGGCTCCAATTTTGCCCGCGTTGTTTCGCAGATTAGAGAAAGGCTGGACGCAAACCCTATTCCGCTTCAGCTTCCATATTTTATAGAGTATGAATTCAGTGGAATTATTGACCTGATGAAAATGAAGCTTGCGGTATGGGACGACGACTCTTTGGGATCTAAATATGAGCTCGTAGACATACCTGCCGAAAATTTAGCGGAGGCTGAAGCTGCAAGAGAGAGCATGCTGGAGGCACTCGCCGACTTTGATGAAGGCTTGATGGAGAAATACTTAAACGGCGAAGAGATTTCAGAGCAAGAACTAATTGATTCTATAAGAAAGTCAACGATAGGGCTGCATATAGTGCCCGTTATACTCGGGACCGCATTTAAAAATAAAGGGGTTCAGATATTGCTGGACTCGGTTGTCGATTATATGCCTTCACCGCTTGATGTTCCTCCTATAGAGGGGATCAACCCGGATTCCGAGCAGGGTGATGTTAGAAAAGCTGATGACTCAGAGCCTTTTTCGGCTCTCGCGTTTAAAATTATGACAGACCCGTTTGTCGGGCAGCTTACATATTTAAGGGTATATTCGGGAAAACTGGTTTCGGGATCCTCTGTTTATAACCCCGTAAAGAAAAAAAGAGAAAAGATCGGAAGACTCGTCCGTATGCACTCGAATAAAAGAGAGGATATTGAGGAGATTGGAGCCGGCGGCATCGTAGCCGCTGTGGGCCTTAAGCTCACTACTACCGGTGACACCTTGTGTTCGGAGAATAATCCTATCCTCCTTGAAAGCCTCTTTTTTGCAGAACCCGTAATATCCATATCAATTGAACCAAAAACAAAATCAGATCAAGAAAAACTAGGACTTGCATTAAATAAAATATCACTTGAAGACCCTACATTTAAGGTCAATTATAATGATGAAACTGGACAGACCCTAATATCCGGCATGGGTGAGCTGCATCTTGAGATCATAGTCGACCGCTTGAAGCGTGAATTTAATGTGGAGGCTAACGTGGGTGTGCCGCAGGTCGCCTACAGGGAGACGATTACGAGGAGCTCCGATGCCGAGGCCAAGTTTATAAGACAGACCGGAGGCCGGGGTCAATACGGACATGTTAAGATAAGGATGGAGCCAAACGAGGAAGGCGGGGGAATTGAATTTATAGATGAGATTAAGGGTGGCAATATACCAAGGGAGTTTATTCCTGCGGTGGAAAAAGGTGTGAAAGAGGCTTCTGAAACAGGAGTCGTCGCGGGTTATCCTGTAATCGATGTTAAGGTAAGGCTTTATGACGGTTCTTATCACGATGTGGACAGCTCGGAGATCGCATTTAAAGTTGCAGGGTCAATGGCGTTTAAGGACGCAGTGATGCGGGCTAAGCCAAAGATTCTGGAGCCGCTTATGAAAGTTGAGGTTGTAGTGCCTGAGGATTTTATGGGTACTGTAATGGGTAATCTGAGCTCGAGAAGAGGTAGGATTTTGGGTTCTGATCTCAGGGGCAATATGCAGGCTATTAAGGCCGAGGTTCCATTATCTGAAATGTTCGGATATGCTACTGAGCTCCGTTCCATGACAGAGGGCAGAGCGTCTTTTACCATGGAGTTCGGTCATTATTCGCAGTTACCCGAAATGCTGACAGAAGATCTAAAAACAAACTTGAGGGCTGTGTAGTGAAACCGGCCGGTACTTTTGCTAAGGAGGCAATCGATGTCAAAGCA
>DEIM01000172.1:0-8212 GCA_002352485.1 Candidatus Dadabacteria bacterium UBA2774
TGCATGGAATACGGGTTTCGAGAATATACTCAAAAGCTATGCCTAAGCTCAAAGAAGAGTGCGGAGTTTTCGGTATTTACAACCACGTCGAGGCCTCGAATTTAACCTATCTCGGCCTTCATGCTCTTCAGCACAGAGGGCAGGAAAGCGCCGGAATTGTGACTTCAGACGGCGTTAATCTCCATAAACATAGAGACATGGGTCTCGTATCGGACATCTTCTCTGAAGACGTACTCGCCGGACTCACCGGGGAGAACGCCATAGGACACGTCCGTTACTCCACGACCGGATCGAGTCAGACCAAGAACATGCAGCCGATCGTTATAAACTATGTCAAGGGAGCCCTGGCTATAGCTCATAACGGCAATCTCACAAATGCGAAGACTCTCCATGACGAGCTTGAAGGTGAGGGAGCAATATTTCAATCCACAACGGATACAGAAGTTATAGTACACCTGATCGCGAAGTCCAAGGAAGAAAAGCTCATACAAAGAATCATTGAAGCTCTGTCCAGATGTAAAGGGGCTTATTCTCTTATGTTCCTAACACCGGAAATGATGATCGCTGCAAGAGACCCTTATGGATTCAGACCTCTTGTTATGGGCAAGATTGGGGATTCCCCGGTGTTTGCTTCAGAGACATGCGCGTTTGATTTGATTGAGGCTGATTTTGTAAGGGAGATCGAGCCCGGAGAGATAGTTGTAGTTGATGAGAACGGTGTAGAATCATTTAAGCCATTTGTTGAACAAAAACACGCGTACTGTGTTTTCGAATACATATACTTTGCTCGCCCGGACAGTTTTTTAACCGGAAGAAACGTTTATCAGGTAAGAAAGAACCTGGGCAAACAGCTTGCCCTGGAGCACCCGGCAGAGGCTGATATTGTTGTAGCAGTCCCTGACTCGGGAGTACCCTCAGCAATGGGCTTTGCCGAGGAGGCGGGACTGCCGCTTGAGCTGGGGCTGCTTCGAAGCCACTACATGGGAAGGACATTCATAGAACCTCAGCAGTCGATCAGGAATTTTGGCGTTAAGCTTAAATTAAACGCTATTAGAGAAGTGCTTGACGGGAAGAGAGTTGTAATTGTTGATGATTCCATCGTAAGGGGAACTACGAGCAGAAAGATTGTGAAGATGATACGCGCTGCAGGGGCAAAAGAGATCCATATGAGGATTAGCTCGCCGCCGACAAAGTTCTCTTGTTATTACGGTATAGACACTCCTGTCCGTGAAGAGCTTATTGCAAATTCACTCAATGCCGATGAGATAAGAAAGTATATAACATCTGATTCGCTTGGGTATTTGAGCATGGAAGGCGTTATGAAAGCTGTCAACGGCTCAAAGGACGTAAACGGTAAAGAGCACTTTTGTAACGCATGTTTTACGGGGAAATATCCGGTCGAGCTTACGGACCATAAATCTAAGATTAATCAGCTCAAGCTTTTTGGGGAGTGAGCGGTTAATTTATCTCCAGCCTGCTACTTTACTATACTTGTTATTATGACCCACTTGATACCTGAAGACTCAAAGCTTTAGCCGAACCTTTCGAGAATAATATCTTATGACATGATACGTGAGAAAAACTGCTAAGATATTTCAATTAGCTTTTTAAGCACATCATCCATCTTTTTAATCTGGAAGGAAAGCTCATCAAACTTCTCTTTTTCTTTTTGTACTACCTCTTCAGGCGCCCGATCTAGGAATTCCGAGTTTCCAAGCTTCTTTTCCGTACGCTCAAGATCCTTTGCAATCTTGCCAATCTCTTTTTTTATCCTCTCGGATTCTTTATCCACATCTATCAAGCCTTCGACAGGTATGAATAGCTCTACTCCAGGGACCACCTGGGCAACAGCCTTATCGGGTTTGCCGCTGCCTATAATTTCAAGACCTGTCAAAGATGCGGAGTTAAGGATAAAATCTCGGTTAGATTCAATTTGTGCTCCAATTTCGGGGCTCTCGGGGATAAGAGTAACACTTACCTTTTCAGAAGGGTGAAGACCGATCACTGCCCTTAAGTTCCTAACACCAACAACTATTGATTTTATAAATTCGAACTCTTTATGAGCTTCATTAAATACGGGTACGTCTTGTAAATTGGGAAACGCGCTAAGTACGATGCTATCGGATTTTTCTCCGTCCGGGGTTTTTAACTCAACACCGAATTCCCTGAGTTTACCGGTAAGCTCTTCGGTTATAAAAGGCGATATCGGGTGGAGCAGCTGCAGTGAGCTTGTAAGCACCTGTACGAGTACGCTTCTTGTCTTTTGTTTTTCACGTTCGTCATCACCGTAGAGCGCGGGCTTCACGGCTTCTATGTACCAGTCGCAGTACTCAGCCCAGAAAAATTGATATATAGCGCTTGCGGCCTTGTCGAACTCGTATTCTTCAAAAGATTCCTCTACTACTTTAATCGTGCGGTTAAGCTCGGTAAGTATCCATTTATCGTATGTGGACAGCTCTTCAACTGTGGGTGTGAAACTAGGGTCATATCCGTCCAAGTTCATAATGAGAAACCTGGATGCGTTCCAGAGCTTGTTGATAAAGTTTCTGTACCCCTGGATCACCGACATAGAGAGCTTCATGTCTCTTCCCTGAGTGCAAAGTGCGGCCAGAGCAAACCTGAGCGCATCGGCCCCGTTTTCCTCTATAACACCGAGAGGGTCTATAACATTACCCCTCGTTTTACTCATCTTGAGGCCTTTCTCGTCTCTTATGAGGCCGTGAATGTAAACGTCTTTGAATGGGACCTCATCCATAAATTTAATTCCCTGCATGATCATGCGGGCCACCCAGAAAAAGATGATGTCATAGGCAGTTACGAGCACGTTTGTAGGGTAATACTTTTTAAGCTCGGGAGTATCCTCGGGCCAGCCGAGAGTGGAAAAGGGCCAGAGCCCTGAAGAAAACCATGTGTCCAGCACATCTGAGTCTTGAGTAAGCTCTACATCTTCACCGTAATGCTCTTTTGCCAATTTTAGCGCTTCTTCTTCTGAAATAGCGACGAAAACTTCTCCATCAGATCCGTACCAGGCCGGTATCTGGTGTCCCCACCAGAGCTGGCGCGAGATGCACCAGGGCTCGATATTGCGGAGCCATTCAAAGTATGTGTTCTCCCAGTATTTTGGAACAAATTTTATATCTCCCTTCTCTACGGCTTCTATCGCCGGGACTGCCAGTTTCTTTGCGTCTACATACCACTGGTCGGTAAGCCACGGCTCGATAACAACTCCAGAGCGGTCTCCGTAGGGAACGGTATGATCAGTATCTTCTATAGTCTCGAGGAGCCCGAGTGCTTCCATATCTTCTATGATGCGTTTTCTGGCCTCAAACCTTTCCATTCCCCTGTAAGTTTCAGGCACATTTTCATTTAAGTGTGCGGTGTCATCTAAAATATTAATGATTTGAAGCTGATGCCTCAAACCCACCTCAAAGTCGTTAAAGTCATGGGCGGGGGTGATCTTAACAGCCCCGCTACCCTTTTCAGGATCACTGTATTCGTCTGCAACTATAGGTATTTCTCTCTCTACTAACGGTAATATCGCGTTTTTTCCCACAAGGTTTTTATACCTTTCGTCATCCGGATGAACGGCAACTGCCGTGTCTCCGAGCATAGTTTCGGGCCTTGTGGTGGCAACCGTAATAAATTGCCCTTCAGAGCCTGCGACGGGATATTTGAAGTGCCATAGATGACCCTTTGATTCACGCTGCTCAACTTCGAGATCCGAAACAGCGGTCCTGAGCTTGGGGTCCCAGTTAACGAGGCGCTTGTCCTTATATATAAGCTTTTTGTGGTAAAGCTCCACAAAAACTTGCCTGACCGCCTTTGAGAGCCCTTCATCCATCGTGAATCTCTCTTTATCCCAATCTGGCATTGCGCCTAGCCGTCTGAGCTGAGTGCTAATCCTACCTCCGGATTCTTCTTTCCACTCCCAGACTCTACTTAGAAATTTATCTCTACCCATCTCGGTCCGCGACGCGCCTTCTTTCTCAAGCTCGCGCTCAACGACCATCTGAGTCGCTATACCTGCATGGTCCGTCCCCGGCACCCAAAGGGCGTCAAAACCTTTCATACGCTTATACCGTATTAAAATATCCTGTATGGTGTAATCCAGAGCGTGGCCGATATGGAGCGAGCCCGTCACATTAGGAGGGGGTATTACTATGGTAAATGGAGTTTTCTCGGACCCGGTAGAGGCCTTATAGTATCCCCTCTTGATCCATTCCTCATACCACCTTTCTTCAACATTTTTGGGGTTATAAGCCTTGTCCATGTCGGTTTTATTTTCGGAAGTCATGTCTGGATATGAGGTGTAATACTGAAAGTAAGGGGATTAGAGCCAAAGTATTACGGCTCTAATCCCATAATTTTATTGTTATTCTTCATCCACAGAAGCTGTGGTCGGAACGGGTACTTCAAGAACGGGCACTTCAACATCGATGTTCCTGTATATCGGAAGCCCCGTACCGGCAGGTATCAGTCTGCCCATAATAACATTTTCCTTGAGCCCTCTGAGATTATCTGCCTTGCCCTCGCATGCGGCCTCTGTCAACACTCTGGTTGTTTCCTGGAAAGATGCCGCTGAAAGCCAGCTGTCTGTGCTTAGAGAAGCTCTCGTTATACCTAAGAGGAGCGGCTCAGCTGATGCCGGTCTTCCTCCCTGGGCTAATATCCTTTCATTCTCTTCGAAGAAGATATGTTTTTCAATAGCTTCTCCAACTAGAAGAATGGTATCCCCCGGGTCTTTGATCCTGACACGCTTGAGCATCTGCCTTACGATTGCTTCTATGTGTTTATCATTTATCTTCACGCCCTGAAGCCTGTAAACCTCCTGGATTTCATCAACCAGGTAACGGGTCAGCGCTCTTTCTCCCCTGATACTTAAAATATCGTGAGGATTTATCGAGCCGTCAACAAGCTGGTCGCCCGAGCTTACCTGCTCGCCCTCTCTTACGAGTACGTGCTTACCTCTTGGCGCGAGGTATTCTTTGGGCTCACCGATCTCGGGAGTTACGACCACTCTTCGCTTTCCTTTAAGGTCTTTACCGTAGCTTACAATACCGTCGATTTCAGTTACAACCGCCGGGTCTTTGGGCAACCTGGCTTCAAAAAGCTCTGCCACTCTGGGCAGCCCGCCCGTGATGTCCTTGGTTTTAGCCGTGGCTCTTGCAATCTTGGCCACAATGTCGCCTGCGTTTACGGGGTCGCCTTCGTTCTTTTCAATAATTGCACCGATCGGAAGAGAATACTGAATGTTCTTCCCATCATTTGTTCTAATGACTATGCCGGGGTGCATTTCAAGGTTCTTGGTTTCTATAACAACTTTTTTATAAATACCTGTTACTTCATCAACCTGTTCTTTTAAACTAACGCCCTGCTCTAAGTCAACGAAGCCGATTGTGCCGTCGAATTCAGCAATGAACGGAGTTGTGTAAGGGTCCCACTCAGCCATTAGCTGACCTTCTTTTACCTTATCACCTTCCGCAATTTTAAGCTTCGCGCCTAAAGCAAGCGGGTATCTTTCTCTTTCGTATCCTTTATCATCTACAATAATCAAAATACCTGTACGGTTACTCACAATTTCGCCGTCCTTACTGGATACCGTTTTTACGTTCTGGAACTGGACAACGCCCTTATGAGTACTCTCTAGAGTACTCTCGGCCGCCCTCTGTGAAGCTGCACCACCAATGTGGAAGGTTCTCATAGTTAGCTGGGTTCCGGGCTCTCCGATGGACTGTGCTGCAATAATACCAACGGCCTCACCGATGTTTACGAGCTTACCCGTCGCCAGGTTTCTACCGTAGCAAAGTACACAGACTCCGATTCTGGTCTCACAGGTGAGCACCGAGCGGATCCTGATTTCGGTTATACCACCTGCTTCATCTATTCTGGAAGCCGCATGCTCATCTATCTCCTGGTTGGTCCTTACAATGATATCTCCGCTTACGGGATCAGTTATATCCTCAAGCGTTACTCTGCCTAGGACTCTCTCACCTACTCTCTCTATGACTTCCCCGCCTTCAACGAGGTCGCTAACCGTGATACCTTCAGTCGTGCCGCAGTCATACTCTTTTATCATCACATCCTGAGCGACATCTATAAGTCTTCTGGTAAGGTAACCTGCGTTTGCCGTTTTAAGCGCTGTGTCAGCCAAACCTTTTCTGGCTCCGTGAGTGGAAATAAAGTACTGTAGCACCGTAAGACCTTCACGGAAGTTCGATGTGATCGGGGTCTCAATAATCTCACCTGAGGGTTTAGCCATAAGTCCCCTCATACCTGCAAGCTGCCTTACCTGTGTCTGGCTGCCTCTGGCACCTGAATCGATCATCATGTATATAGGGTTTGAGCTTGTTCCTTTCTTTGTCTTACCTTCAGAATCGATCATCTCTTCAAAAGAAATGTCTTTCATCATCTGCTGGGCTACTTCATCACTTGTACGCGCCCATATGTCGATCACTTTGTTGTACCGCTCGCCGTCTGTGATAAGACCTTGAGAATATTGGTTTTGTACCTTTACAACTTCATCCTGAGCCTTTTGCAGAAGCTCACCTTTCTTCTCGGGGATACTCATATCGTCAATGGATATTGATATCCCTGCTTTTGTCGAGTACTTAAATCCGAGAGTTCTCATACGGTCTGCGAGAAGCACTGTGCTTTTACCACCGGCTACCCTGAAGCAGTTGTCTACAAGCTCCTCGACTGCCCTCTTTGTCATAACCCTGTTAACCAGCTCAAAGGGGATATTCTTGGGCATTATTTCATATAAGAGAACTCTGCCTGCTGTAGTTTCATATATTTTTTCGTTGATACGTACTTTGATCTTGGCGTGTATACCGATCTCATCCGAATCATAAGCCATCTGAACTTCATCCATGCTCGAGAATATCTTGCCGTCGCCTTTCTCTACAGCCATGTCTCGGGTCATGTAGTAGATTCCGAGCACTATATCTTGTGTCGGAAGGATGATGGGCTTACCGTGAGCAGGGGAAAGAATATTGTTGGTAGACATAACGAGCGCCCTGCACTCGGTCTGCGCCTCGATTGACAGAGGAACATGAACAGCCATCTGATCACCGTCAAAGTCCGCATTGTAAGCCGGGCAAACAAGCGGGTGAATCTGTATGGCTTTATCTTCAATTAATATAGGCTCGAAAGCCTGGATGCTCAGGCGGTGAAGTGTCGGAGCTCGGTTTAATAGAACCGGGTGCTCTTTGATGACCTCATCCAGTGCATCCCATACAATCGGGGCTTCCTGCTCGACCAGCTTTTTAGCAATTTTTATAGTCGCGGCAGCTCCCCACAACTCTAATTTATGGTATATAAAAGGTCTGAAAAGCTCAAGACCCATCTGCTTAGGTATTCCGCACTGATGTAGCTTAAGCTCGGGGCCTACCGTAATAACGGAACGTCCCGAGTAATCGACCCTTTTACCTAAAAGGTTTTGCCTGAACCTACCCTGCTTACCTTTGATGATATCGCTCAGGCTCTTAAGGGGTCTGTGGTTATGACCGAGCACGGGTCTTCCCCTGCGGCCGTTTTCCAAAAGCGCGTCCACAGATTCCTGGAGCATACGTTTTTCGTTCCTTACGATAATATCGGGAGCCCCAAGCTCAAGTAATTTTTGAAGACGATTATTTCTGTTTATTACACGTCGGTAGAGATCATTTAAATCGGAGGTAGCAAAGCGGCCTCCGTCCAGAGGAACAAGCGGTCTCAGGTCAGGAGGAAGCACAGGGATTCTGGTCAATATCATCCACTCGGGACGATTCTTAGATTTTCTAAACGCTTCTCCTATTCTGAGCCTCTTGGCTATTCTTGCTCTTTTGATGGGTGAGGTAGTGTTTTTCATCTCGTGTCTCAGCTGCTCTGAGAGCTCTACGAGATCGATTTTCTTAAGCATTTCCCTAATTGTTTCGGCGCCCATACCAACTTTGAAGCTGTGTCCGTACTCTTCTACAGCCTTTCTATATTTATCCTCGCTTAGAACTTCGGCGAATTTAAGAGCTGTACCTCCCGGATCTAGCACTACATAGGATTCGAAGTAAAGAACTTTTTCCAGGTCCTTAAGAGTCATGTCGAGAAGCATACCGATCCTTGAAGGGATACTTCTTAGGAACCAAATATGCGCTACCGGAGAGGAAAGCTCTATATGGGCCATTCTGTCGCGTCTGACTTTTGAAGATATTACTTCAACGCCGCACTTCTCACAGGTTAT
>DEIM01000172.1:8264-13505 GCA_002352485.1 Candidatus Dadabacteria bacterium UBA2774
AATATCTTGGCGCAAAAGAGTCCGCTCCTTTCGGGCTTGAACGTCCTGTAGTTGATCGTTTCCGGCTTTCTTACTTCTCCGTGAGACCAACCTTTAATCTTCTCAGGAGAAGCAATTGATATTTTTACTGCCGAATACTCAGACGGATTTTTTGGCTTTTCAAATAGAGTATCTACGTCCACTTTTTCTCTCCCTCGCAAACTAGATTTTTAATCCGTTCCTACTTCCTTTTCCTCAAGAAGATCAATGTCCAGCGATAGTGCCTGGAGCTCTTTTTGAAGAACCTTAAAGGATTCCGGAAGCCCGGGCTCAAAATTCATATCACCCTTTACTATCGAATCAAATATTCTCGTTCTTCCTATGACATCATCGGATTTTACAGTTAAAAATTCCTGAAGCGTATATGCCGCGCCGTATGCCTCAAGCGCCCAGACCTCCATCTCTCCAAGCCTCTGACCTCCGAAATGGGCCTTACCTCCGAGCGGCTGCTGAGTTACAAGCGAATACGGGCCTATTGCCCTTGCGTGAATCTTTTCCTCAACAAGGTGGTGGAGCTTGAGCATGTACATAACCCCTACGGTAACTTTCTGGTCAAAGGGCTCGCCAGACTCACCGTTAAAGAGAATTGTTTTACCGTCTTCTGGTAGACCTGTATCTCTGAGTAATTGTTTGATCTCCGCTTCAGAGGCTCCGTCAAACACGGGAGACTTGACCGGAATACCGCTTCCGAGTCTTCTGGCAATGTCCAAGACCTCGTCATCGTCCAGATTGTCTATAAGCTTCTTTGGAGTTTCTTCTTTATATATAGCTTTTAGCTTATCCTTCAGTGCCTTAGGACTGAACTCTCTTTCAATAAATTCATTTATTTGATTTCCAAGCTCTTTTGAAGCCCACCCAAGGTGTGTTTCAAGTACCTGACCTACGTTCATTCGCGAAGGTACGCCGAGGGGATTAAGTATCATGTCCACGGGACTTCCGTTTGGCAGATAGGGCATGTCCTCTTCTGAGAGAATCTTGGAAATAACTCCTTTGTTTCCATGGCGTCCCGCCATTTTATCGCCTACCTGGAGCTTACGTTTTACAGCTATGTTGACCTTAACCACCTTCAGCACTCCCGGCGGCAGCTCATCTGGTTTTGTGAGCTTGGATATCCTCTGATCGTAAACCACATTTGTTAATTCTATTTGCTCGAGTGTCCTCTCAATAAGGCGCTTTATCTCGGCCTCTATTGCGTCACCTTTCTCTACACTCAGATCGGCGAACTTCTCAAAGGGAACAGTCTTAAGCACATCCTCAACGATCTTATCACCCTTCTTGAACACGGTTTTTCTGGAAACCGTGAGTTTCGCAGAAGCGGTCTTGTTTAACACAAGGGATTTAATACGCTCGTAGGCGTCATCTTTTAGTATTTTTATTTCATCTTCCAGGTCCTGCTTGAGACGGGTTACATCGAAGTCTTCAATGCTCTTTGCCCGCTCGTCCTTATCCACAACCCGGGAAATCAGCATTTTCACGTCAATAACGGTGCCGTACACTCCAGGGGATGCCCTGAGCGAGGTGTCCTTTACGTCACCTGCTTTATCTCCGAAGATAGCTCTTAGAAGTCGCTCTTCAGGGGATAGCTGCGTCTCGCCCTTGGGGGAGATTTTGCCTACCAGGATGTCGCCCGATTTAACCTCGGCGCCTACTCTAATTATACCGCTTTCGTCAAGGTTTCTGAGGGCATCTTCGCTGACATTTGGTATGTCTCGCGTAATTTCCTCACGACCAAGCTTGGTCTCACGCGCAATACATTCGACTTCCTCTATATGTATGGACGTAAACCTGTCTTCTTTTACGAGCCTTTCGCTCATTAATATCGCGTCTTCAAAGTTATATCCGCCCCAGGGCATAAACGCTACTAGAACGTTCTGTCCGAGCGCAAGCTCACCGAAATCGGTTGAGGGTCCGTCCGCAATTACCTGACCCGAGCTGATCGGCTGCCCTTTAGAAACGATCGGTTTCTGGTTCCAGCATGTACTCTGGTTGGATTTTTGAAATTTAAGGAGATTGTACATATCGACGCCCGCTTCGGTGTCGCCTCCGTTTTCATTGGAGCTTACAACAATTCTTGAGGAATCTACGTACTCGATTACTCCGTCTCGCTTTGCAATTACTGCAACCCCCGAGTCCTTGGCAACAGTGCTCTCAAGCCCTGTACCCACAAGAGGAGAGCTTGTACGGATTAGCGGTACAGCCTGGCGTTGCATGTTTGAGCCCATTAGTGCTCGGTTGGCGTCGTCGTGCTCGAGAAACGGAATGAGTGAAGCCGACACAGATACGAGCTGAGCCGGGGATACGTCCATGAGGTCGAGCTTTTCGCGCTCTACCATCATAAACTCACCCTGGTGTCTTGCAGAGACGAATTCTGAAGTGAAATTGTTCTTATCATCCAGAGGAGCGTTTGCCTGAGCAATAATATACTTCTCTTCGGCAAGCGCGTTAAGTAGTACTATTTCATCTGTGACTCTAGCGTCTTTAACCACCCTGTAGGGGGTTTGAATAAATCCGAAATCATTGATCTTACCGTACGTGCTAAGGCTTGAGATAAGACCGATGTTGGGACCTTCAGGGGTTTCGATCGGGCAGATTCTGCCGTAATGTGAAGAGTGAACGTCCCTGACTTCAAATCCTGCCCTTTCTCTGGTAAGACCACCCGGTCCTAGTGCGCTGAGCCTTCTCTTATGTGTAATTTCAGAGAGCGGGTTTGTTTGGTCCATGAACTGCGAAAGCTGTCCTGTAGCAAAGAACTCCTTAACCACCGCTATAACGGTTTTGGGTATTAAAAGCTCGCTCGGCATCAGGTTCTCGACAGCCTGATAGCCCATTTTTTCCTTAACAGAGCGGGCGAGCCTTTCCAGTCCGTGATAAAAACGGTCTTCAATGAGCTCCCCTACCGTACGGACCCTCCTGTTACCCAGGTGGTCGATGTCGTCGGTGCTTCCTCTTCCTCCCCTTAATCCCAGGAGATAGCCCACTGTACCCACAATGTCTTCTTTCGTGAGCGTGTTTACTTCTTCAGAAATATCGTGATTGAGCTTATAATTTATTTTAAGACGCCCTACCTGAGAAAGTCTGTAAGTATCAGGGTTAAAGAACATGTTATTGAAAAACGTCTCAGCAACACTTGACGTAGGCGGATCGGTCGGTCGGAATTTTTTATAAATCTCCGTGATTGCCTCTTCCCGCGTGTTAACTTTATCGGCTAAGACAGTACTTCTGAGCGCCATCACTACAGAGATATTATCAATGTAGAAAGTTTTAAACTCCGCCACATCGCTATTTAAGATTTCTTCTAACTTATCCTCTGAAATAATCTCGTTAAAACCGACAATTACCTCTCCGGACGATGGATCCACGATATCGTCAGCGGCGCATCTATCGATAAGCTCAGAGGGGTCTATATCAATTTTTTCTAATTTAGCTTGCTTTAATCTTTCAATAGTATTTCTTACAAATCTTCTGCCTTTTTTGACTACTACATCGCCCGTTTTAGGGTCTTTTATATCGGCAGTTGATTTTTGATAGGAAAGCACATCAAAGTTCACATCCTTTTGCACATTCTTTCCGTCTATATATACGGATTCGACTGGGTAGAAATAGGACATGATCCCCTTATTATCAAACCCGAGCGCTTTGAGAAGCACTGTGACAAGGAACTTTTTCTTTCTATCTATCCGCACATGGAGAAGGTCTTTTGAATCAAACTCAAAATCGATCCATCTGCCGTCATGAGGAACTATCCTCGCAGAAAAAGAGCTTCTTCCGGCGCTATTATCTTTATTCTTTACATGATCGAAGAAAACTCCCGGGGAGCGGTGGAGCTGATTGACGATTACTCTCTCAGTACCGTTTACTATAAAAGAGCCGTTCGGAGTCATAAGAGGTATCTCTCCGAAATACACTTCCTGCTCTTTTACGTCTCTTATGGTACGCTCATCACCTGACTCCGTATCCCATATTACAAGCCTAAACGTAACGTACAGTGGAGCTACATATGTATAGCCCTTAAGCCTGCACTCAACCGCTTCGTACTTAGGCTTGTCCATACGGTAGCTTATGTACTCAAGCGATGCTTTTTCATTGTAATCTTCTATTGGGAATACGGTTTTAAATGCGTTATGAAGACCTACGTCCTGTCTCTCCTCTATACTCTTATCGCTTTGAAGAAAGTCAAAGTAAGACTTGACCTGAACTTCAAGTAGATGAGGTATTTCGAGAATCGATGGTAATTTAGAAAAACTCTTCCTCAGTTTATAAGATTCTAGACCGTCTAGGCTCAAATTAAATTACCCCCGTATTTTGTTTTTCTATTTTCCAGTCAAATAACTTCATGCTGAAATTCTTTACAACAATACGCAGAACGCATCCTTTAGAATAGGGATACGCACAACTCAAAAAATTGTTTTTAAGCAGTCTTAGAGAAAAGATACATGTACACCATAGGACGCTTTATTAAAGACCGAGGTCTCAGACGACACCATAGAAAATAACTGCGGCTTCATCTGACCGACCCTGCAAAACCAAGTCAATAATGTAAAACTTCTACTTGACCTCTACTTCTGCGCCTGCTTCTTCAAGCTTTGCCTTAATACTGCCAGCTTCTTCCTTGTCTACACCTTCTTTAATAGGCTTTGGAGCAGCTTCAACGAGCTCTTTAGCTTCCTTAAGTCCAAGTGACGTGACTTCTCTAACAGCTTTAATGACCTGTATCTTGTTGCTGCCGAAAGCCTTTAAGACAACACTGAAATCTGTTTTCTCACCTGCATCCGCAGCAGCATCACCGCCTGCAGCAGCTCCGGGTGCGGCAGCCATCACCGCTTGAGGTGCAGCCGCTTTAACATCGAATTTATCTTCGATCTCTTTTATCAACTCTGAGATTTCAAGCATACTCGCCTTCTCAAGATAAGTTAATACATCAGTTCTGGTAACTTCGGGCATTTTATAAAAACCTCCTTAACCTATATGAATCAATAATTTTATCTACAACCATTCTATCTATTAACAACTTTTATTTTTCTTCTTCACTTTCTTCTGAAGCTTCCTCTGCCTGTTCAGGCTCTGCTTTGGCTGCTTCTTTTGTTTCCGGAACCTCTTCTTTAGGCTCAGAAACCTCTTCCGGGGCTTCAGGCGCCGCCGCTTTAGCATCTTCTACGGCTTCTGTAGTCTTTTCGGATGATGCCTCAGTTTCCTGTGCAGCCT
>DEIM01000172.1:13549-16769 GCA_002352485.1 Candidatus Dadabacteria bacterium UBA2774
CTCTTCAGGAACCTCCTTTACTTCAGGAGTGTCCTGAGGTGATTCTTCTTTGGCTTCTTTGGCTTCTCCTGCCTGCTCTTCTGCATCCTTCGGAGCATCCTGAGCTACTTCCGGAGCAGCTTTTTCAGGCTCCTCTTCTTTAGTAGCCTTTAGAGCTTCAAGCGCATAGAGGAGTTTCGTCTGCATTTGACTTATTGCGCCTACAACGTTTGACATAGGAGCCTTCAATAGACCCATAAACTGCGCAATTAGCTCCGGTCTCGATGGGAGCTTCGAAAGCTCTGAAATAGCGTTTGCATCCATAACGCTTCCGTCTACGATACCGCCCTTCACCTTAAGCATCGGGGCGTCCTTAATCGTATCGACGAAAACCTTTGCTACCGCAGACGCGTCGCTCTCACATATAGCAACCGCTGTAGGTCCCTCAAACAATTCATCTATCTTTTCGATATCGGTATCTTTGGCAGCTATTTTGAGAAGTGTGTTTTTAACAACCTTGAGCTCGGCCTGGGCATCATTCACATCCTTTCTGAGCTTTTCCATCTCATTTACAGTAAGGCCTTTATACTCAATTACCATCACAGACGAACTCATTTTGAACGCCTTGTTAAATTCCTTAATCTGCTGATCTTTAGCTGCTCTCGTTAACATCACTATCTCCTTAATAAATAACCGAGACTAAATAACCCGGTAAATCAAAATATAATACCTATGCTGCGATTTGGAACCCTTTGAGTATTTCACGTACATTTGAATAATCTATCTTTATACCTGGCCCCATAGTATTTGAAACTGTTATCTTTCTTACAAAAGTTCCCTTTGAAGACGTGGGCTTCATCTTTACAAGAGAGTCCATAAATACAAGAAAATTTTCCCTTAATTTATCTGCGCCGAAGGATACTTTGCCAAGAGGGGCGTGAATAACACCGCCTTTATCGTTTTTGACCTCAATCCTGCCTGCTTTTGCCTCTTTAACAGCATTTTCAATTTCAAAAGTAACCGTGCCCACCTTGGGAGTCGGCATAAGGCCTCTTGGTCCGAGCACCTTACCAAGCTTTGCAACCACGCTCATAACATCAGGGGTTGCTATCGAAACATCGAAATCAAGCCAGTTTTCTTTTGAGATTTTATCGATTAGATCCTCAAACCCTACATGGTCGGCCCCCGCAGCCTTGGCTTCCTCAGCCTTGTCGCCTTTTGCGAATACTAGCACTCTTATGTCTTTACCAATCCCGTGAGGCAGCACCATACCGGTCCTGATCTGCTGGTTTGCCTGTCGGGGATCAATACCGAGCTTGACCGAAACCTCTACAGTTTCATCAAATTTGGCAGTCTTCGTTTCTTCGATAAGTTTAATGGCTTCGGCAAGCTTATAATTAGCTTTTGTGTCGACCAAGCCGCCTACTTCGTTATATTTTTTCCCTTTCTTCGCCACTTCTTATCTCCTTATTAGTGCGATCATAATTTCCATTATTTCGTAATCCTGCTTAATTTACGTCTATTCCCATGCTTCTGGCTGTACCTTCAACTATCTTAGAAGCAGCCTCTATACTGTCCGTATTCAGATCGGGGAGCTTTGTTTTGGCAATCTCCTCCACCTGAGACCTGGTTACCGTACCCGCTTTCACTTTAGGCACCTCACCCGATCCTTTTTGTATCTTTGCAGCCTTTTTCAGCAAATAAGAAACCGGCGGCGTCTTAACAATAAAGGAAAAAGACTTGTCTGCAAAAACCGTTACGGTTACAGGCAGAAGCCCTTCCATCTTAGAGGTTTCCGCGTTAAACGCTTTACAGAACTCCATAATATTCACGCCGCGCTGTCCGAGCGCCGGACCTACGGGCGGGGAAGGAGTCGCTTTACCTGCATCTACCAGGAGTTTTATATATCCGTCTATCTTCTTCATACTAAATCTTCTCCACTTGATTAAAATCCAGTTCTATGGGTGTGGTTCTCCCGAATATAGTTACAAGCACCTGCACCTTTGCTTTATCTGGTTTTACTTCCTCAATCACTCCAGAGAAATTGGCAAACGGACCTTCGATTACTTTTACCGTCTCGCCTCTTTCAAAAGTGATCTTTGGTTTGGGCTTTAATGTGCCCTCTTCTATCTGTTTCTTTATCTTCTGTACTTCCTGTTCCTGTATATCGGGGACTGAATCAGGATCTATAATACCGTCCTTTATCTTCCCACCGACAAAGCCTATTACTTTAGGAATATTTCTTATAAAGTGCCAACTCCTATCGTTAAGCTCCATTTTTACCAATATGTACCCCGGAAAGAACTTTCTGACAGACGTCTTTTTCTTTCCGCCTTTAAGGGGCTCTACTATAGTTTCCGTCGGGACAAGCACTTCATATACCTGGTCTTGAAACCCTTCCGGGATCAATCTATCTTCGATATATGACTTTACCCTGTCCTCAAAACCTGTATTCGTATGTACCACGTACCACCTGTCGGCCATAAATTAAACTCTCTCCGTTTCTCGTCTAACCCAAGATAAACCTAACTACATATGAAAAAGTGAAGTCCACTATACCCAAAAAACCGGCAAATACGGCGGATATAACTACTACGGCCAACGTCGACTTCACGGCTTCGGGCCTGGACGGCCACGTTATGCGCTTTGCCTCGGCCTCAATATCCTTAGCGTACTGTGTAGTATTCTCGGTAAATTCACTTATTTTACTCATAATGTATTTCCCGCGTTCACGAATTTCTTCATATACAGGGCAGGAGGGAATCGAACCCCCAACCGCTGGTTTTGGAGACCAGTGCTCTACCTAATTGAGCTACTGCCCTTCACGAATATTCCTGCTACTTCGTTTCCTTATGCAGTATATGGCGCCTACACCATCTGCAATATTTTTTAAGCTCGATTTTCTCGCGGTGAGTCTGCTTATTCTTGATAGTTGAATAATTTCTTCTCTTGCACTCATCACAAGCTAACGTTACGACTACTGTATTATCGCCCATATCCTAATTTTTACTCCGTGATTTTAGTAACAACACCAGCACCGACAGTTCTTCCGCCTTCCCTTATTGCGAAGCGCAGCTGCTCTTCCATCGCTACAGGTGCTATAAGCTCTACATCCATGTTTATGTTATCCCCGGGCATTACCATCTCCACTCCCTCTGGCAGCACTATTGAACCCGTTACATCCGTTGTTCTTAAGTAAAACTGCGGTCGGTATCCTGGGAAAAACGGCGTATGCCTTCCG
>DEIM01000159.1 GCA_002352485.1 Candidatus Dadabacteria bacterium UBA2774
TTTATTAATTTCTTCGTCAGAGAAGAGGCCATAGTTAATAAGCTAAGGGAGATCGAGGAGGCAGGGCAATCGTTCGGGAATGCCGCCTCAGACAAGGGTAAAAAGGTGCTGATCGAGTTCGTAAGCGCAAACCCTACCGGGTTTCTCCACATGGGCCATGCCAGAAACGCTGTAGTAGGAGATGCTCTTTCGAATATTCTCCAGGCCTCTGGTCTCGATGTGACAAGGGAATTCTACATAAATGACCGAGGGCACCAGATGGAGATGCTTGGAGAGTCAGTTTACGCCAGGTATTTGGAGTCCTTAGGAATTGAAAGAAAATTACCAGAAGACGGCTACAAGGGGGAGTATGTGCAGGAGATAGCGGCGCTGGTTAAAGCAGGTAAAGGCGACTCGCTAATAGGTGAGGACAAAGAGGCGGAGTCTGTTCCTTATTGTAGAGAATTTGCTAAAAAATGGCTTCTCGATCATCTGGTAGGTGACTTAGAGAGCGTAGGTATAAAATTTGACGAGTGGTACAGCGAGAGTGAGAATATTCATTCAGCTTTGGAAAGTATTCAGGGGCAGAGCAGGTTAGAGGCTTCACTTGCACTCCTAAAGGAAAAAAACGCACTAAAAGAAGAAGACGGCGCCCTATGGTTTAAGGCAACCGAGTTTGGAGATGCTCAGGACTGGGTGCTGGTTAAATCGGACGGATCTCCCACATACTTCCTCGCAGATATCGCCTATCACGCTCATAAGCTGCAAAGAGGGTTCGATAGTCTTATCAATGTCTGGGGTGCCGACCACCACGGTCACATTGCCAGGCTCAAAGCGGCTTTGAAAGCGCTCGGACTCGATGAGTCTCGGCTACGTGTAGTGCTGATTCAGTTTGTAAGGCTGATGCGCCAGGGTAAGGAAGTCGCCATGTCCAAGCGTTCTGGCAGCTATGTAACCATGCGCGATGTAGTAAAGGACGTTGGTCCCGACGTAATGCGGTTCTTCTTGCTAGCGCGGAGCTCCGAGAGTCATCTGGACTTTGACCTTGATCTTGCAAAGAAAGAGTCAAGTGAAAACCCCGTCTATTACATTCAATACGCATATGCCAGAATAAACAGTTTATTTCGAAAGGCAGAAGAATCCGGCATGTCTGCCTCCGGTGAATCACTCGGGGAGCTTAAGGAGCAAGTGGAAATCGACCTTATAAAAAAACTGCTTCTTTTCCCTGAAGTAGTAGAAGAAGCTTCAGTTTCCCTCGCCCCTCATAAAATTGCCTACTTCCTCCAGGAGCTGGCCTCGGATTTTCATGTCTACTATAATAAATGCAGGATCGTAGACGAAAACTCGGATCTCAGTCAAGCAAGGCTTTACTTGGTAAGCTGTGTGCGTATAGTTCTTAGTAATGGTCTTAGATTGCTCGGTATTTCCACTCCTGAAAGGATGTGAGATTTGAGTGATAAAAACAGCTATCGCAATAATAATCCTGGCAAAAACCGGATAGTATCGCTGGTTATCGGTTTTTTCATACTATTCGTAGTTACTTTCAGTCTCGGGATAATCGTAGGTAAGGGGTTAACTAAGCGCAGTGCTACTTTTACCGAAAACAAAGAGACTATTCCACCCCGAGTCCGTGTTCTTGAAAAGCCAATAGATACAGAGCAAGAAGAAGTCTTAATGCTTGATGAGAAAATAACAGAGCCCGACGTCGAACCCGAAGAACCTCCAAAAGAAATTAGTACTGAAGCCCCCGAGGATCTTCAGGTAAAAGAGAATATTCAAGAAGAGTCGGCAATAGAAGTCCCCAAACCCCTCGAAACACCACAGGTCCAAAAAGCTGATAGTGAACAAAAGGAGAGCCTTGCAAAAACTCCAAGTACTGTTAAACCCGAGCCCGTTGTTAAAAAGCCGGCAACTACTCCAAAACCTGAAAAGATGAGCAGGGAAACAGCAATTGAAGAAATTGCTAAAACCGATAAAAATAAAAGAGAGGGCAGAGCTAAATTACCCCCAATAGACCCTGAGGGCAGCTACACGGTACAGATCGGCTCGTTTACGGATAAAAAAGCTGCGGATTCGGTGCTAAAATCTATGAAGAACAAGGGATATCCTGCATATGTAAGCACTATGACGGCTTCTGATAAAAAGAAATGGTATAGGGTGAGAATTGGTACATTTGAAAGCTCTCAGAGCGCAAGTGACTACGGAGAGAACCTAAAAGTTCTAGAGCCTGAGGTTAAGATAGTTTTTATAACACAAAACAAATGATATGATTAATATGGCTATGTTCACAGGAATTTTATTATGAAACTCAAGGTCTTTCTTGTCTTAATAACATTAGTCTTCACACTTTTTACCGCACATGCCGTGAAGCTTGGCATTACCGATAGGTTGAGCGGCACATATGTAGTAAGTTTTAAAACCCAGCATGGAGATGTAAAGGTATTCCTGCCAGATGATATGTCGGGAGGAGATACTGTGTCCGCATCTATATTCGCCTACCCTGAGGGAGCTAATAACACAAGTGTTTTAAACAGTTACAAAATACATACGGATGTACAGAGCGCATCAGTTCAAGCGGGACGCATTACTATAAATATCCCAAGGAACATGTCGGGCAGCAGCTTGAGAGTCACACTAAGAGACGGGAGCAACAGGGAGGTCAGCTATTCCTCTGCTGCGGTAAAACTGCCGGATTCATTTGTTGACAGACCTGAAACTACCACAGCTTTTGATTTTGAAACCCCGCTTATCGGGCAATCCGGGAGGCTGATCGAGATTCAAGGCCCGTTTGACGGTGACTTTACTACAACCAAGCTTACGATCGGAGGTAAGCCCGCGCATGTAATTTCAGAATCACCCAGGAAGCTTGTTTTTGAAGCCCCAGCCGGGTTATCAGGCTCAGTCGAAATTGTGCTCGTCGAGAACGGTGTGGTTGTAAAAAGACCTTTTACAAGCCTCCGAGTAGTAAAGATTGGGGAAGAATCAAACAGCACAGCTAGCGGTGTAGTACCAAAGGGATATATGGCCCAGACGCCGGATACCGTATCTCCGGTTCAAACACAGAGCTCATCACAAATCACACAAGAAACTGTGATTGTCGAGACCGCCTCTCCAGAGCCCGGGATTGTTGAGCAGGAGCTTCCGGTTGATGACGCCGGGGTTCAAGAAGAAATATTGCAAGAAGAAGTTCAGATAGATACTTATACTCAGCCTGACAGCGGCTCGGCTAATGCAGAAATAGCCTTATTATTAGACACACAGTTAAATGCACCGCTTCAGGGCGGAGCAAAATTAATTAAAGCTGAAAAGATAGATACTGTAGTAGTAAGAGAGATTACCACTTCCGAGGAATCGGGAAATGAAGAAGAATCGACGGTGATATCTCGGGAAAGTGAAATAATAGAGGAAGATATTTTAGTAACCGAGAAAAAAGATACACCCATAGTCCGGAAAAAAGATGTTCCTGTGGCGACTAGAAGTACTGACACCGGGGACGCCTCTTATTCGAGTAAAGAGCTCATCGAGCGTATATATGAATCTACAAGAGAGGAGAATTGGGATAAGCCTCCACCTGCAGTTTCAAAAAAGACAGTGACCGACACAAGTAAATACGAGGAACCTGTTAGGGAAGGGCAGGTAACTAAAAGTCCGACTGATGATCCGTCTCAGAGCGCGCGCGGGAAATACACAGTCCAGGTAGCCTCGTTTAAGGACCCTGGCGCAGCTAGGAGTTTCGCTCAAAAACTCGAGCGTAAAGGTTATAAAGTAAGAGTTACCGAGACCGATGTGCCGGGTAAGGGCAGATGGAGCCGGGTGAGCGTAGGGAAATTTCCTACAAAGGGGCAGGCAAAGGAATACGGTAATTGGCTCAAGAGAAAAGAGCCGGGAGTAAAGTCGGTATATATTACAGAGATTAATTAGACTGTCTGTATATGCATTACGTATACTCTGCTTGCCTGATAAAGATTAAAGCGTATATTTTAATAACCTCAATTCACAGAAATAACAGTTTCGGGAAACATTCATCATGAGCCAGCCACAGGAAATTGCTGAAAGGTCAAAAAACAAAAAAGGCCCTGAGTCTTCAAAACTCTTAGGGAGCGGATTAAAAAAATGGTGGCTTCTCCTCATGCTGCCGATTGAAGACTATCTGGTCGGGATTAAAATTCATCCCAATGTGCTTACGATTTCGACTCTTGTAGTTTCCGCAATTACAGGGCTCTTCTATCATTACGACTTAATATTTATAGCCGGCGTGCTCGTTTTAGCAGGCTCAACTTTTGATATATTCGATGGCCGTGTAGCGAGGGCGCAGGGGATCAGCAGCGAATCCGGAGCGTTCTTCGATTCTTGTTTGGACAGGTTCTCAGAGGCTTTTATTTATCTCGGGCTCCTGAGTCTTTTTCAGGGCACAATATTTATCTACGTAGTGTTTCTAATACTCGTCTCTACTACAATGGTCAGTTATACGCGGGCCAGGGCGGAGGGTCTTGGGGTTAAGTGCGAGGTGGGGGTAATGCAGAGGACTGAGAGGGTGGTTTACCTGGGCGTGCTGTCTATATTTAATTATCCGGGAAACCTTGTGACCAGCGCTCTTGGGTATCCCCCAGAGAATTATCTGCTCAAGCTAGCTCTTTTAATAATGCTTATTTTTTCTTCATATACCGCTGTACAGAGGATGTTTCATGTAATGAGCGATCTTAAGAACAAAGAAAAAACCAATGAAACAGAAGCTGATTCAGGTGAGGAATCCGCTATAACAGAAGATGCGGGCTAATCGTAGCACATTGGTCACAATTCAGATTTACTAGTATATTATTAGGATATTTCTAAAGGGTCATCTTATTTATTTTCTGTAAACTGAATGTATCATAATCTTGTTTGCCAGATTATAAATTCTTAGGTATAAATTGACGGATTTAATTTCTCCTGAGTTAAGAGAATCTTACCCCTCAGGTTTTAGCATATGCCGAAAAGAACAGATATAAAAACAATACTACTTGTAGGCTCGGGTCCCATAGTGATCGGGCAGGCTTGCGAGTTTGACTACTCGGGCACACAGGCGTGCAAAGCGCTCAAGGAAGAGGGCTACAGGATTGTACTTGTGAATAGTAACCCCGCTACTATAATGACGGACCCTACGTTCGCGGACCGTACTTATATTGAGCCTCTTGTCCCTCAGATTGTGGAAAAAATAATAGAACGTGAGCGACCAGACGCTTTGCTGCCTACTCTCGGCGGTCAGACCGCGCTTAATATAGCAGTGGCGCTGTCCGAAAACGGCGTACTCGATAAATACGGTGTTGAGCTTATAGGCGCCAAAATGCCTGCGATTCAAAAGGCTGAAAATCGGCAGCAGTTTAAAGAGGCCATGATAAAAATTGGTCTTGAGGTTCCAAAGAGCGGAGTTGCCCACGACATGAGCGAAGCCTGGCAGATAGTGGAGGAAATAGGTTTTCCTATCATAATCAGGCCCTCGTTTACACTCGGAGGCTCGGGTGGAAGCGTCGCATATAACCGCGAGGAATTTGAGGAGTTCGCAAAATCAGGGCTCGACTCGAGTCCGGTCTCGGAAATATTAATAGAAGAGTCGGTGCTCGGGTGGAAAGAGTTTGAGCTCGAAGTGATGCGGGACGTAGCGGATAACGTAGTTATCATCTGCTCAATTGAGAACTTCGACCCTATGGGTGTTCATACAGGGGACAGTATTACGGTTGCACCCTCTCAGACACTTACCGACAAAGAGTATCAAAAAATGCGCGACGCCTCGATCGCTATAATAAGAGAGATCGGAGTGGATACAGGTGGCTCTAATATACAGTTCGGCGTCAACCCCGATGATGGCCGAATGGTGGTAATAGAAATGAATCCCCGGGTTTCCAGGAGCTCGGCTCTGGCTTCTAAAGCGACAGGGTTCCCAATTGCGAAGATCGCCGCAAAGCTTGCCGTAGGCTATACGCTTGACGAGATTCCAAATGATATTACTCGTACTACACCAGCCTGTTTTGAGCCTACGATAGATTATGTCGTGGTAAAAATACCCAGGTTTACCTTTGAGAAATTCCCTATGACCGATACCTCACTGACTACTCAAATGAAATCGGTAGGTGAGGCTATGGCCATCGGTAGGACTTTTAAGGAATCCTTACAAAAAGCCATTAGATCGCTAGAAATAGATTCTTCCGGGTTTGAGCCGAAAACCAGTGATATGGGTGTGATAAGGGAGAAGCTGAAGACCCCTAATTCAGAAAGACTCTGGTACCTTGCGGACGCATACAGGTGCGGGATGGACACTGAGGAAATATATGATTTAACACGAATAGACCGCTGGTTTCTCTCTAATATAAAGCAGATTGTGGATATGGAATCCGCGCTCAGTCTCTCAGAAGGCAATCCCGACAGCAATAGTCTCAAAGCGGCCAAAGAGTATGGATTTTCAGATACGAGGATGTCTGAGCTAATAGGAAAATCAGAGGACGAATCGAGAAATCTCAGGCAAAAAAACGACATAGAATCCGTATATAAGATGGTAGATACCTGCGCTTCTGAGTTTGAAGCCCACACCCCGTATTTCTATTCCACTTATGAACGACAGGACGAGGCCCTGCCCACTGATAAAAAGAAAGTTATGATTTTAGGAGGCGGTCCCAATAGAATAGGGCAGGGGATAGAGTTTGATTACTGCTGTGTTCATGCTTCCTTTTCACTCAGGGAAGAAGGGTATGAGGCCATAATGGTTAACTGCAATCCCGAGACCGTTAGCACTGATTACGATACATCGGACAGGCTCTACTTTGAGCCCCTGACACTTGAAGATACTCTGTCGATAGTTGAGCGTGAGAAGCCCTATGGTGTAATAGTACAGCTTGGAGGTCAAACACCGCTAAAGCTCGCGCTTCCGCTTGAGGAAAGGGGAGTAAATATAATCGGAACATCTCCTGAGAGTATCGACCTTGCCGAGGATAGAGAAAGGTTCCGCGATCTGATCCTCAAGCTCGGACTCAGGCAGCCTGAAAGCGGGATCGCACGCAGTGAGGACGAGGCAAAGCAAATCGCGGGAGATATAGGATATCCGGTAGTCGTGAGACCCTCTTACGTGCTTGGCGGCAGAGCAATGGAAATCGTTTATACCCAAAAGGCGCTTAAGCGCTATATGAATGAGGCCGTAAACGTTTCCCCGAATCATCCCGTGTTAATAGACAAGTTTCTTAAAGACGCAAAAGAGGTGGATGTCGACGCGATATCGGACGGCGAGACAGTAGTGATAGGCGGAGTGTTAGAGCACATTGAGGAAGCAGGAGTCCACTCGGGCGACAGTGCAATGGTTATGCCGCCTTACTCTATAGACGCCGAGATTCTTAAGGAAATCAAGCGTCAGACCAAGGAGCTTGCGCTCGCGCTTAGTGTTAAGGGGCTCGTGAACATTCAATTCGCAATAAAAGACCGTGAAATATATCTAATTGAGGTAAACCCCAGGGCAAGCCGAACAATACCGTTTGTCAGTAAAGCGATAGGTGTCCCGCTTGCAAAGCTCGGAACTAAAATTATGGTCGGGAAAACATTAACCGAGCTTGGTTTTACGGAAGAAATAGTGCCGGGCTACATGTGTATTAAAGAGTCTGTTTTCCCGTTTATCAAATTTGCGGGCGTGGATACGATCCTGGGCCCTGAGATGAAATCCACGGGAGAGGTAATGGGCATAGACACTGAGCTTGGACGCTCTTTTGCCAAAGCTCAAATGGCTTCCGGAAACGAGCTTCCAATGAGCGGCACTGCATTTATAAGCGTTAAGGACGATGATAAAGAAAAGGCCTCCCAGGTAGCCAAAAAGCTCTCTGAGCTTGGATTCAACATTCTGGCAACCGCAGGCACCGCATCATATCTAGATAAACTCGGTATTAACTGCAGCCTCGTAAAAAAGGTGTCCCAGGGAAGACCGCATGTCGTCGATCATTTAAAGAACGGTGAGGTTCAGCTTGTCATAAATACTACGTTTGGAGAAGAAGAGATTGCGCAGTCCTATTCTATAAGGAGAACCTCCGTTACTCAGGGAGTACCGTACTTCACCACAATTGCAGGAGCCCAAGCCGCAGCAGGAGCAATAGAAGTCCTGATAAAAGAGGAGCTTTGTGTAAAAGCACTTCAGGAATACTATTAATACTGTATAATTATCTATTAACAGAATATGGCTTCAATATGTTGAAAGTAAATCCTAATTCCTTTCCCCCCGGATATTAAAGGAGGAAAACTTAATGACAACTGAAAGAGTTCCTATAACACCTAACGGACTTAAAAAATTACAAGCGGAGCTGCGCAGGCTTAAGACTGTAGAGAGGCCCGAAGTAATAAAGCTGATAGAATACGCGCGCTCACTCGGGGATCTATCGGAGAATGCAGAGTATGAGACGGCAAAAAACCGTCAGTCATTTGTTGAGGGAAGAATACAAGAGCTCGATAGCAAGATCAGTAGAGCTGAAGTTATTGACCCTGCAGAGCTTACGAATAAAGACAGAGTTACATTTGGTATAAAGGTTACGCTTGAGGACTTAGACACCGGTGAGACTGTAAGTTATCAGCTCGTAGGTGCGGATGAATCGGAGCCCGAGAACGGCCTTATTTCCATTACCTCCCCTATAGGCCGTGCCCTGATCGGAAAAGAAGTGGACGATGACGTCATTGTACAAGCCCCGGGTGGTAAAAGAGAGTTTGTGGTTCTTGAGATCAATTGATAGTTACTCTGTAATTTCCTTCGAAGTTACTTTCCCTGTCTCCAGATCGTAGAAATATGGCTCGCCAAGCGGGTGAGCCGGGAAGTCACTAGTCGTGTAGTCTTGTATATATTCCCTGAGCTCGTTTAAGTCTTCAGGGTATTCACCGAAAGTCTTTTTATACCTTCTTGTTTTTGCGTTCAGAAACCTAAGGTTTTGATTTAGATTGCGCTCTGCCAATGTACTATCCTTTACAGCTTCTATTTGAGCCACAATAATAAACTGCCCTTCAAGCGGGGATGTAGGTATCTCTTTAATAATCCCGGCATCTGCAATATCCTGAACACCTTCAGGGAATTTATTAAAACGCTTTCTATACTCTCCTAAAGCCAATGTTAAATTGTCCTCAATATCCATCGTTTGTATCTCTTGTAGGTTTCTCAGCGCAAAATTTCTTCTGCCTTCGCTCGGGCTCGTTTCATAGATAGTTTTCCAAATTTGCTTGGAATTCTCTCTATCACCGCCATGTGCGTGGGCAGCAGCGGCCATACCGTCAATAGATGCTTTTCTAAATGCCGATAGTCCGGGTTTGCTGCCGGCCTCTTCAAAAAGCTCGGCGGCTTTTGCGTAATTTTTCGGGTATATATAATGTAGAAATGCTTCTTCCAAGGGAAGTCTGAAATTCTCAGGGTTGTTTACTCTTCCTTTCTCGAGGATTCCTACTCCCAATTCAAAATTTCCCAGACCGTACGGTGGAGGTTCCGCTAAAAAGGTGCCTCCGTACCTGTATGCGTTTACAAATTTCGGTTCCAGATCGGTAATGATATTAAAATAATTATAGAGAAGCTCCGGGTTCTGCTTATCTAAATCCTTTCCTCCGAAGTACTGCAGCGCCCTCATCCAATAGATGTCAGCCATTAACTCCCGATAACCGAGTGACATCTTCTCAAGCGTAGAGGACGATAAATACATGCTGTCCTCTATATAATCGAACTTGCCGTGCGCTTCGTCAATCTTATTTTGAAACGGTATAGATGCTAATATCAATATTAATATTACAATTAGGCCGATTACTGGTTTCTTTGTGATTGACATGAGACTTTGGTTATTTAAATTCTTTTTTCTCAAAAATAATCATCGAAAGCAAAAGTAGCGCAAGCGTATATATAATTGCATAGATGGTCGTATAAATTATAAGCTCTCCGTTTAAACTCCCGCCGTACACGGCTTCACTCCTTGCGTTAAACTTCTCAAGGTTTGGTATAACCGTATAAATCACCTCTGCAAACACGGCGCTTACAGGGTTCTTTATCTCTTCTGCAAATAGTCTTATATCGCCTGAAAAGCGGCCTATTGCGAAGAGTAAAAATGTGAATAAAACGCTCAGTATAGGGCTTGTGAAACTAGAGAATATAAGAGCGATGCCGATAATAATTAAGAATTCCAGATACTGAAAGTATATTGCGTTAAAAAACTCGGTGAAATGTTGGCCCCCGTAATAAAACTCTATTAATCCCTGATACCTTAGCTCCGTATAGAGCACTAAAAGAAACAAAATGATTGCCATTCCCACTGTGATTACGAGGAGTGTAAAAGCCAAGCCTAAATACTTGCCGAGGATAAATTCGTAGCGCTTAATCGGTTTTGAGAAAATGTTGTAAACCGTCTTTTTTTCAATCTCTTTATAAACAAGACCCATACCCAGAAATACGGACAGCATGATGCCGATTATTGAAATAGCTGTTAGTCCCAAGTCTTTTACGATTTTATTGTACTGCTCTCCGGAAATGGCAGCGATGATAAGTGAGCTTAGAATCATTAGTATGGCAAAAACAACCAAGCTGTAGAGGACTCTATCCCTTATGGCTTCAATGAATGTGTTGCGCGCTACGCTAAATACTCTATTCATTTTTGTTAGCCTCTTCTACAAATAGTCCTTCCAGCGATTTTCTCATTGGATGTAGTGAGACAATCTCAGAAGAGGATTTCATCACAGCTTCAAAAACCCTCGTCTTTATATCTTCATCAAACTTGAGTACCAAAAACCCGGCCCTTTCTTCAAGCTCAACATTCAGGTCTTTTACGTGCTCTCGAACATCGTCTCTGGATCCCTCCAGAAAGAGCTCGTAATCCGTATGTATCTCGTTCAGAAGCTCACCGATCGTACCTATTCTGACAACCCTGCCGTTCATTATCAGTGCTACCCTGTCACAGAGCGCTTCTACGTCAGCTAGCATATGCGAGCTAAGAAGTATTGTTTTCCCTTTCGCTTTCTTCTCCAATATCAAGTCTTTAATCTCTCTTCTGCCTATAGGGTCAAGACCGCTCATAGGCTCGTCCAGGATGATAAATTCCGGGTCGTTTATGAGCGCCTGAGCTACTCCAATCCTCTGGAGCATTCCCTTGGAATATTTTCTGAGCTGTAGCTTTCGGGCGTGACACATATTTACTTTAGATAGCAGCACATCCACTCTATCTTTTAGTGTATTAGCATTGATACCGTGTAAATCTCCCATATAACGCAGCAGCTCTTCACCGGTTAAGTAATCGTAAAAGTAGGGGTTTTCCGGTAAATATCCAATGCGGCTTTTTATGCCGACATTCTCGTTAGTCTCGCCCATTAGGCTCACGGTGCCGCCGGATTTACGGGCAAATCCCAGAATGCATTTAAATGTCGTGGTTTTGCCCGCGCCGTTGGGTCCGATAAAGCCGAATATCTCACCTCTTTCGACAGAGAAAGACACCCCTCTTAGAACCTGGGCTTCTTTTCCCAGGAACCCTGTTTTAAAGTTTTTAACCAACTCGTTTACTTGAAGAATCGTTTCTGACATAAGCGGATATCTAAAATATATGTTAATCAGTGTTTAGTGGCAATATCTCTTGGATAATTAGGTAGATTATAAGCTCGATAAGTCTAATTTAGGGAATATAAATTTATCAGTAGTAATCGGAGTCTTCATGCTCTGCTCTATATTTAATGTGAAGTATTAAATTCGATTACCCCGTACAGTAGTTATCTAAACCTATTTTCCATAAAGTTTTTAAGAAAAAATACAGTAGCGGGAGGTAATCCCGCTACTGTATTTTGTAAGTCTGATTTAGTTAATACTATTTTATCTGCAATTTGGTTTATGATATCAGTCTTTTAATCGCAAGCGCCGTCTGTACGCTCACCGGCAAAACCGCCTATAGTGCCGCTTGAAATTGATGTATCAACAGTACATCTTATTACTCCATCACCGTAGACGGTAAAGTCTCTTCTTCCGGTTTTACGGAAACTTGTATAGGAACTTTCCCATCCAAAGTCGTCGAAACCACCAGCCCCATTAGGAGTAAAACTTCCAAAATCACCTGCTATACAATAGCCTGCTTTTGGATCCGCACAATCAGCTGTGCCGCTTGTAGAAAGTGCAGCATCAAAGCTGGAATCTATAAGGGCATCTTCTGGCAGTCCCGTATTTTCGGGGTTTCTCAATACACCAATTGAATCTGTAAAGTCTCTCCCGCCGGCATTATCTAAATCCTGCTCGAAATACTCCCCTTCAGCGTCTCGTAATGTCTGCAAGGCTTTTTTTGCATTCGCCTCGTTTGCGGAAATTCTGGCTTTAATCAGGTTAGGAATAGCGATTGCAAGCAGGATACCGATGATCGCCGCAACAACCAAAAGCTCGATAAGGGTGAACCCTTTCTCGCCTTTTTTCTTTCTCATTATATTTCTTAACATATCTACTACCTCCTAAAAGATTTTGAGTTTGATAAGATATTTTGCAAGCCACGTGCCAAATTCGGGGTATTTTAAAGCTCGGATTTTATAACACCCTGTTATGATTTAAGAATGTATGAATTTTTACAAGAATTCTGTAAAATACAGTGGTTTTGAGAACCTATAAAAATCACGTTTCATGTGACATTTTTTGCAAAATTTTGTTAAGTGTGACAATATTTGTAACAAGTTTTTGCTTACATCTGGCAAGTTCTTGCTTACATATGGATTGTGTTAGTAGAATATTAAGATTTGATGTTTATCAAACTGAAGAAGTATGCTATTTTATACTACTTGTCTTTTAAGGAGGAGTACGAAATTATGATAGATAGAAATTACCGCTCATACTATATTGCTTTTTCATTGTTCTTTTTAGCTCTCACGTTTACAGGCTGCGCGAGCATTAAAACGACCTCTTACTTTAAGCCGGCCAAGGAAAAGCTAAGTAGCTTCCAAGCTGTACAGTTTGAAAAATTTGACACTGAAATTATCGATTTTCCAGAGCAGGCTCTGTCCAGAATCCCTGCTGAGTCCGCGGCGCTTCTTGCAACAAAGGACAAATTCAAAGAAGTGGAGTTCGGAGCAATTGAAAATATTCCTGCAGAGGATACTATAGTGGTTTTAGGCGAGGTAAGTGAATACAGGCCGAGCACCGATATTTCTTATGAGGGCGGGGGTATTAAATTCGGAGAAGTATCGGTAACAGTCAAATTAGCCCTGGTAAATAAGGCTACAGGCGATGAGATATCGTCAGGAGAAGTTAACGGGTTTAGCTCAATGGGGTTTTTGGCAAAGGACATATACGAGGGACTGGCTAAGGAGATTGTTAAATATATACTCGAAGGGTATTAAAACCGGATACAATATTTATAGGCACAATAATTTACAAGGAGGGCGTTATGAAGCGTTTGATATTAAGCTTGATTTTATTTTCTTTAACCTTTGCGGTTGCAGGACTTGAAGGTAGTACTGCAATTGCTCAAGACGCAGCCGGTGCGGCCGGGTTGTATAAGCAGGGAAAGGCTGAATTTATGAAATTTACACCTGAGGGATTTCAGCAGGCAATAGCAATATATAATAAAGCTATCGGTATAGACGCGAATTATGCTCCGGCATACGCCGGGCTCGCCGAAGTTTATTCCTTCATGGGTTTTTACAGATACCAGATAAAAGCCGATTATGAGAAATACTATAACGATTCATATAGAAACATGGAAAAGGCCCTTAAACTCGGCCCCGATCTAGAGGCGACTCAGGTTGCTCTTGCTTATAGCTATTACCATTTGAGCCGTGAGAAAGAGGCCATCGCAGCGGCCAGAGGTGTTCTTGCCAAAGACCCCAATAATGCTGAAGCCTATTACATACTCTGGGCTGCAAGCGGCGGAAACCCAAACGCTCCTGAAATCAGAAAGGCAATTGAGCTCAATCCCAATTACGTCCCTGCCTACATCGGACTTGGGAATACGTATTATCAGAAAAAACGCTCATTCAATCAGGCCGCGGCACAGTATCAAAAGGCGGTTGAATTAGCACCATCCGCCCAGCTCCACAACTATTTGGGCACGGCGCTCAACTACCAGGGTTATTACCCACAAGCTGTTAAGCAGTTTCAAAAAGCAATCGAGCTCAATCCTAAATACGCCCCGGCATACATGAACCTAGGAATCACCTATTACTATATGAAACGATTCAAGGACACTATCGCGAGCCAGAATAAGTCCATATCACTAAATCCCAATAACCCTGAGGCCTACTTCTTCTTAGCTCAGGGATACGAGAGACAAAACAACAGACCAGAAGCAATCAGTAACTATAAAAAGTTTCTCCAACTCTCGCTTGGGCAGGATAGATATAAAGGTTATGGGGATACTGCCAAGCAAAGGATTGCGGCTCTCGGGGGCGGATAGAGTCATACTCGTATAGTTTAAATGGGTAAGCTTGGGGGAGCTACTCCGGGTGAATATGGAAAAAGATATCAGTCAGTCAGAATCGATTGATCTTTCTTTTGCAATGGAGGCAAGCTCAAGCCTTTGGAATCTCATCTTTGAAGGTTTCGACCAAGAAGTTGTTCTTGTCTCCAAGTTTGTCGGTAATAACCCGGGTGCAGTAAGTAAGCTCTATAAATTCGCCGATATACTATCCAAGAGATATAAGGACTGCGGGGTGGAGGTTAGAGAAAGGGGTATTGTGATAAGGAAGCTTCTCCCCGAGAATGATTTGTCACTGGTAGATCAGTGGACAGATCTTATGCAGAGTATGAGGCGGGAAATGTCTGATTTTAGTCCTAAATAAAGGATATATCACCCGAGATCACTTCTGTTATTTCCCCGTTTTCTCTTTTAATCAATAAATGACCGTTTTCGTCTATTCCTTGGGCAATTCCTTCAAAAACCTCGAGACCTTCAATACTTACCCGTACCTTCTCATTTAAGCCGCCCCATCTCTGCGTCCATTCCTTCAAAATAGCAGGTTTTCCGCGCATTTTCATTGTGTTGTACCATTCTTCAAGTTCCCTAAGTAAGTCGGCTGCGAGCTTTGCCCGGTCCACTTCTTTGCCGAGGTTTTCACTGACCGAAGTCACATGCCGCGCAAAGTCGCCCATTTCTCTGTTAATCACCGCTCTGGACATATTCACGTTCACACCTATACCCACAACTACGAAATCAGCTCTATCGCCTTTGGGCTCCATCTCCGTTAGTACGCCTGCTATTTTTTTCTTGTCGATCAGGATATCATTGGGCCATTTAATGGCCGGGTATTGGATGCCGGTTTTTTTTAGACATTCATATACGGCTATTGATGAAACCAAGGTTAAGAGCGTAGATTCCGAGGCTCCTACCCCGGGTCTTAAGAGCACGGATAAATATAGATTATGCCCGCCGGGCGATACCCATGTTCTGCCGAGTCTGCCCTTTCCTTGCGTTTGCGCATCTGCAATAACGCTCGTTCCTTCTGAGGCGCCTTTTAACGCAAGCTCGAACAGAGTCGTGTTTGTGGATTCAACCTCGTCAAAATAATGTATGACTTTCCCCAAGTGCTCAGTCTTGAGCAGTCCGTTTATCTTTCGTATTATAGATGAGGGCATATGCTCTCCCATTAGCGAATATAGCTTTATTCTAACTGTTTAACAACATTAGTTGAATGCCGGATGTGAGACCCTTCAATAAATGGTCAGAATAATAAATCGGGTGGTAATTTAGCGACTCATACTTATAATTATATCTCGGCCTTGAAGATCATAGAATTTAGAAGAATCAATTATCAGAGGAATTTGAATGAAACGTACACTCATCATCTTGCTACTTATTACATTTCCTTTTCAGGCAGCTTTCGGGCAGTCGGGAAATAACTTAGTTTCAGATAGCACCCCGGAAGAAATCATATCGGCGGATATTGCGGAAGTTGTCTCCGCGCCCAAGCAATACGACGGCAGAAAAGTAACACTTGAGGGCGTTGTAAAGAAAGTGAAGTATACGAAATCTAGTAAAGGAGAGGACTTTACTGTGTTTGAATTGAAAGACTCTCAAGGAAACAAAGTCGGTGTGTATTATGAAGATGAGCACTTGCCGATTGAAAAGGGCGATACTGTTCGTATAACGGGTAAATTCAAGAAAGAGAAGAAATACTTTTTATACAAAGTAAAAAATGTGATTAAAGCGAGTACTGTTGAACCTGTAAGCCTGAGCCCTTAGTGTCTGTAAGCTTCCTAGTTTTTTAGCCACGGATAAATTCTCCTTTTAAATTAGGCAATACTAAATATAATATCTTCTGTATGACTCTTTCGAGACATGGGCTCCTGAAAATTCTCGTTATTGCTGCTGTTTTGGTCCTCGCAGCGTTAATATCCATTAACATTATCTTAGACCGGAAGCTCGGCGGAGAAGCGCCCGGTTATATAGAAAAATTATCTAAAGAGAGCGGATATTTAATTGAGTTTAAAGAGATCGGGATAGATCCTCTGTTTAACCTTAGATTAAGCGGGCTCACGATCACTGACCCTTCACAGAACAATGCCCAGGTTGCTGAAGTAGAAGAAATTACAGTAGACCCCGCTATCATTCCATCTCTTTTAGAGCAGAGATTGATTGTTAATGAAGTTGTAGTTCACAATCCGAATGTCCGGGCTACTAAGGACAATATACAAAATCTCCTTGAGCTTATTAAAAGTGACAAGGACGATAAAGAAAAGCCTTCTCGAATTGTAATTCAAAAAGTTAAAATCACTGACGCTCTTTATCAGATAAGCCCGGAATTCGAGCTCCTATCAAAATCACTAACTATCAGTATTGACGGTAATAGCCTAAAAAAATCTAGCGAAATCACCTTGACCGGGGATTTAACTGTGTTGGGTAACAGGCTTGATATGAAAGGTGCTGTGCATGCAGGAAGCGATATAACTTCAGGGGTTCTGGATATCAATACGAAAGACTTAGCACTCGGGAATAAAAATCTCTTGAAAAACAAAGACTCGTCTCTAGAAGCAAACGCGCGAGTAAATTTTGAATTGTCAGATGTATTCCACGCATACGGACTGATGAGCGTAAAACCTGAAGATAAGAGGGTTACCTCAACAGAATCCGCGTTTATGATCGACTATGACCTTACATATAATCCATCTCTAAAGACCGCCACACTCGATAAGCTCGATATGAACATAAACGGACTCATGGAGGGTAAATTCTCAGGAAGCGCCGACGTCAAAGAAGGCGATGTGATCGTTAATATTAACGGTTCCGCCGAAGCACGGGACCTGAGGGTGCTTAAGAAAATGGTGCCGAGTTTGAGTCAGGATGAGATTTCAGGAAGCGCAAAAGCCCGGGATTTAAAAATCAGCGGTTCAGGTAAAAAAAGAGAATTCACTCTGAAGGGTGAAGTTCTCACCCGTGACCTTAGTTATACAAAGACTAAAGATGACCTCGGGGTATCTGGGCTCAACTGCGATCTAAGCATTAACCAGGCTCTAGGTATAGGAGGAAGCTTTCCTATGACTTCAACAGGAAAGTGTACGGCAGATAAATTCAACTGGATAAAGACAGGGACAATAGAAGATATTTCATCGGATGTAAAAATTTCCGCAACCGAAAACTGGAGTAAGACCGGTATCTCCCTTTCAGGGCTTAATGGGAGCTATATGGACGGAAAGCTCACAGGTTCAATGGGGTTTGACTTAAGCGGCGAAAGTTTCAAGCTTTCAGGACTTCTCACCGGGCAGAATTTAAATCTGATAGAGATCCCAAAAAGCGTTATTCCTTTCGATATGGAGGGAACGGCAGAGTCGGCTACGGCTGAGTTCGAAGGTGGTTCTGGTACGTATGATGCGGATATATCCTTTACAACAAAGGATGTAATCCTGAGCCTTAGTAAAGGGAGGGCGTTCAGAGTGTCTGAAGTACAGTCTGAGCAAAACCTAGAGTTTAAATTTGTATCCGGTGATGAAGCTACCAATACTGAAAGGGGCACTAAGGAAACTATTACGATTAAAAACAAAGGGCTCCGATATGAGAATCTCACATTCGGAGATTATCTTGTTAAAAACGGTCAGGTAAAAGAAGTCGCATTCTCACTCATTCTGGGAAATGATTGGACCCTTAACATGGCCTCTACCGGTAGTGATTTTGAGGTTCTGGGTAAGGGCATCTCGCTTTCACGCTTTAACGAGAGCTTCAGTATAGAAAACAGCGGGAGAGACGGGTTTTCGGGCCACGTCACAGGTGAGGGGGGTAAGTTTAAGGCCATAGAGTTTCCGAGTGTCGAGTGGGATTACAAATACCTCGGTAACTTTATCGAGCTCAGCGGTGTTAAAGCCGATATTGGCACCATCGGGAGCTTCGAAACCGATAACCTAACGCTACGTATGGGAGCAGAGGGCGGCTATCCGTTTGTATCGAGATTTACGGACAGCGTCTTCACAGGTCTTGACGGGAAGGTAACGTCAAACACTATCGCGGGCGACTTTACCATAAACGATCCGAATTCAGACATGATTGACTGGGAAGGCCATATCCTAGCCACAAAGCTTGAAGTTTTATCTCAGCCTGTCGATAACCTTAAGGTTTTAGTAACGCCAAATGAGACTGGGCTTGTCCTGGACAATCTTTCGGGCGAGTTTCTAGGCGGGGCGCTTACCGGGAAGATCGACGTCGATACCACAGGTCCTCGTGCTAAGATCGACTCCGACATTGAGCTCAGCGGAGCTTCTCTATCCACAGGCGATTTGACCGCGAATATCGCAAAGGCCTATTTTGATTTTTCAGGATTACTGCCTCAAAACTCGCTGCCCGAGGGCGCCGGTAAACTTAGGGTTAACGGTCTAAGCCTGACTAATTACGGTCAGAGCTATACCTATAGAGGTGAGCTTAGCGGAAAGACGGAGGGTGAAACCTTATTCATAGAAAACGGGTTTATAGTTGGTAAGGACTCAACGGAGCTCGTCTTTACGGGAAAGATGATGAATTCACTTAATGAAAACAGACAACTTCAGCTCAACATGCCCGGCATTTCCATACCGGTAGTGATGAATCTTCTACGACCCTTTTTGCCGGAGACAGCGGCAAATGCTAAGACACAGGGACAGGCCGATTTAGAGCTTGTTTTCTATAACCTTTTCTACCACAATCAGAGATGGGGCGGCAAGCTCGGGGTACTGCGCGGTGCTTACTCGGGGATGCTCTCAGGGACCGAGCTCAATATAAAAGAGGTATACGGCACTATTACGATTAAAGACGATGCTGATTCCGAAAATCCTTTGAGCTCATTTGTGGGCGATAATCTGAAGCTAAGTAAATCCATATATCAAAAGTTTCTCCGCTCAATCAAGGATTTTGACACATCTGATTCTGATTATTTGAAAATTGGCGAGCTTAGCTACGGCATAATAAAAATCGAAAACATCGACTGCCAGCTCGAAGTGGACGGGCATGAGTTAAATCTGAAAAAACTCACATCCAAGATTTATAGAGGGGGTTTGTACGGCGCCGGTATCTACTCGTTTGATGATCCGGGTAATTTCAATATATCATTTTTGTTCGACGAGATCAGTCTTGAGGCAATATCTAAAAGTATCTCATCTGAAAAAGACTACATTACAGGGAGAGTAAACGGCCTTGCCTGGATTACAGGGGAGGGCGGGGATTTAAACACTATAAACGGTCCGTTTAAATTCTGGGCTACTAGTTCACCGAAAGAACAGAGAAAAGTAGGTGAAGCTCTACTGGATAAGCTCGGTGCCAGAGAGAGGCTTATCCTGGGTTCGTCCAGGGGTTATGATAAAGGGAATATTTCTGGTTATATTAATGACGGAGTTATAACGTTTAAAGAGTTTAATATTTCAAACTCCATTTTGGGGTTCAAAAATCTGAATATACAGGCCGATCCCAGACAGAACTCGATATCAATAAATCATTTAATTTCTGTAATCAGGGAATTGACCAGAAGGGCTCTTACAGGAGGGCCCATGATAGAAACAAATTAGTAGAAACGAATTAAAGGAGGCAAATAAATGACAATACCAAATTTTAGAGTGCTTTATTTTTTACCGCTTACACTGTGTTTTTATCTTGTATCGTGCGCGACTATTACTGTTAACGTTTATTTCCCGGCTGAAGAGGTTAGGGACGCCTACTCAAGTCTGGAAGAGGAATTTCTGCTCGAAGACGGAAATGAGAGTACAGAGGGCACTGCGCCTTCAGATACTGGTACTGTCAAACCTACTCCGGCCCCCGAGAGCAGCATCAAATACGAGGAAAAACCCACACTTAAATCAGAGACCAAGGTTATTGTGCTGAGAAATAAAGTGACTCTCGATTTCGGTGACTATGCCTGGGCACAGGGCAATATCTCAGGGCAAATTACCGAGAAAATACGCAGTATGCCCGAGGTTATAAACGCCTATAAGAGCAGAGCCAATCGAAAGAACGTTATTAATTCCATGCTTAAAGAGGGATTGGTAAGAGAGGGCAACCTGGGGCTCCTGGTGAAGGCAGGCAATCTTAGTTCCTCACAGCAGCAGGCTTTTAGCGCCGAGAACGCTGACCGCAGGGTTATTATAAGAGGTATGGCTAGGGCCATAGTCGAGATCAATAACCTTGAGCCTACGCAAGAGAACATAGATAAGGTGCTCCCTGAGGCGGGAAGGCAGTTCGCAAGCGTTAGAAAAAGCGAGCGTTAAAATTAGATTGAGCATAAGACGGCTATAGATTTATGCTGAGTTCACATCACTAACGATTTCTCCGGGCATTCTCTATAAATTACAGAGAATGCCCGGGGGTTTTAATTCACCCGTCAATTCCTTTATACATTTCTCGAATTCCTTATGAGAATTTCAGGCTTTACTTTCCATAAATAATTACTTATGCTGGTTAGATAAGAGGGTGTTATGCAAACCGAGCAGGAGGATCATACTGATGTATAAAAGTACGGCTCTTTGTATATTCGTCACGGTTCTTTCCTTTTTTATCATTTCTGGTTGCAATACCGGAGGCGGAAGCGGGAATATAGTACTTAACGGATCTATTGCCAATTTCGGTCAATTCGGCACTTTTACTGTTACGGTCTCTGAAGATAACTCAAGGTTAGATAGGACCGATACCGACAGTAGCGGAAATTTTACTCTCAGGTTTAGATCCTTTACCGGGAACGTAACACTAAAGTTTGAATCCAGCACGTTTAACGCAGAGCGCTCTAACATTAGAGTCACCGATGACAGCACGATAGTAATGAACTTTACGCTCCAGCAGAACCCTGTCCTTATTATTATTAACAGCTGGCAGGTCTTTCAAGACCCGTTCTTTATTCGAAACGATAGCGAGTTTACACTCAATGAAACGCTTATCGATTTCATTATGGACGGTAACGGCGGGGACTGCATTATTTCCACCGGGTCAAGCTCGGCAGCTATACGTGTAAAGAGCATCGATATTACGGACTGCCGGGAAGGCGTGCGCACACAGGATTCGGGATCAGTTGTTATGGAAGCCGACGAAGGAATTATTTTAAGAGCGAACAGGGATGCTGTAATAACTTTAAACGATTCCTTTGTTGAAATAGGCGAGTCTTCAAACCCTGTAAACAACAGCGTGCTGATTGAGTCCGTGAACCAGTTCGGTATCAATGCAGCCGGGAGCTCGACTGTTATCATAGACCCTCAGAATAACAACTGTACGATAAGCGGCGGACGGATGGCGGTCAATATTAGCGGCACCGCAACTGTAGATACCGCCGGTTGTACGCTTTCAGATGGCTGATTATTAAATTTGCAATTATCCTCGGAGCATTCACTGTCCTGGATTTCAAAATCCAGCCGAATAAACATTTTCTCTCTAAATGCTATAATCTCCTATTACTTTATACGCTAAAGAACCTTGGAGGGAACAAATGAATAAGGATAAGCAGTCTTCGGGCTCCGTACACATAATTCTAAGCTCGACTAAATATAAAATGTTCAATTTTATGGTATCTATCATCTTGCTCTTGATACTCTCCGCGGTGCTTGAAGGGGTCAAATACGGTTATTATGTGATCAATATCGCAAGCAAC
>DEIM01000120.1:0-3183 GCA_002352485.1 Candidatus Dadabacteria bacterium UBA2774
TGGGGACAGAGGCGAGCGCTTCATAGCGATGCCGGGGTATTAATCATATAGGAGCAATGGATGAAATTCCACTCAAGAAAACCTGATGATTCCACTGACGTAGGCAAAGTGGTCAGAAGGTTCCTGGAGACCGAGAAGCGCAACAGCCCGATTATGTTCTGGGCATTGCTGGTTGGAGCCCTGACTGGTTTTGTTGGAGCAGTCTTTCAAATTGCCCTGGCAAGGTTTGCCGACATGAAAGACATGCTGATGGGCCTTCTCTCAGGTTTTACGGCTATACCGCTTATTGCTTCTATAGTGATTTCGGCAGTTATGGTGTTCCTTGCCCTACTCCTGGTCCGCAAGATCGCACCCGAAACTGCTGGGAGTGGTGTACAGGAGATGGAAGGCGCGCTCGAAGACGCCAGACCCGTTAGGTGGAAAAGGGTGCTCCCGATAAAATTCATTGCAGGCCTATTGTCACTCGGAAGCGGTATGGTAATGGGCCGTGAAGGCCCTACGATTCAGATGGGCGGTAACCTGGGCCAGATGGTCTCGGACTATACAAAGCTCAGTAAGGACGATACGCATACGCTCATCGCGGCGGGCTCCGGAGGAGGCTTGGCAGCCGCGTTTAACGCCCCGCTTGCAGGGATTCTTTTCGTGTTTGAGGAGATGCGCCCCGAGTTTAAATACAATTTCCTGTCGGTTCAGGCCGTGCTCATAGCCTGCGCATCGGCGGATATTGTGCTCCGTTTACTTATGGGCCAGCAGCCCGACATTCAGATGTCCATGCTGCCTGTGCCACCACTTAAGTCCCTGTGGTTATTTTTAATATTCGGTTTTCTATTCGGTATATTCGGCTATATATTCAATAGACTTCTCATATGGACGCTTAACTTTTTTACAAATCTTACCGGAAGGCTTTACACATATTCGGGACTATTAGTAGGTGGACTGATCGGAGCGCTGGTATTTCTTTTCCCGGACACCATAGGCGGTGGTTACATAGTTATACCAAAGGCTATTTCAGGCTCGATCCCCGTGATGATACTGCTCTTACTTTTCGTTATACGTTTCGGAACCACAATGATAAGCTATGGCTCGGGCGCAACAGGCGGCATATTCGCACCTATGCTCGCACTGGGCACGCTATTTGGTATGTGGTACGGGAACTTCGCCCATTTTCTCCTTCCTGAAATGGTGGTACGGCCCGAGGTATTCGCCGTTGCTGGTATGGCTGCTCTCTTTTGCGCAACTGTAAGGGCTCCTCTTACCGGCATAGTACTTACTATCGAGATGACCGGTAATTACTGGATGATTCTGCCGCTCATTATTACCTGTATGACGGCATCGATTGTAGCCCAGGGTCTTGGCGGAAAGCCGATCTATACCGTACTCTTAAAACGTACTATCGACCTTGCGAAAGCTAAAGAAGCTGAGGAAGCGAAAGAACCCGCGTAGGCTGGAGTAAGTTAAGAAACCTCTTCCTGACAGCCGCCTTCTTCCAGGATCTTTTCTATTTCGTAGCCTGTTGCAATACTTGCTACGCAAGCCAAGAGTTTATAAGCCGGGGAAATGACCGCACCGCCGTTCTCACTACCGGACTCATCCCCCGGCAAGTACATATCTGAAAATTCCATCCCTCTCGTATTTAAGTTTTCAAGCGTGTTCTTGGATTTATTGAGTCTCAGAAAACCACCGACCGCCTGCGCTTCCACAAGATATATAACAGGCTCAGCAGAAGCTCCCGAGCTCAGGGTGAGTGAAGTGGGAATACCTTCCTGAATCACTATATCCCTTACGGGCTTTCCGCCTTTACTTACCCTCATACGTTTTCTGCCCTCTGAGTTTAGCGATCTCACACCTTCTGCGTCTTTAACACTCATAACCGCCATCCCGTATGTGCCGGAGTTACTCTTAAGAAAAAGATAAGGATCGTAATCGATTCCTCTCTTCTTATATTCCTCTGAAAGCTCATCTAAAATTGACTCAACGCACTTAGCCGCTCGCACGCGGTCCTCCGGACTGTCGAAGTTTACTCCCTCTTCGGGAACAGTCTTGATGGATATTATGGCGGGATCGATGTCCAGTATATCCGCAACTTCTCTTGCAAGCTTATTGTAGTACTCAAAATGGACGCTCTTTTTTCTCGTATGCCAGCCGATCTCGACTGGGGGCTCCACAGGCTGAACTATATCCCTTAACGTCTTGGGGCATTTATCCGAGAAATCGTTATTGATTAATATAAGGTCGGGATCACCCGCTGTGGTCACAACCCTGTGTCCGTCCTTAATAACTTTATAGACCAAGACCTCTTTACCGTCTAAAGCCTTAAAGCTCATCTCGTCGTGATAAAAGTCGTCACTCACTATTCCCACTTGCACCTTGTAATCCACTTTTTCTAATATCGACTTTAGTACGGAAATATTCTCCCAGTAAAACTGGTTTCTTGTATTGAGCTCGGGGATGATGAGTATGCTCTTTACTTTGGGATATTTCCTTACGATATAATCCTTAAATAGCTCTGAGGCATGGTCTCTGAATCTCTCAGATAGGTTATTAAACCCCGCAGGGAATACGTTAGTATCCACAGGGGCGATCTTGTAATCAGATACCCTCAAATCAACCGATGTATACAGAGGAACGAGCACCTTCTCGGTCTGCACCGTAATCCAGGACTCAAGCTCCATCTTCTTTTCGCTTATTCGTTCATTTAAAATTTCAAGTGGTTTCATATGTGTATCATCCTATTACTACGTAAGTACCCGCGATCTTATCGTGCCAAGTTTGAGAGTCCTGATCGAATACCGACCAGATAAACCCGGCGAATAAAAAAACAGCCGATATATAGTACCCTACCCACCTCATAAAAGACTCCCAGAGCCCAAGCTCATTTCCCTCAGAGCTTATTATTCTGATACCGACAGCCATCTTCCCAAGCGTCCTTCCTGCATAGTAATGAAGGAACACAAAGTACGTGGAAGCCAGGAAAAACAGGAGAGCATATATGGGCAGATACACTCTACCGAGCAATTTTGGTGGTATATCTGTATCGCCCAGAAGAAGGAAACCGGCTCCGATCGCGAGATAAGCGATAAAGCTTACGATTACAAGATCGATTGCAAATGCGGCCGCTCTGAGCTTTAGTCCTGCAATGTTGTATGATTCCGAGTCCTCCTTTGAATCGGTCGCTCCTTCTAA
>DEIM01000120.1:3283-6708 GCA_002352485.1 Candidatus Dadabacteria bacterium UBA2774
GCTGTGAAGCGCTCGCCTCTGGCCCCGGCTATAGTAATCCGGCAAGTCTTTTTCTAAATCGGTATCGGTGAACGTGCTTTGTGCATTGTCCTGAATATTGTCCGATACGGCTTTATATTCTGGCCCCCTTCCAATATCCCCATAACCCGGGGTCTTTTCTACTCTTGATTCCTCGGGACTTACCGAATCAGTGACAGCTTCCCCAGGAACTTTCTTATAAAGGGATTTATATTCATGAGACGGATTCAGGGGCAGCTTGCATTTCTTGCACTCTTCTAAGTAATCAAAGCTGTTGAATCCGCAATTGGGACATTTCATAGCTGTTTTCGTTTACTAAAGACGACAAAATAACTGCATACATAAAAAAACTGCACCTTACCCCAAGGAACTGCTGAATAAAAAGAATCTATTATACCTTTTGGGATGAGGTGCAGTTTGAGCGTCTGGCGGTACGTATTAGGAACCTTCAGACAGTTTCAAATCTATTGCTGATTTCAGACCGTCAGGATTTGCACCCTGCACTATCATGCCGTTTACAACGAAAGTAGGTGTAGATTGAACACCGATAGAAATGGCTTCTTCAACCTCACTATTCACCCTCGTAGCTACTGCTTCATCAGCAAGACAGGCATCAAATTTCTTGGGATCGAGTCCCAGGTCCTTTGCATATCCTTTAAATGTCTCTTCTGAATTCTCAAGCTTAATCTCTTTTTGGTTATCGAACACCATATCATGGAATTCCCAGAATTTATCGTTACCCTGCTGGTAAGCGCAAACTGAGGCTATCGCAGCGGGCATTGCCCAGTTATGGTTTCTCAGAGGAAGCTGTTTGTATGCAATTTTGATTTTTCCGTCGTAAGTTTTCAGGAGCTCTGGGAGCATATCCTTTCCGCGCTTACAGAACGGGCATTGGAAATCTGAGTATTCAACCACTGTAACCGTTGCCTCTTCTGCGCCTTTTGTCGGAACGTTCTCAAGCGATATCTTTTCCATTGCCTCTTTATGAGGGTCAATCGTAGAATCGTAAATACCCCCACCCGTAACATCGAGTATCAGATACTGTCCGGAGGTGCTTACAAATAAAGGTACTTCACGGTTTCCCATGTTGAACTTGCCTTCCTTAAGTCCGGGGAGCTTTGATTCTTTGAATGACTTTGTCGAAACTATCTCATTGCCCACTATCATATGCTGACCGTCAGCGGATACGAATATGGGGAATTCGCCGCGGGCCATAGGGATAGAACCCTTTTTCAGTCCTTTAATAGGCGTATCTTCAAATTTCTTTGTGTCTCCAAGGCTTCCGACCAGTACATACTTTCCGTCTTCACTGGCTACGAATGCTACGTCCTGGGTTTGGCCGTCAGAGGTTTTGATTACAAAATTACCTGACTGCAAACCTTTTAATGCGCTAGTCTTATCGATTTTAACAGTTATTTCCGTTCCGGGAGGCAAATTGGTCCCAAAGCGGTTTTGAAAAAACTTTACCAGCCTTGCAGATTCGTCCGCAGACGCTGCAGATGCCGGTATGGCAATTCCAATAGTAAATAACGTAAGAGCTAGTAGTGCCACTCCAAATAGTCTAAATCTCATTAATTACCTCCTAACTTTTGTTAGCTAAAACTATACCACTGAATGTTTACAAAGCAACTGAATAATGGGGGCGGAGGCGAGCGTTTCACAACGATGCCGAGGAAGATAAAATCAGGATGCCAGTGCGAGCGCCTTACAGCGATGCCGATGGGGGCGGGCCGGAGCACGAAGTGCGATCGGGGGGTATAAAATCAAACAGCCGGGCGGGAAAGAATCTTAGGAAAATACCCTTTCATATATAATATCTATATTCTTCAGATCGGCCTTTACGTCAAAGCATTCCTCAAGCTCCTCGGGTGTTATCGAGCCTGAAACCTCGGGATCCTTAAGGAGTAGCTCCTTAAAATCCTCTTTTTCTTCCCAGGTCCTCATAGCGTTTCGCTGTACCGCGGCATAAGCGTCTTCCCTGGAGAATCCCTTATCCACGAGCTTAAGAAGTACCTTCTGCGAAAACACGAGCCCCCCTGTTATCCATATGTTCTTTTCCAGGTTCTCGGGATATACCTGAAGGCCGTCCAATAAGTACTCAAGCCTCGAGAGCATGAAGTCAAGCAGTATCGTGCCGTCAGGACCGATCACCCTTTCCACGGAAGAGTGGCTTATATCGCGCTCGTGCCAGAGGGGGATATTCTCAAGCGCCGAGATGGCGTAAGAGCGCACGAGCCTTGAGAGCCCGCAGAGGTTCTCGGACAGTATGGGGTTACGCTTGTGGGGCATGGCCGAGGAGCCTTTTTGGCCTTTTCCAAAAGGCTCTTCGAGCTCAAGTACCTCGGTCCTCTGAAAGTGCCTTATCTCAACTGCTATTTTCTCAATAGTCGAAGCTATTATAGATAGAGTCAGGAAAAACTCGGCGTGAATATCGCGCTGTACTATTTGAGTTGAAATGCTCGCGGGCTTTATTCCCAAAATCCTGCACGCCTCCTCTTCGACTTCAGGGGTAACGTTTGCGAACGTGCCAACGGCGCCCGAGATCTTGCCTACGCTTATTATTTCCTTTGCATTTTCCATACGGGCTAGGTTACGGCGCATCTCATCATACCAAAGGGTAAAGACCAGTCCGAGCGTCTTGGGCTCAGCGTGTATACCGTGAGTCCTCCCGATCATCGGAGTCTCTTTATGCTCAAAAGCGCGTCGTTTCAGCACCTCGAGCACCTTTTTTGTATCCTCTATTAATATTACGGAAGAGTCTCTTAACTGTAGCGCGAACGCCGTGTCGAGTACGTCTGAAGAAGTGAGCCCAAGGTGTATAAATCTTGACTCCTCACCCACGTGCTCTGAAACCGAGGTAAGAAATGCAATCACGTCGTGCTTAAGCTCCTTTTCAAGCTCGTTAATCCTGTCTACGTCAAATCCTGCTTTTTCTTTTATCACCTTGACCGCTTCATTGGGAATACGCCCTTCCATTGCCCAGGCCTCGCAAACGGCGACTTCGACCTTAAGCCAGTTCTCATACTTTGCCTGATCGCTCCATATGGCGGTCATTTGTGGTCTTGAATATCTCTCTATCAAATCGCTAAAACCTCTCCTATAGTTTTTCTTGGCGCAACACTTACACCTACGTCATTCTCAGCTCCAAACCGCGTAAGCGCCTGCCTTGCGGCCTTAAACGCGGCCTCGGGCTTATTGTTCACCTGGCTTAGGTGCGCCAGCACCACGTGCTTTAGCCCCCCATGCAGGAGATTTTGAAGAAGCTCTGCCCCCTGAATATTCGATAGATGCCCGAGTCTCCCTTTTATCCTCTGCTTCAAGTTCCAGGGGTAGTGACTGTAAAGCAAAATATCGCTGCAGTGATTAAACTCAATCACAAGTATATCACACCCTTTAAGCCTCTCCTT
>DEIM01000092.1 GCA_002352485.1 Candidatus Dadabacteria bacterium UBA2774
CGCGTTATGAGAAATGGTACGGCGGGCACCCATGCCCCGAGCTTATAGACGAGGCCGTTTACGGGCTTCCGGAGCTCAACAGGGATGAGATTAAAAAGGCTAAACTCGTTGCCAACCCGGGATGCTACCCCGAGTCGTCAATTCTAGGACTGGCTCCATTGTTAAAGGAAGGGTTAATTGAGAATGATTCAATCATAATTGACTCTAAATCGGGCGTAACGGGCGCAGGCCGCTCCCCCTCTCTGGATACCCATTTTTGTGAGGTAAACGAGGGACTTAAGGCATATAAAATCGGCGAGCACCGTCATATGCCCGAAATCGAGGAAGTACTCTCAGATTACTCAGGTCAGGACGTAAGAGTCATGTTCTCTCCTCACCTTATCCCAATGGACAGAGGCATTCTTTCGACTATTTACGTACGCCTCACTAAAGGCAGTACCACCGAGGAGCTTCTGAAACTCTACAGGGAGCATTACGAGGGTGAAAAATTTGTGAGGATATCCCCAGAGGACGTATACCCGTCAACAGCACATGTAAGGGGCTCTAACTTCTGCAATATAGGGCTCCGTGTAAATACAGGGAATAATACAGCAGTAATTGTCTCCGTTATTGATAATCTGGTAAAAGGGGCTTCAGGACAGGCAGTGCAGAATATGAATATAATGATGGGGTGGGACGAAAGCGAAGGCCTGAACGGCCCCCCTGTATTCCCTTAGACTGACCTTATTCTACTCACGATTCCAGGAAGCTTCTTGGTAACTATATCGATATCCTCTTTTTCTGTAATCCTGCCTAGGCTGAACCTGACAGAAGACGCCGCTTCCTCTTTTGACGCTCCCATAGCTCTTAGTACGTGTGAGGGATCAACTTTACCTTCAGAGCATGCGGCCCCCGTAGACACAGCAATTCCTTCAATATCAAGGTTCATAGCAAGCGACTCCCCCTTTACACCGCTGAAGCTTGCGTTAAGAGTATTCCAGAGCATATTGTCCGGGTCTCCGTGGTAACGCACTCCTGGAATTTCGTTTGTAATTCTTTCACGAAGCGCGTCTCTAAGGGGTTTTATTCGCTCCCTATCACGGGCTACTTCTTTTTGAGCAATCTCACACGCCTCGCCAAACCCGACAATCCCCGGCAAATTCTCCGTGCCCGAGCGTTTACCCCTCTCCTGCCCGCCGCCGTGAATTAGGATACGAAGAATAGATTCTTGAGCAGGGTCCGACCTTATGAAGAGCGCTCCCGTGCCCTTGGGTCCGTAAATCTTGTGTGCGGATATAGAAAGCAAATCAGCTTTTATTTCATTAAGGTCGATATCGAGCTTTCCGGCAGCCTGGACCGCATCGGTATGGAATAGCGCCCCTTTCTCCTTTACGATCTCCGCTATTTCCCCAACGGGCATCACAACGCCCGTCTCGTTGTTTGCGTACATACAGGAGACAAGCGCAGTCTCATCCGTAATGGAATCCCTTAGCTCGTCCAAATCTATCATCCCGCGATCATCCACTCCGAGATACGTAACCCTTAAACCTTCAGACTCAAGATATCTGAACGTATATAGGGCTGATTCGTGCTCCACTCTCGTTGTAATAAGGTGCGTTTTCCCCCTGTCTCTCTGATTTAACGCAGCACCCTTTATAGCGTAGTTATTGCTCTCGCTACCGCCTGAGGTAAACACTATCTCCTTCAGTCTTGCCGAGACTAGCCCTGCCACCTGCTCCCTTGCTTTATCAAGCGCGGCCTTTGCGCTTCGCCCGAACGTGTGAATGCTCGAGGGGTTTCCAAAATTTTCCTTTAAGTGCGGGAGCATCGCCTCATAAACCCTTGGGTCAAGAGGTGTTGTCGCGTTATTATCCAGATATATTTTCTTCATATTCGAATGTAAAGTTTACTAAATATCACGAGACTTTAGCAAGGAATCATATTCTTCCTTAACAATCCGGGTGAAACCCTTAGCAAGCATAGAGGGCCTCCTGTGTTTATGCCATGCCGCCACGACTGTGCGCGAGGGAGCCTGGTCTTCTATATTCCTGTACGTACATATACCCGAAGTGTCCGTATTAACAAACATCTTAGGCACGAGTGATACCCCGTCTCCCAAAGATACGAACTGCTGAATGGTGGACAGGTTCCAGGTCCTGCAAATTATGTCTGGGTTGATCTGTTTTTCATAGCAAAAATTTTTCACCTGCTCCCCAAGACACTGCTCCTCGCCAAGAGCAATGAAAGGGATTTCCTTTAAGTCATCGATTTTAATCTCCGGAGCTTCAGATAAGGGGTGCTCAGGTGAAAGCGCAAGCACAAGAGGGTCATCGAATAGAGTCTCAGTCTGAATTAGCTTGTTTTCAATCGGAAGGCTCATGATAGCTGTATCGATCTCAAGGTTGACAACCCCTTCAACAAGTTTTTCTGTAAGATTTTCATTTAGCGCCAGTTTTGCCTGCGGGAATGATTCGGAGAACCTTTTTAATGACCCGGGCAATAGATAAGGGGAGATTGTGGGAATAATACCTACGCTAAGAGTCCCTGCTCCTGAATCCACCTCCTCCGTAATACCGGTTTTAATATTATCGGTCTCAGAAAGGATAAGCCTTGCTTTGGGTAACAGGGCTTTGCCCGTCTCCGTAAGCACAACGCTCCTGCCCAGACGGTCAAAGAGCTTATTGCCAAGCTCACTCTCAAGCTTTATTATCTGCTGACTTAGGGACGGCTGTGCAACAAAACACCGCTTTGCGGCCTTACTGAACCCGCCGCTTTCCACCACGGCCACGAAGTATCTTAGCTGATGTAACTCCATATATTCTCCATATCATTTATAGCACCAAATAATTCGTACTGAAAACAAACCAGCAACCATAGGCATTACCTATAATACATATAGCAATTCAATATTGGACAACTATACACAATATTCTTCATAATATAAGTAAGTGAAAAAAATCATATGTCTGGGAGGCAAGTATAATGTCTGAAACAAAAACGCTTACAACAAACAATACTAACGGCGAAAGCAAGTGCCCGTTTACGGGTGGAGCGCTAAAGCACGGCGCTGGTGGCGGCACATCAAACAGAGACTGGTGGCCAAATCTGTTGAGGTTGAACATCCTCCGCCAACACTCTTCCTTATCCAACCCTATGGGCGACTCGTTTAACTACGCTGAGGAATTCAAGGCTCTGGATCTGGATGCAGTGAAGAAAGACATTATTGATCTCATGACCAAGTCCCAAGATTGGTGGCCGGCCGACTACGGTCACTATGGACCGCTATTTATTCGGATGGCGTGGCACAGCGCCGGCACTTACCGCATCGCTGACGGCCGCGGCGGTGGAGGCTCCGGCAACCAACGTTTCGCACCCGTCAATAGCTGGCCCGACAATGTGAACCTCGACAAGGCGCGCAGGCTTCTATGGCCGGTCAAACAGAAATACGGCAAGAAAATCTCCTGGGCCGACCTAATGATCCTCGCTGGCAACTGCGCGCTTGAGTCAATGGGCTTTAAGACATTCGGCTTCGCTGGCGGGCGTGAGGACATTTGGGAGCCTGAGGAAGATGTCTATTGGGGCTCTGAAGCACAGTGGCTTGGAGATAAGCGTTACACTGGTGACCGCGAACTCGAGAATCCCCTCGGCGCAGTTCAGATGGGCCTGATCTACGTGAACCCGGAAGGGCCGAACGGCGAACCCAGTGCGCTCGCTGCAGCCAAGGACATTCGGGAGACGTTCGCACGCATGGCGATGAACGACGAGGAGACGGTCGCACTCATCGCCGGCGGACACACCTTTGGCAAAACCCACGGTGCTGGCGATGCGGCGCTTGTCGGTCCCGAACCTGAGGGCTCCGGCCTTGAGGAGCAGGGACTCGGCTGGAAGAGCAGCTTTGGCAGCGGTAAGGCCGGCGATACGATCTCCAGCGGTCTGGAGGGAGCTTGGACCCACACCCCGACGAAGTGGGACAACAGCTTTTTCGATACCCTGTTCAACTATGATTGGGATCTTGTGAAGAGCCCCGCCGGTGCGTGGCAGTGGGTTCCTACCGATCCAGCCGCTGCGGACGATGTCCCCGATGCCTACGATCCTTCGAAACGGCACGCACCGATAATGCTCACCACGGACCTCGCGCTCCGGATGGACCCTATCTATAAGCCGATTTCAAGACGCTTTTACGAAAACCCGGATCAGTTCGCAGACGCTTTTGCCCGGGCGTGGTTCAAGCTTACGCACCGTGATATGGGCCCACGTACGCGCTATCTCGGCCCGGAAGTACCGGCGGAGGAGCTGATCTGGCAAGACCCTATCCCAGCCGTTACGCATGAGCTAATTGACGATCAAGACATCGCTTCGCTTAAGGCAAATATACTTGCCTCAGGACTGTCGGTATCCCAGCTCGTATCCACCGCTTGGGC
>DEIM01000070.1:0-3531 GCA_002352485.1 Candidatus Dadabacteria bacterium UBA2774
GCTCCCCAGGCATAGCTTTGACTGTGTGATTACTAGGGCGGTAGGTAGCATAAAGCATGTGCTTGAGCTCAGCCTTCCTTATGTAAAGAAAGATGCACAGATAATACTCATGAGGGGGCGAACCGGGGCCGTCAATATTGATGAGCTCGAATTTCCCAATGCACCGAAACTTATGAAAGAAATAAATCTGATTCTGCCCTATGGGGGCCAGGATCGAAAGCTTCTTATATTTAAACCGGAAGTTAGTTAGTATAGTGCCGAGAGCTGAAATAATCTGGAGGAATGATGGTTTTATTTCTGAATGAAGAAGATGTGAAGAGTATTCTTACCATGGCGGATGCCGTAAAAGTGCTGGAGGAGATGTTCAGGCAGCAGGGCGATGGTAATATCATTAACAACCCGCGCCAGAGGGTGAGGACCAAGAGCAGCATGCTACATTATCTTGCGGGGGCACTCCCTCACCTTGGGGTTATGGGCTATAAGGCCTACACGACACATAAGGGCGGCATGAAGTTCAGGGTTTTCTTACACGATATCGAAACCGGGGAGCTTATGTCGATTATGGAAGGAAGTTACATGGGCATGATACGCACGGGCGCAGTGAGCGGAGTGGCGACTAAGTTCATGGCCAGGGAGGATACGCGCCAAGTGGGCATATACGGGGCAGGATGGCAGGCGAGGGGGCAGCTAGCCGCTATGTGCGCCGTGAGGGATATAAAGGGCATAAAGGTCTTTAGCCGAAATAAAGAGAAGCGCCAGGAATTTGCCAAATTTATGGAAGAGCTTTTGGAGGTAGAGGTCACACCTGCCGTTACGCCTGAGGATGCTGCCACAGACGCAGACTGCGTGATTACAGCTACGACTGCTTTCGAACCCGTGTTTACAAGCGACTGGTTAACACCCGGGATGCACGTAAACGCCGTAGGCGGAAATTTTCTTTTTAAAAGGGAGATAAGCGAAAATGCAGTTGCAAGCGCGGGCAAGAAGGTCGTGGAATCCGTTGAGCAGTGCATGATCGAGGCCGGCGAGTTTCTTCCTTTAATAGAAAAGGGCAAGCTTAAGTGGAGTGATCTGACGGAGCTTGGGGATGTAGTATCAGGTAAAATCAGCGGAAGAGATACTAAAGAAGAGATAACCCTGTTTAAATCAGTCGGGGTTGCTGTTGAGGATATAGCCGTTGCGGCTCATATATACAATATCGCGAAAAAGGCCGGTATCGGCACTTCGCTTGATATGCCGTCTTGACCATAAATAATTTGAATGTTAGTGTACGTCCGTTCTTTTAAGAATACTATTAAGATTTAAGACCTGAATTTCTAATATTAAAAGTGAGGGTTAAATGAAAACAGTCGGAATAATAGGCGGGAGCGGGCTTTATGAAATCGAAGGTTTGACTGATGTAGAGTCAGTCTCCATCGAGACACCCTGGGGGAGTCCGTCGGACGAGCTCGTAACAGGCACTCTTGGTGAAGTGAATATGGTGTTTCTGCCAAGACACGGCAGGGGTCATGTGCTGATACCTTCTGAGATTAACTACAGGGCAAACATATTTGCCATGAAAAAGCTCGGTGTAGAATGGATAATCGCAGTGAGCGCCGTCGGGAGCATGAAAGAGGAAATCGCCCCGGGTCATGTCGTAGTGCCCTCTCAGTATTTTGATCATACAAAAGGAAGAAAATCTACTTTCTTCGGTGATGGGATCGCGGCGCACGTCTCAATTGCAGACCCTGTCTGCCCTGTGCTGTCTAAAGTGCTGGCACAGGCCACCCGCGACTCAGGAGCCGTGGTTCACGAGGGAGGTGCCTACATATGTATGGAAGGACCACAGTTCTCCTCCCGCGCGGAGAGCAATATTTACCGCTCATGGGGTGTGGACGTAATCGGAATGACCAATATGCCCGAGGCCAAGCTTGCGCGCGAAGCAGAGATTTGCTATGCTAGTCTTGCTCTTGCGACAGATTATGACTGCTGGCACGAGGGTCATGACGACGTCACGGTGGATGATTTGATCGAAACTCTTACACAAAATGTTGCGCTTTCGAAAACTGTCATAGAAAAGGCCGCGCCACAAATAAAGGCGTCAAGAGAGTGTGTTTGCTCAAACGCTCTCCATAACGCTATTATCACATCAAGCGGCTCAATTACGGAAGATGTGAAACAAAGACTCGGAATACTAATAGAGAGGTATGTAAAATGAAGCTTTTAGTCGTTGGCTCAATGGCGCTCGATACGATCGAGACGCCTTTTGGCAAAGAAGAAGGAATTCTCGGAGGCTCGGCGTCTTTTTTCTCGCTGGCTGCTAATATGTTCACAGAGGTGGGTATTGTTGCCGTGGTAGGGAATGATTTTCCCGAGGCTCACCTTAACCTATTTCGCTCAAAGAATATAGAGCTTGAGGGAGTAACCAAAGTAGAAGGGGAGACGTTTAAGTGGGAAGGCCGTTACGGCTATGATCTGGGTGATCCGGATACGCTGGGCACCTACCTTAACGTTTTTGAGAACTTCGACCCTGTAATCCCCGAAAGTTACCGCGATACAGACTATGTGTTCCTGGCTAATATAGACCCTGAGCTTCAGCTTAGCGTTCTGAAACAGGTGCGCGAGCCCAAGCTTGTCGCGTGCGATACGATGAACTACTGGATAGATAATAAACCCGAAGAGCTCAAGGAAGTGCTTAAGCACGTTGACGTGCTCCTCATTAACGATTCAGAGACCAGAGCGCTCGCAGAGGAGCCCAGGATTACCAGGGCAGCGAGAGCTGTACTCGACATGGGCCCCAAGGTGCTGATTGTAAAAAGAGGTGAGTACGGAGCGCTTATGTTCTCTGATGATGGGATATTCTGGGCCCCGAGCTACCCGCTTGAGGAAGTGATCGACCCAACTGGAGCGGGCGACACTTTTGCGGGAGGGTTTATGGGATACATAGCCGGGCATGGTATCACAGAGCCGAGCGGGTTTAAAACCGCGGTAGTTTACGGTAGTGTTATAGCATCCTTTACTGTTGAGAATTTCAGCGTCAGGAGGCTTTCGTCACTTAAAGATGAAGAGATCGAAACCAGGTTTTCGGAGTTCCTACGGCTTTCAAAGCTTGACTGATATGAAACATATAATTGTATCTACATTAATTGTAGCTGTGCTAATTACATCTTGCTTTGGCGGCGGTAAGAACTCGGAGCCTGATGTGAATAAAGAGAAGCTTTACCTAGACCAGAAGTCGCTTGCTGTGGCTTCGCTCCGCCGCGGAAATTTCCAGCAGGCAATGAAGGAGATCGATGAAGCGCAGGCGCTCCATCAAGGAGAAGACCCCGAGATTTATCTCATAAGGGGGGCGATTTATTTCGGTCTCAAAGACTATCCTCTAGCTGAATCCAACTATAAGAAGGCGCTTGAAATTAACCCCGGGTATTCGCAGGCGAGCTTTAACCTATGCGGGCTCTATTTAAAAGAAAGTAAGTTCGACGCAGCGATAGTCGAATGCAATAAAGTGGTGTCGGACCCGCTTTTCAATGCCAGAGAGAACGCTTACACAAC
>DEIM01000070.1:3614-11975 GCA_002352485.1 Candidatus Dadabacteria bacterium UBA2774
GGTAAGCTCTATATGGCTACAGGAAGGGAAGGGGAGGCTATAGATGAGTTCAAGCTTGCGATTTCGGGTCTGCCAACCTATGAAGAGGCTTATTACAACCTTGGGCTTGCTTATCTGAAAATAGACGACAAGGAAAACGCCTGTCAGTCGTTTGCCGAAGTAGTTAGACTTTCTCCGAATTCAGAATTCGGAATGAATTCCAACCGTTATTTATCCTCTGTTTGTAACTGATGTTTAGTGGCGCTAGCGTCTAAGGTTTTCCTAATAACCTTTTTTGATTTTCCCCGCAAGTGATGTAGTGGAGATTCCTTTTACAAGAGGGATAATCCTTACCCTTCCGCCCGTGCTTTCTACGAACGCGCCCCCGACAACGTCCCCGGCTTTATAATCACCGCCTTTTACTAAAACGTTCGGTCTGAGTTTTTTAATTAGATTAAGAGGGGTTTCTTCGCCAAATACCGTAAGATATGAGACGCAATCAAGCGCCGAGAGTAGTTTCAGGCGATCGGATTCTGAGACAAACGGACGGCCGCTCCCCTTAAGTTTTTTCACTGAGCTGTCGCTGTTGATTGCCACTACGAGCACATCGCCCAGGCTTTCGGCCTCGGTCAGGAGCTTCAAATGCCCTATATGAAAGAGGTCAAAGCACCCGTTCGTAAATACCACCTTATCGCCTCTCGTTCTATGTGCGGCAAGTTTCTTTGCAAGCGTCTCTGGAGAATGTACTTTTGATTCCGGTCCTCCTGGGTTTACGAAGTGCTCGATTAATTCTCTTCTCTCGACCTGGGATGCGCCCAGATGCCCTACTGTGATTCCGGCTGCGGCGTTTGCTATTTGAACGGATTCGCCGAGCGAACCTGATGCCGCGTATGCGAGAGTAAACGCGCTAACGACCGTATCACCGGCTCCTGTAACGTCGTATACCTCTTTTGCAATCGATTTTACCGTGGCGGGCTTTCCGCCTTTCTTGCAGTAAGTTATTCCGTCACGGCCCCGGGTGATCAGAACGCCCCCGGCATCTGTTAGTTTCAGTATGCTCTTAGCCGCGGCGCTTAAAGTTTTTGTATCTGTAATTATTATGCCGCTTGCAGCCTCGATCTCAGCTTTGTTCGGCGTAATGACATCCGCGCCCAGGTACTTTGTAAAGTCCTCTGCCTTGGGGTCTACGACAGTAAGTATTCCCTTACTACGGGCGAGCTTTATAGTGTGTGAAAGCACCTTTTGTGTTAGCGCCCCTTTGGCGTAGTCGGAAATTATTATTGCGTCTGGGGTGTTGCTTGTTACAGCTTTATTAACCTTGCCGATCAGTGCGCTCTCTGCCTTGGATGATATAGGCTCCTGAGCCTCGTAGTCTACTCTAGCAATCTGCTGGTTAGAGGCCATGAGGCGGGTTTTTACGGTTGTTTTCACCGTAGGGTCGCGAACAACCCCGCTTGGGCTTATGCCCGAGAGCTTTATCTCTTCCCTGAGCAGTTCCCCCTGTGTGTCATTACCGGTGACGCCGATCAAACCTACTTTTGAGCCGAGCGCCTTTAAGTTCAGGGCTACGTTTGCGGCCCCGCCCGGAGATTGAAATTCCTCTTTTACCTTGAGCACGGGTACTGGAGCTTCGGGAGATACTCTTTGCACATCCCCCGTTACGTAGCGGTCCAGCATCATATCCCCCACTACCAGTACTCTCAGTCCGTTGAATTTTTTTATTATGTCTGTAGTTTTCATATTCTGAAGAGTATGTAAGTATTCGTCTATTCTCGGAAATTTATCTCTAATTATAATAGTGTTCCGTGGTTCTGTAAATCTTACTCTGTGTCGAGCGCTTAAAAGTGAGCTATAATTCTAGTAATGATCGATCTTCATTGTCACTTACTACCGAATATAGACGACGGCTCCTGCAGCTGGGAAGAGAGTCTCGACATGGTGCGCATGGCGCATGATGACGGGATCAAAGCAATTGTTACAACTCCTCACTGGATCGAGGGTACTAACTGGCAGCCCGAAACCGGGGTTGTCAGAGATATGGTTTTAGAGATGAACCAAAGGATCGAGGATGCCGGGATAGATTTTAAGGTTTTCCCCGGGATGGAGGTAGGAATTACGGCTGATTTAACCGGGCTTATTGATAGAGATCGTATATTGACATTGGCCGAGGGCGATTTTCTCCTTCTAGAAGTGCCGTTTCATTCCATTCCGCTCGGGATAACTGAAATAATCTCTCAGCTCAGCTCGATCAATAAACAGACTGTGCTCGCGCACCCGGAAAGAAACAGGGAGCTTCAGCACAAACCTAAGAACATTATGGAATATGTAGATGCTGGAGCACTAATCCAGGTAACTGCGGGCAGTCTTGCCGGAGAGTTCGGACAGAACGCCAGAAGGTGCGCGATTGATTTTGCCAAGATGGACGCTCTGGATTTTGTTTCGACCGACGCTCACTCTGTAAGGTATAGAAAGCCGATAGTCTCAGAAGGCCTTAAAGCGCTTGAGAAAGCAGTCGGTAAAGATAAGGTGAACTCGGTGATAAATGCGAGCTATGGGGTTGTGAACCTTAGCAGGCAGTCTTAAACCGCCCGTTTAGCCCTCTTTGGGATTGTGCTGCATAAACTTCATTCTGAGATTATATATAATATCCTCAAGGAGCTTTTTTTCCGTTTCGTCCAGGTTGCCCCGGGTTTTGTCTTCGATTATTTCAAGTATCTCAATCGTGTGCTTGGCCGCCGGGAGGTTGACGCTTCTTTCCATGCTGTGAGGGTCTGGAATCTCTCCCATATGGATCATTGAGGAGGCGTTAAGGGATAATATAAAGGCCGAAAAATCCATTTGTAACTCGCCCGATTGCTTTGCGCTCTCTTTGGGTTCTTCACTCATGTTAGTATTGACCTCCTGTCAAATCTTGCGTCTGATTTAGGATATCCCGCATAACCTGCCGGGCTTTTCAATTATAGATTTGAACCCGGCTTACTGCAAGTATGCAGCGGGAGAATCACTTCATATATTTATTTAAGCCCGATCTCGGGTTATAGGGGCTTGAGTCCGCTAGCTCTTCAAATTTCTTGCGCTCTTTATCCTCTATCTTGTCCGGCATTACGATTTTTATCTCGACGTACTGATCGCCTCTACGCTTAGTCTTGAGGTTTGGTACACCCTTGCCTTTAAGTCTGAGCTTGGTGCCGCTCTGCACAGCCTTTGGTATAGAGACTTTGGCGGTGCCGTCTATTGTGGGGACGTTTATATTCTCCCCAAGCGCCGCTTCGTAAATTGTTACGGGTACTTCTACGTAAATATCGTCGTTTTTTCTCTTAAATAGAGCATGGGGCTTAACCTTGATTCTGAGATATAGGTCTCCTTTCGAGCGCCCGGAGCTTTCGCCCTTTCCCTGCACCCTGATTTTAGAGCTGTTATCTACTCCGGCCGGTATCTTAACGGACAGCTTTTCGGTTGTGACCTGCCCGTTTTTCTGGCGACTGATGGATATATCCCGTACTCCGCCCTTGATCGCCGTATCGAAATCGATTTCAATCTGATACTCAAGGTCGCGTCCCTTTCTAGGGGCCTCTCTCCCGGTTTTACTGAAGATGTCTCTGAATGATTCTCCCCGGTTCCTGCCCTGTCTAGCGCGACCGCCGAAACCGAAGATGTCTTTAAATATGTCTTCAAAACCCGGGAAGTCCTGTGAGTTGTAGCTGTATTCATAGTTGCCTTGCTGCTCACCGGCCCGTTTCCATGTGGTCCTGCCGCCGGGTCTGAACTCGGCGCTACCGAACATGTCGTAGGCCTTGCGTTTTTCCTCATCGGAGAGTACTTCATGTGCTTCCTGGAGCTCCTTAAACTTCTCCTCGGCCGCTTTGTCGTCGGGGTTATGGTCCGGGTGGTACTTCCTCGCAAGGGCCCTGTAGGCCTTTTTAATCTCGTCTTTTGTCGAGGTCTTGGATACACCGAGTATTTTATAATAATCTTTTGTAGACGTCATGAATTTCTTTTATGTGATGTAATTATCCGGTTCCTATAATTATAAGATATTTACACCGAGTATGTGAATAAGAAAATTATAACCGGATTTGCCTATTTACCAGCATCAATACTGCTTAATATACTATCTGCTATTTCAAAAAATGCCTTTGCCGCCGTGCTCTCGGGGTGAGACTCCACGATGGGAACGCCTTGGTCCCCACCTATCCTTATGCGCGGGTCAATGGGTATCTCTCCTAAAAACGGCACTTCGAACTTCTCAGCCATCCGTCTGCCACCGCCCCTGCCGAAAATGTCGAGCGGCTCTGCGCCTTCGGGCAGCTCGAGATAGCTCATGTTCTCTACGATACCGAGTATGGGTACGTTGAGCTTGCGGAACATCTGTATACCGCGCCGTACGTCTATGAGCGCTACGTCCTGGGGCGTCGTTACGATTACGCCCCCTGAGAGGGGTGCAGTCTGAACGAGCGAGAGCTGTGCGTCTCCGGTGCCGGGCGGGAGGTCGATGACCAGATAATCGGTCTCCTTCCATTCGACGTCTTCGATGAACTGCTTTATCGCGCCGTGCACCATGGGACCGCGCCATATAACGGTTTCATCCTCGTTTACCAGAAACCCTATGGACATAAGCTCCATGCCGTGTTTTTTAAGCGGGATGATCTTGTTCTCTTCGGTCGCATGCGGCCTGTCCTTTGTCCCAAGCATCGTAGGTAAGCTCGGACCCCAGATGTCTGCGTCCATAAGCCCGATCCTGTCCCTCTTTTTGGCCATAGCGAGCGCCAGGTTTACGGCTACGGTGGATTTCCCGACGCCGCCTTTTCCGCTTGCTACAGCAATGTAGTACTTTATATCAGGGAGCTTTGCTTGCTTCTCGGCTTTAGCCTGCGCCTGGTCTTGTTCCGGAGGGGCTTTGGGGGGACGGGCTGTGATTTGTACCTCAACCTCGTTTACGCCCGCTGTCTCGAGTACTGCCTTTGTAGCCGAGTCCCGAATTTGCGCTTCAAGCTCGGGGTCCGGCTTTGGCAGGACTAAAGATACAGCGACCTTTGCGTCCTCGCCAATATTTATGTCCTTTACTATTCCGAAGGATACTATATCTCTTGTGAATCCGGGGTACTTTACGCCCTTTAGCGCGGCCCGGATATTCTCTTCTTTAAGCTCCATTTTGAGTTTGAGGTCTCCCTTGAGTTATTCCAGCGTATTTGCTTTTAAGTAATTCCCAGCTTCTCTCTTGCCTCGTCAGACATCATGTCCGGGTTCCATGGCGGGTCCCAGACTACTTCCACAAGGACGTTATCGGCCCCGATGTCCCTTACCGCGGTCTCTGCCTGCTGGGCTATCATAGCGCCCATACCGCAGCCCGGAGTGGTGAGCGTCATCTTTATATTCACGTTAGAGCCTGACGAGATGATTACATCATAAATCAGCCCGAGGTCAACGATGCTGACCGGAATCTCAGGGTCGTATACCTCTCTTAACGATTTGTAAACGTCGTCTTGAGTTAGCTCTACACCGCTTTTTTCAGCCTTTTCTTCTTTGTCGAATTTTTTAAAAGAGACGCCTTTATCGCCCGTGCCTTCTGGCTCGTCTTTTCTTATGCTGATGATTTTTTTCATACCCATAAATTTATCTCCTGTGAATCTCCCTCTGTGATAACACGGGTTTATTCAATATTTTCGATAACTAGTATACCGTATCCGGGGCGATTGCAGTAGTTCACGCCAAGACCTCATTCCGGGCGGAGAATTTAATTTATAAGGGGGTAGGTGTCAAGGAGGGGTCAATTATAGATTTCCTATAAACCTGTACATGAAAGATAAACCTTGCAGACGAAAATTGAATAGTAAATCTAATTAGATAAAATAATAATTGCGCTTGAATAGTTTTAAGATTTCTTTACATAAGTAGCAATCAGTTGATATTGAAGATATGGAATATGAGACAATACATGATTTGATCAATAAAAATGGTTACTATGTCGAAAAAGGTTTTTTATCAGACAATCTTCTCTCTCTAGCCTTTAGTTTTGGTAAACCTGTACCAAATAAGCGAGACCAAAAAATTATCCAAGAAATTCAACCAGAGACTACCAAACTCTCTAACCCAAACACCCTTTCTAGCAGATATGGATTATCAGCGTTTCCTTACCACACTGAGACTGCATACCGAAGGACTCCCATTCATTATTTGATTCTTTATTGTCAACATCCAGGATCAGGAGATAGACCTACCCAACTCATCGACTTTTCTAAAATTCAATTCTCAATGAAAGAAGAGAAAATTCTTAAATCGGAAGTTTGGAAGGTTGTACAAGTATTGCGTCCATTTCTAGTCACTATATTTAAACCAGATGCCTATGTACGCTTTGATATGGATTGTATGAAACCTGTTAATGAATGTCACAAAGAGGCTGCACAAATTATTCATAGCAAACTCTCAACAACTGATGAGATAAATATAAACTGGGAAGCAAATGATTTGCTAATTGTTGATAACTTTAGGATGCTACATGCAAGAGGGCAAGCAAACAAACCAGACAAGGACAGAATTCTGAAACGTATATTAGTTGAAGACTGAAGGAGGTTTTGTATGTGGAGTTCAGATGGCTACTGGCTTAAAGCCAAATCTTACATAGAAAAGGCTAACGAATACGGACAAGATAGATGGGAACATCCATTTTGGTGTTCATTATCATTAGAATTACTTGCACGTGCAGCACTTACAAAGGTTCATCCAGTTCTAAATGCCGATCCCCAGAATGAAGGTATTCATATTATGTATGCACTAGGCATTCAGCTTAAAGGACAACCAAAGTCCATACCCATTCATTCAGTCATAGGTCGTCTTGAAAAAATTATTGAGGGTTTTGAGAAACCCCAAAAAACTTTTTGTGATTACTTCTTTATAATAAGAAATCAAGAGCTTCACACCGGCGAACTCTCTTGCGAAGCATTGAATCCTGCAAAATGGCAAGCTAAATTTTACGAAACTTGCAAAATACTATGTGATTTCCTTGGAAAATCATTGAATGAATTTCTTGGCGATGAGTTGGTGGAAGCTGCTATGCAGATGATTGAAGCAGCGAAGTCTAAGAAACTAGGAAAAGTTAAGAAGAACATAAACGATCATAAAGCAGTATTTGAAGAGAAGGATCCTGAAGAGCAGGAAAAACTCAAACAAGAATCTGAAATTCGGAGAGTCGAATGGAAACATGAATTTACTAGTAAAGAATGTCCTGCTTGTAATAGTTACGCGCGGCTTGGTGGTGAATTCGTAAGAGAATCGCCGCCTGTTTATCGAGATGATATTCTTTATGTTGATCGGCTCTATATCGCAAACAGGTTGGAATGCAATGTTTGTGGTCTTGTTTTAGACGACATGGAGGAAATTCTTATGGCGGATGTAGATCCCAGCTTCTCAGAACGGGTCAGTACAAGTCTTCACGAGTTATACGAGCCTGAGTATGAGTTCGAGTATGAAAACATGTAATTTCTGATGTCTGTTTTAATTGGGGGCCGAATTTCATGAATGATCCACATGTTGCTTCACTACAGTATCGAGTTATTAAATCCGATAATTATATATTTCAAGACCCGCCGGATATTGATATAAACACAAATGATTTTAACGGTTGTCTTTCAAACGGTGTTCTTACACTGAAACCAAAAGAACACTATCACTCCGATGAATTAATTCGTCAAATAGCTGAAAAGTTCATTCGTACATGGGAAATGGCTACAAGTCTTAGGTATGGAAATCGTGAGTTCCGATTTGAATTTGTTGGCTCGGATATTGTTGATCGAAATCCCCCGAATGGTAAACAGCCAGCACATGTTGACGGCACGATGCATTTGACTGGTTCAACGGAAGCAATACCAATATATAAGAAATATCCTATACCTCCTGAAGACTTTAATATCACATCGGAAGTTAAGGTGCTTTGGGATCGTTATTATGACTATGTCGAAGGTAGTGACAAGCTTCCAGGTATGGCTTATTCTTGTTTGTCATTTCTTGAAAATGGTTTAGGAAGAAAGAAAGCTGCAATACACTTTAGAATACAGTTTGAAGTGCTCGATACGTTAGGTGAGTTATCTGCTATGAGAGGTGATAATGCAACGGCGCGTAAATTCACTACGAAAACTAAACCACTTTCTCACTATGAAAATGTTTGGATACAGTCAACTATAAAAGCAATTATCAAGCATTTAGCTACAAGAAAGCCTAACCAGATTCTTAGAATGGATGATCTTCCCGATTTAGAGTAATAATTGTTCACCCTTCGAGAGCCTCAGTGTGAGCGGGTTACTTGGATACCTAAACTTTATCTTTAAAATATTTCTGTCATAAATTTTCTGAGCGGTTCCACAGCCACACTGTGGTTGCAACGGTTGG
>DEIM01000133.1:0-2547 GCA_002352485.1 Candidatus Dadabacteria bacterium UBA2774
TGTGGAATTGTCTGAAAACAGATCGAAATTTATTTTTGATGGCAACGACGTGTGCCTGGATTTTATCAATACCGATATAGTAGACAGAGGGAAGAGGGTTGATCTGCTCGAGGATTATGGAGATGTTGTAAGCTGGCTTACCGAGGCTGGCTGTATAGACCCAGGGACGGCTGAGCGAATGCTTAAGCTTGGAGATAACGAAAGCTTGAAGATGTTAAAAAAGGTAAGGGAGTTCAGAAAAAAGCTAATGGATATGATTCAAGCATTATCACAAGGAAAGCCTTTACGACGATCTCACCTGGAGCCTGTGAACGAGATATTGAAGGAAGATACAACATATTCGAACCTGATTCTGATTAACGGTAATGCCAGGCAAATTACACATTCTTCCAGTACCATTCTAGATCCAAGGCTGACCATAGCACATGCCGCGGCTGAGCTGCTGACGAAAAAAGACCTAACGCTCGTTAGGAAATGTTCAAACCCTGAATGTGTTTTGTATTTCTATGACGAGAGTAAGAACCACGCCCGCAGGTGGTGCAGCATGGACAGGTGCGGGAATCGAATGAAAGCGGCCCTTCATTATAGAAAGAAAAAGGACAGGAGTACCGGCAGCATAAACCGGTAGCTGATCTCTCAGGCTCTAACTTATGAAATATTTTTAAGCCAAGCTGAAACGGCGCTACCGATCTCATCCGGGCAGTCTTCCTGTATAAAGTGAATGCCCGTGACTGTGACTAAGGTCTGGTTTTTCCAGGTCCGAGCGTAATCTCTGAGCTCGCCTCTAAGCAGCGCTCCAGGCTTGGCCTCGATGAAAAGCTTGGGCAGATTGTTTACTGCCATCCAGTCGCTGTACTCTTTTATGATTAATGCGACATCGGCAGGTTCTCCGTTAAACGGTATCTCGCGGGGCCACGTGAGAGTGGGGCGTCGGTCCTCTCCCGGGGTCTCGTAAGGACGTCTGTATACGGACATCTCCTTGTCCGTAAGCTTGCGCATGATAGCACCCGGCAGAATGTGCTCGACAAAAAAATTATTCTTTAATATCATTTCTTCGCCCGTGGAAGATCTGAAAGATTCGAACAGAGGGCGCACTTCCTGGGGGAATTGAGACCAGTTAAGCGGAAGCACAAAGGCCTCCATATAGGCAATTCCTCGAACCTTCTCCTGATTGTGCCTGGCCCAGTCAAATCCGAGCGCTGAGCCCCAGTCGTGGAGTACCAAAGTCACATTCTTCGTGATGTCTATTGAATCTAAGAATCCGTCAAGATATTCTCTATGCTCGACCAGCCGATAGCTGCCGGGTCCGGAGTTGTCGAGCTTGTCGGAATCGCCCATGCCTATGAGATCAGGGGCGATGCATCTGCCCTGATCGCTTAGGTGCGGAATTACATTACGCCAAAGATAGGACGATGTTGGGTTGCCGTGGAGGAATACTATTGGGTCTCCTTCTCCCATCTCCACATATGCCATGGTCTTGCCGTTTACCTGAACTTTTTTCTTTGAGTGCTCAGCTTCTGAAATCATTTGCCCTCCTGCCTCTCCTCATGCTAGTTACTCAGATTCGCGGATAACACTGCGCAAATCAATCATAAAATACTCGTCTTTATATACCTTATGATACAGGTATAGATGCATAATATGCTACAAGCGATGCTCACTATTTATCTTTATGTTGTACCCTACATTATTGACTTAAGGCTCTTAAAAGAGTAAAAATTTTATATAGAATCACTTGCGCAAGGTGATTTCAGGCAGGCCTTAACCTATGTATAAGCAGCTAAAAAAGAAAGTACACCACATACTCGAGCCGGGTGATAAAGCTCCGTTTGCATCTCAGATATTCGTCATATTCATTATGGCTTTGATCGTGCTGAACGTAATAGCCATTATTCTCGATACAGTTGAGGGCTATCACTCTGCATATGGCCGTTTTTTCAGGGTGTTTAATTTTTTCTCGGTCATGGTATTTACGGTTGAGTATTTGCTCCGCCTATGGTCTTGCACTGAGAATAGAAAGTACCATAGTCCTATTTGGGGGAGGCTCCTATTTATAGTTACCCCGCTTGCGCTGATTGACCTTATCGCGATTCTGCCATTCTACATTCCGATGGTAACAAACGTGGACCTTAGGTTCCTGAGGGCGCTACGCCTGTTCCGCATATTCAAGATGACCAGGTATTCATCGAGGTTCAAGGTGTTTATGGACGTTCTCAGGGATAAGAAAGAAGAGATATTAATATCTCTTATGCTCGTGGTAGTGCTTCTTATTATCTCCGCGAGCCTTATGTATTACGCAGAAAATAAAGTGCAGCCTGAGGAGTTTTCAAACATACCCGAGGCCATGTGGTGGGCTGTGGTCACGCTCACCACCGTAGGGTACGGTGAAGTGGTCCCCGCTACCTCATTTGGCCGGGTGCTTGCCGGGTGTGTGGCTGTGCTGGGCATCTCTCTCTTCGCCATCCCGGCTGGTATTATCGCCTCCGGGTTTATAGAGCAGTTTCAGAAAAGGCACAAGAAAAAGGCGGATTACTGCCCGCACTGCGG
>DEIM01000133.1:2736-5042 GCA_002352485.1 Candidatus Dadabacteria bacterium UBA2774
TCAAAAGCCGGGAGGGGTTAGCCGCTCGGCTTTTGAGTTAGAGGAGGATGGATGTTTAGCGTATTTAGATGTTTTTTCAGATACTCTGCCGTGCATTACGACTGAGGAGCTGAGTTGTTAAGCTTCTGAACGACGAATGAGTCCGCTGCGCTACTGGCCACGTGTCCGCCCTTACTGTCGCTACTGGAGCTGAGCTTCTGTACTGCGAGTGAGTCGCCTGCTCCGGTGGCTACGTAACCGCCTCGGATGTTGTCGCTTACTTCGTTTGATTCTACCGGCACACTTACACCGAAAGCGTTAATCTCTGCCTGTGAAGCAACCGGAAAGCTAAGTCCTACTGCTAATATTGATGCTAAAAGTAACTTTGTCATTTTGCTGCCTCCTAAACTGTGTTTGTCTAGTTAGTTGCAACTGCAACAAGGAAGGATTCAGGAAATATGCGTAAATTTATGAAAAAAGGGGTAATAAGGTTGTAAGTGCAACTAGATATTGGGGAAATATTTTTTGGGAAGAGAAAAAAGATATGGATTCCTGACAAAAACATTCGGGAATGACAGAAAAGCGGTATTGGAGATGAATTGTTAGGGATTGCCGCGGCTCCTTCGGAGCCTCGCAATGACGAAAGCAACTAATCCCTCTCAATCTCCCTTTGCAAAAGGGAGAAGTGTAAGGTGTCACCCTTCGAGAGCCTCAGGGTGAGCGGGTTTGTTTGATGCCGAGATTGATAGAGATTGCTTCACTACGCTCGCAATGACGGATTTTACCTATCCTAGCTCCTGTCTGAATGTTTCTTTTACACCTATAACGGATAGAAGCGATATCACCGCGCAGATTGAGAGATATATGCCAGGGGCGGTAATATTCCCGGTGGATGAAATGAGGTAAGAGGCAACAAGGGGGGCCGAGCCTCCGAATATGGAAAACCCGATCACATTGCCCATGGAGATACCGCTCATCCTGACCCTGGTGGGGAAAGACTCTGCCATGAATGGGGCGAACGCGCCCGCGAATACGACCATAAACAGCCCGCCCGCAAGCTGCACGATTATCTTGAGCGTGAGGTTGTCTCCAGAGAACACGTTGAATAGGACTATGCCCACGAGTATCTCGCCTGCGCAGCCGATGATGAGCGAGGGCTTTCTGCCGATCCGGTCCGAAAGATAGCCGCAGAATGGTATAAGCACTGTGATGAGCGCAAGTATCGTAGTATTTAAATTAAGTATCGTGGAGAGCTCCATCCCTCCGTAGCGAGTGCCGAACGTGATTATATATACGAAAATTAAATAGAAAGACACGGCGAACATGACGGTCGCGCCGAGGATGGTGAGTATGGGCCGCCAGTATACTTTGAGTGATTCGCCCAGGGGAGAGCTTGTGACCCGGCCTTTTGTCTGCAGCTCTTTAAATTTGTCCGATTCCTGTACGATTTTTCTCAAGAATATAGCGGCAATTCCAGTTACTAGCCCAAGCAGGAAAGGTATACGCCAGCCGTAGCTCATGAGCGCCTCTTCAGACATAGAGCTCGAAACCAGCCCGCACACCGCGGAGGCAAGGAGTATCCCGGTGGTGGTGCTGAAGAGCGACATGCTCCCGTACATACCCCTGAGGTTAGGTGGCGCGATCTCGGCGAATAGTGATATGGTGGCGGAGCGCTCGCCCCCTACAGATAGTGCCTGAGCGAATCGGAGCACTATAAGCAGTACCGTAGCTGCTATGCCTATATCTGCATATGTAGGCAGTAGGCCTATTAAAACGGTCGGGAACGTCATCAGCACGAGTGTGAGCAAGAAGGCGTTTTTGCGTCCGAAACGGTCTCCCAGGCTGGAAATCATTACGGAGCCCAGGGGGCGTACCAGGAAGCTGAGTGCAAAGATCAGGAACGTTGAGAGTATGGACATGGTCTCGTCCGCAAAGGGGAAGAATAGCTTTGAGAGTATTACGGCGTAGAAGCCGAATATGGAGAAATCAAACCACTCAAGGATGATCGCGAGCGAGCCCGCTATCAGGGTTCTTTTATGAGGGAGTTTTGTTGATGAGGGCATGGGGGGATTGAGGAGCTTTTTGGAAAGTGAGTATAGTATGATGATGTAGGATATGCAAACTCACATTTATTAGTTGCCAGATATAACTCATTGGTATGATTAGACAATATTCTTTCTTCTTTTGCATGATCNNGATCACACACGAAGTGTGAATTACAAAAAGCTGGCAAAAATCACCGACTGGACACACACATAGTGTGAATCTACGATCGTGCCTTAAAGTCTGCATATTTCCATAACAATTCGATGTTAAGTAGAAATCGT
>DEIM01000133.1:5163-5926 GCA_002352485.1 Candidatus Dadabacteria bacterium UBA2774
AATTCATTATCTTAACGTATTTTGGCAGTAGGTGTTATATAGACGAGAAAGTTAGGGAATATATTTTAGGGGATAGAGACCGATTCCTTACTTGATCGAAATCGTTTATGTATGTCGGATGCTACTCACCCTTCGATATTCTCAGGGTGATTGGATTTAATTTCGTCCCTTGATTGTGAGAGATTGTCGCGGCTCCGGTGGAGCGTCGCAATGACGGCAGCTGCACTTGGTTGCAAATAGCCGGGGGATTTTTTATAATTCAATTATCACTGTCGTTCTGACATACACAATTTGGGAGGATGAAATGCACAATACGAAACTGATAATGAGCCTGATTGCCGCGGCTTTCATATTCACATCGCTTACGGGATGCGGGGGCGGGGCCAAAGCGCCCGTGGTCGAGATAGACCGCACTGATTATATCGGCTGCTACAGAGATAAAGGAGACGCCGGAGGCGCGTGGGGAAGGGACCTCGACAAGTATTTCTATAACAGTAACAACATGACCATACCCCAGTGCATACAGGACTGTAAGGCGCTCGGGTACAAGTACGCGGGGCTTCAGTCTCAGAACCAGTGCTTCTGCGGAAACAGTTACGGCAAGTACGGCCCGGCGGAAGGAGAGTGCACCAAACGGTGTATAGGAGATAAGGAGATGATTTGCGGAGGGACGTGGGCTAACAGTATTTATGAGACGGGATTTGTAGGGGAGTAGCGAAAGCAGCTTTGACCATGCCAGCCCTCCTTTGAGAAAGGAGGGAAT
>DEIM01000132.1:0-588 GCA_002352485.1 Candidatus Dadabacteria bacterium UBA2774
AGGGTGTGACAAGAACATGCCCGGTTGTCTTATAGCGATGGCGCGCCTTAACCGTCCGTCGGTATTCGTATACGGCGGCACTATTATGCCGGGAAACTATAGGGGTCAGGACGTGGATATAGTATCGGTATTTGAAGCGGTAGGGGCGCACGCAAATAAAGATATTTCAGACAGCGAGCTTAAGGCAATCGAAACAAGCGCTATTCCCGGCCCTGGTTCGTGCGGCGGGATGTACACGGCCAATACTATGGCCTCGGCGATAGAGGCTCTTGGGATGAGCCTCCCGAACAGCTCTGCGCAGGCCGCTATATCTAAAGACAAAGAAAAGGACTGTAAAGACGCCGGTGCCGCAGTGATGAACCTTCTCAAGAAAAACATCCGTCCAAGCGATATCATGACCAAGAAGGCATTTGAAAACGCGATTACGGTTGTTATTGCGCTTGGGGGCTCGACAAACGCAGTGCTTCATTTAATTGCAATGGCAAACGCTGTGAATGTAAAGCTTACAATCGATGATTTTACTAGGATAGGTAAGAAGACACCGGTTTTGGCCGACTTAAAGCCGAGCGGCAAATATATGATGGCAGA
>DEIM01000132.1:629-20083 GCA_002352485.1 Candidatus Dadabacteria bacterium UBA2774
CTGACGGTCACGGGCAAAACAGTCAGGGAGAATCTAAGGAGCGTAGGTGCATATCCCAGGGGGCAGGATATAGTACATTCACTTAACAAACCGATTAAAAAAGATAGCCATATTGTTATTCTACGGGGCAACCTGGCCCTGGAGGGCGCTGTCGCTAAAATCTCGGGTAAAGAGGGGCATTCTTTCACGGGGAAGGCCATAGTGTTCGATTCTGAAGAAACTTGCCTTAAAGCTATACTTGGGGGTAAGGTGAAGCCCGGCCACGTGATCGTAATTCGCTACGAAGGACCTAGAGGCGGACCCGGAATGAGAGAGATGTTATCACCTACTTCGGCAGTCAAGGGCAAGGGACTAGGTGATGATGTGGCGCTTATAACGGACGGCCGCTTTTCAGGAGGCACACACGGTTTCGTCGTTGGCCATATAACTCCCGAGGCTAGTGACGGCGGCGTAATCGCCGTAGTCAAAAACGGGGACGTTATCACCATAGATGCTGAAAAGATGGAAATTAACCTGAAGATATCAAAAGCGGAAATCAAGAAAAGGTTAGCTGCCTGGAAAAAACCAAAGCCAAAGGAGAAGCGGGGCGTGCTGGCTAAATATGCAAGGCTCGTATCTTCTGCCTCAGAAGGGGCGGTTACAGACAGGGGGGATTAAGAAGTCAGCTCTTTTTAGACCGGATCTCTATATATTCCCTAAGAGCGGCTGAGTTGTTATAAGCCTCCTCTTTCGATGCAAAGACGAACGTGATGGTCTCGCTACCGAGCAGTTCAACTATAGGTGTTAGTACTTGGGGATTCGCATCAAGCTCAGCGTAATAACGCTTCTTGAATTCTTCCCACTTTGAAGGATCATGGTCAAACCACTTTCTGAGATCGGTCGATGGCGCGGCATCTTTTAACCATATATCCACACGTGCCTTATCCTTTGACAGACCCCTCGGCCATAGCCTCTCTACGAGCACTCTCTTGCCGTCACTCGGTTCGGGTTCCTCGTATACGCGCTTAAGTTTGATGGGCATAGTTCTTCTACAGAGATTACCTGAGGTTCTTATACTGCTTGGGGCGGGTTTCCTATCTCCCAAAGTGGCTCCGGGTTTTCTGTTGATGCCGCCCTAACACTGCCTTGATACCATCCGTCAAAAGAAGCGGAATTATTCTTTATGTAAGTAGTCCAACTCGTAGGTGTAACGCTTACAGGTATTTCCATACAGCCGTCTTCATCTGTTATGATGCCTAGCGACTCGTTAATAGGGTGCTGCTCCTTAATTATCATTGCGCCGTCCGGAATCTCGCCCACACGGCCGTCGCAAAGCCACTTTATTACTTCAGGGGAATAGTAGATACGGACAGCTGAAGAGTGTACACCGAAGAATTCTCCGAAGCCGAACGCTCCAAGATACGGGCCTGTCATACGCCAGTTCAGGTCGCGGTTCCAGTCAAGCTCGTTTGCGTAGCGTCTGTCGCGGACAAATTCTTGATACTGAGCATCGAACATATTTTTCATCGCCAAGTCTGAAAGCGGAGGGGGGTTACGAAGCCCAGGCGGCGCCGGCTCGCCTCGGTCTTCATTTGCAGCGCACCACGAGTCTATCTTACACTGTGAAAGGTTTACAACAGAGCTAGGGCACACCCAGTCCTGCGGGTTAGGGGGAATAGGACTATCATCTGGAATCGTGGCGTTATTGTTGTTGTCACAACCTAGTGAGAAAATGAATAGAAATACTACAGTTATAAGGAGCTTATATAAATTCAGCATAATAACCCTCTCGTTGGTTTAGATATTAAGATGCGCCGGAAGACGCGTTATGTTGTTACCCCAAACTTAAGCCCTATTAATTTACTCTAATATATAGGTCTGTCTATTGCAACAAAACGCCCGTTCTAATTTTACAGAGGGGATATTAAATATGCTTATGGATTATTAATTTGGATTGTGGGATAACTTGAAAAGAAGGGGGGGTTAATCTTCGATTAGAATAGAAATATCATCGCCCTCGATTTTCAGCTCGAAAGTCTCAACAGCGTCTACTGCTGGGAGGCAGAGGGCTTCACCTGTCTCCACATTGAATTCAGCGCTATGGTAGCAGCAGGTAAGCGTTTTTCCATCGAGCATTCCATCCGACAGAGGTAAAGCCTGATGTGTGCACTCGTCTCTGAATGCATAGTAAGTACCCTCAACGTTACATATGGCGATCATGTCGGGGCCGACAACAAAGGATTTAATTTCTCCGGGCTCTATGTCGCCCGTCTTAGCTATTTTTTCAAAATCCGCCATGATTAAGTTACCTATTTATTATTTTCTGATTTCCTTTGCGAGAACCAATCTGCAACAAGTGCGGAGCAGTAATTTTTAACCGACTCCACGTTCATACTATCCAGCGTCTCGTTTGTAAAAGCGTTTAGAATTATATCACGAGAGGCTACCTGGGAAATTCCTCTTGAGCGGAGATAAAAGATAGCGTCCTCGTCTATCTGCCCAATGGTAGCTCCGTGGGTGCATTTTACGTCATCCGCATATATTTCAAGCTGGGGCTTGGTGTCTATCTGAGCGTGATCGGACAGCAGGAGGTTTCTGTTGGTCTGCTTAGCATCTGTTTTCTGAGCGTCTTCATGGACTATGATACGCCCATGGAATACGCCTCTTGAGTGGCCGTCCAGTATGCCGTTATAGAACTGCCTTGAATCTGAATGAGGGCTTACGTGCTCGACCTTCATGTAATTGTCCATATGCTGGCGGCCAGAGGGCAAAAAGAGTCCATTGATTAAAGAGTCGCATCCTTCTCCCGCAAGCACCGGGTGAACGTTGTTTCTTACGATAGCTCCGCCCAGGAGTACCGAATGCGATCTTATATTGCTGTTTCTGCCCTGCTCCACTCTTAGGGTTGAAACATTAAAAGACTTTTTGCTCTCACACTCGATCAGATAATGCCCGAGCGTACTGTTCTCGCCGACTACAAGCTCTGTGACAACGTTTGATAAATAAACGCTCTCTTCAAGTGATACGTACTGCTCTACAACGTTTGCCTGAGCGTTTTCTTCAGCGATTATCAGGTTGCGCGGACTCGCGACACCGGGTTTCTCAGTCGGAGCGGATACGTAGAGCAGATGCACCGGGTTTTCAAGTACGGTGCCGCTTGGAATATAGATAAATCCCCCGTCCACAAAAAACGCATTATTAAGCGCGGTGAAAGCTTCGTCTTTTATATCCGCGTACTTTGCCAGGTGCTGACGTACAAGCTCTCCGTGGTCCCTTAGAGCCTCTGTCAGGCTGGATACGATTACGCCTTGGGGCAAACTCTCGGTCCGGGATAATCCCTGTGCGTAATTACCGTTAATAAATACAAGAGCGGCGCTGGTACTGCCCTCGAACATAAATTTTGTTAAATCTTCCGGTGAGGGTTCTATGTACCCGTTGCGAGAAATTTCAAAAGCCGATCTTGCGATCGGGGCTACATTGGTAAAACGCCAGTCCTCATTCCTGGTTGTAGGGAATCCGAGCTCTGCGAATGTAGAAATGCCTTCTTCGCGTATGGATTTAAGCCAATCCGGGTCAGCCGAAGCAAAGTTTTTGATGAACTCCGAAAATCCGTCTTTATATCCGTTATCTTTTTCAATTAAGGTAATACTCATATGCTCTCTTTCTCCAAGTGCAGTGATCGTTGGGCGTGCTAATTGTTTACAGCCGCTTTTGACTCGTCCTCAATCCATCCGTAACCCTTGTCCTCAAGCTCAAGCGCAAGCTCTTTACCGCCTGATTTGACGATCTTTCCGTCAACCAGCACGTGTACAAAGTCGGGGACAATGTAGTTCAGTAACCGCTGATAGTGGGTGATAATAAGAAAGGACCTCTCGGGGCTTCTGAGCGCATTTACTCCGTCTGAAACGATCTTAAGTGCGTCTATGTCGAGACCCGAATCGGTCTCGTCAAGAACTGCGAGTTTGGGCTCAAGTATCTGCATCTGAAATATTTCGTTCCTTTTTTTCTCTCCACCTGAAAAACCTGCGTTCACAGCGCGTTTCAGCAGAGTGTCGTCCATATCCATTACTTTCATCTTTTCTTTAGCGAGTCTTCCGAACTCGACGTGTTTTAGTGGCTCCTCTCCATTGTACTTTCGAACGGAATTTAGCGCTTCGCGCAGAAGATAAGTGTTGGCCACGCCGGGTATCTCTACGGGGTACTGAAAGGCCAGGAATATTCCCTCGCAAGCCCTCTCCTCGGGGGCGAGCTCTAGGAGGTCCTTACCCTGAAATAGTATTTCGCCCTCCGTGACCTCATATGTGTCACGTCCTGCAAGCACCTGAGCGAGTGTGCTCTTACCCGAGCCGTTGGGACCCATGATGGAATGGACTTCGCCTTTGTTAATTGTGAGATTAAGTCCTTTTATTATTTCCTGATCCTCTACATTTACATGCAGATTCTTTATTTCAAGCATGTCATTCTCCTTGACAGTATTCTCTCGTAATTTATTGATTTAGGTAGGAATTCTTATCCGACGCTACCCTCTAGACTGATGCTCAGGAGCTTTTCAGCCTCAACCGCAAACTCAAAAGGAAGCTCTTTAAATACATCCTTACAGAAACCGTTTACTATTAGAGAAACGGCGTCCTCAGCGCTAAGACCCCTTTGCTGGCAATAAAATAATTGATCTTCTCCGATTTTGGATGTCGATGCTTCATGCTCCATGTGAGCCGTTGAATTTTTTACTTCTATATACGGGAACGTGTGAGCCCCGCATTTGTCCCCTATTAGCATTGAGTCGCACTGCGTATAGTTTCTGGCGTTAGACGCGTCAGAGCCGATCTGCACGAGCCCTCTGTAAGTATTTTGTCCAAGCCCGGCTGAAATACCCTTGGATATGATAGTGCTCTTCGTGTTTTTTCCTATATGTATCATCTTGGTGCCGGTGTCGGCCTGCTGCCGTCTGTTCGTAAGGGCTACTGAGTAGAATTCTCCGACCGAGTTGTCACCTTCTAATATGCAGCTTGGGTATTTCCACGTTATCGCAGAGCCTGTCTCGACCTGTGTCCATGAGATATGAGAGTTGTTCCCCAGGCATCTGCCGCGCTTTGTAACAAAGTTGTAAATGCCGCCTACTCCTTCTGCGTTTCCGGGGTACCAGTTCTGAATGGTCGAGTATTTAATAGTTGCGTCCTTATGGGCTATGAGCTCTACTACTGCCGCGTGAAGCTGGTTTTCGTCCCTTTTGGGAGCGGTACAGCCTTCTAAGTAACTCACATAGCTTCCTTCCTCGGCAATAATAAGCGTTCTTTCAAACTGCCCTGTGTTTTCAGCGTTAATCCTGAAGTAGGTCGAAAGCTCCATCGGGCACCTTACGCCCTTGGGAATGTATACGAAAGATCCGTCAGTGAATACGGCTGAATTGAGCGCCGCATAGAAGTTATCGTCTTGAGGCACCACAAAGCCCATATACTTCTTTATGAGCTCCGGATGGTTCTCCACTGCTTCAGATATGGAGCAGAATATTACTCCAGCCTCGGCGAGGGTTTCTTTAAATGTGGTTATAACTGATACGCTGTCGAATACCGCGTCCACTGCTACGCCCGCAAGCATCTTCTGCTCTTCAAGCGGGATGCCGAGCTTGTCGTAGGCCTCTTTAATCTCAGGGTCAATCTCGTCCAGACTCTTCGGTCTCTCAATTGTCTTTGGCGCCGCGTAGTAGCTTATACCCTGATAATCTATCGGCGGGTACTGCACGTTTGGCCACTTGGGCTCTTCCATAGTAAGCCAGTGGCGATAGGCTTTGAGTCTCCACTCGAGCATCCATTGTGGTTCGTTCTTTTTGCTCGATATGAGCTTGATGGTGTCTTCATTTAGACCCTTGGGGGCGATTTCCTGATCGACATCGGTTACAAACCCGTATTTATATTCCTGTTCGGCTAATTTCTCGAGATCAACGCTCATAACTAATTCTCCTTCTTTAATAGCTTATGTACTGTCTGATCGAATGTACCCCTCTGTCTACTGCTCTTTATTGCCAACTCCAGACTCAAGTTCTGTGGACATGCCTTCCAAGCTACACGCACCGCCTAATTTGGACGGGTAGACATACTAGCTCCTTCGTTAAGCATGTCCTGAAGGGTTGTATCATCTAAAATTTTAATCATGGACATCTGCACCTTGTCCCAGACCGGAAGCTGTGCGCAGTTGTCGTATAATACACAGATATTGTCTTTGTCCATGCAATCTACCATTCTTATTTCACCCTCGATCGCTTCGTAGACGTCTCTAAGCTTAATTTCACCCGGAGTTTTCCTGAGTACGTATCCGCCGTCGGGGCCTACCATTGAGCGTACCAGGCCCTTTTTTACGAGCCTCCTCATAATTTTGGCGAGGTAGCTGAGCGGTATATTCTGGTGCTCTGAGATCTCTTTCATGCTGTGTCTCAGAACAGGATCGTTTCCCATATAAGTCAATGACCTGACTGCGTAATCGAGTGTTTTTGATACCTGCATTTTATTAGTATACCTAAGATAACGTGGATATCATGCATCCAGAATATACATGTTGTTAACTGGTAAAAGTTACCAGGCAATAATATAGGTGTCAAACACAGCGCTTAAGGGGTAAATTCGGGCAAAAATTACAGTATCTTGTGATTTTTTTTGACATAACCACATTATCTTGTTATAATGAGGAAGTTGGCGGCACAAGGTGCCATACTAAAAAAGATTCTATCGGAGTAAGAATTTATTGATATTTCCTGTAAAATTACCGATAGCGCCGGTTTTCAATTCACAAACAATTCAGATCAGGAGGAGATGTAATGTCTTATGAATTGCCCAAATTGCCCTATGATTACAGCGCTTTAGAACCTCATATAGATGCGCGTACGATGGAGATTCACCATACTAAACATCATCAGACATATGTAAATAATCTAAATGCAGCGATAGAAAAACATCCCGAGCAGGGTGAGCGGAGTCTCGAGGACTTACTTTCGGACTTAAGCAGCGTGCCCGAAGACATAAGGGGAGCAGTGCGCAACAGCGGAGGGGGACACGCAAACCACAGTCTTTTTTGGGAAATAATGAGCCCTCAGGGAGGAGAACCTACAGGGGAGCTTCTCGAGGCCATAAATTCATCCCTAGGCAGTCTAGACACATTCAAGGAAGAATTTGCGAAAGCTGCCGCTACAAGATTTGGCAGCGGATGGGCATGGTTGTCACTTGACGGGAGCGGTAAATTGGTTGTGACATCGACCCCGAATCAGGACAATCCCGTGTCTGAGGGTTTAAAACCGATACTCGGACTGGATGTGTGGGAGCATGCATATTACCTTAATTATCAGAACCGGAGACCCGATTATATCGCAGCTTGGTGGAACATTGTTAATTGGGATCAGGTAGAAGAAAATTTTAACAAAGCAAAATAGGTTGAATTAATTTTTAGAATTTGATAGAATGGCGGTAACCGGAAAGTGGATCAGTATTTGTAGTGCTTATTTGTGTTGTAAGATTGAGGTTTAATCTGGTGTTTCGTTGCTAAATATAGATAAATAAAGAGCCCGGAATTTGTGCTGTTTATTTTGGAGGCTGAGGATTTTCCCACCCCATCAATTGCTTAAGTTTAAAGACGAACTAAAGAGTAGAATCTCATGTTTAGGGCTGTATAGAAGGTCTAAAATATCTCTTAAAGGAAGAGGGTATGGAGACAAAACTTAAAGAGTTTGACGATTCTGTAACTGTTGGTGATTTTGAAGAGTTTTCAGAGGAACAAGAGGATGTGAGCAATGTAAAGCGCATTGGTAGCTACATTCAAGAAGACGATTCAGAAAACGGTTACGGAAATTCCGGTTCCAGAACAAAAACAAAATCAGACGATACGCCCGATGAGCAGCTAAGGCTGCTCTACGTATACTTCAAAGACATGTCGATAGAGCCTCTATTTACGGCACAGGAAGAGGTGGAGATCTCGGCCAAGATTAAAAAGTGCGAGGCACAATCAAGGGAGCTTGTGCTTATAGTAGACAGGCTAACGGTAGGAAAATTTAAGGGCGCAAGATTAAACGGAAGTAGAAACGGACGTAACGGCCATTCTCACTCTAATATTCAAAAGCGCATTAAAAGCTTAAATGGTTTTATCAAAGCCTATACCGAAAATGCTAAGAGGCTTAAGCAGAGGTTTGTTAAAGCTAATCTGAGGCTCGTAATTACCATATCGAGAAAGTATATGGGACGAGGCCTCCCTCTCTCCGACCTTATTCAAGAAGGTAATATGGGGCTCATGAGAGCTGTAGAGCGTTTTGATCACAGAAAGGGATTTAAGTTTTCAACATACGCTTCCTGGTGGATACACCAGGCAATCCTGAGGGCGCTTCAGGGGCAGACCAGAACAATTAAAGTGCCCGTGTACCTGCTTGAGCAGGCAAACCGTGTGTATAAAGTCAATGCAATACTTGCAAAGCAGTTTGGAAGAAAGCCCACACCAAAGGAGATATCGCGTAAATCCGGTATTTCCGTAGAAGTAGTAAAGCGCATATTGAGATCTACTAAGGACGCGATCAGCTTGGATACTCCGCTTCTTGACGGGGAGAAAACGACGCTCCTGGACTCAATAGCAGACAATGAAACGGTAATCCCTGATACCCTTGTCGCTAAATCCGACCTTATGGATAAATTAAGAGAAGCACTTACGCTTTTAAACCCGAGAGAGGAAGAGATTCTTAGGCTCCGCTTCGGTATAGGACAGCAGAGCACCTATACGCTCGATGAGATCGGGAAGCGTTTCAATCTAACGCGTGAGAGAATAAGACAGATCGAAAAGGCGGCTCTCGGGAAACTGGCAAATTCTGAAGTAAAAGACCATCTTGAAAGCTTTTTAAAGTAGGGATGTCTTAATTGGCATTGCCGGGTTTTAGCTCAGGCGCTGTCGCAGCAGATTCTTTCTTCTACATTAGAGGCTCTTAAAGTTCCCATTAAGAGCGATTTGTGAGGTGTCCAACCGCCCCTTTATTGCTGCTTTGGCTATCACGCCATCCGAATAATCTAAAAGCTAGTCTAATATCCCGCCTATGATTGCTCCAAGGAGTAGAGGACCTACGTTTGAGAGCACTAGTATAAACCCACCCGTTCCGGCTACGAAACCTATCAGAGGAGCTCCTGTAAGGGTTGAGGCGAAGGCGAAGAGTAGGATTCCCAGCACTACAGCCGGAAGGAATACGGCCATGAGGGCGTTTTCTACGTTTCCCGCCTTTTTTCCGCCCACAATGCCTGCTATGAGAGGGCCCACAAACGGAAGCCAGAAAAGGAGAATAGAGATCAGGAACATCCAAAATACTCCTGAAATCACGGACCCCTTTTTCTCACTCTGCATTTGCTTCTCCTTATTTATAATCAATTAAAAACCCCCAAGCTCTTTTTGAGAGTTTGGGGGTTTTATATTCCAGCATCCTACGTTAATTTCTTTGTCTATATCTCTAATTACATTTGGAATATCCGCAGCTCCTGCACGTCATGCATCCTTGTTCAAATGCTAGTGCACGGTCACCGCAGTCCGGGCAGCTCTCAAAGTTCATATCCGTAGCTCTTTTTGTCTCAAGTTCCTCTTGCGCGGCTGTAACGAAGTGTTTTTTAAGCACCGTTGCAATCGCGTCAGGTATAGACATAACGAGCTTACCCTCCGAGAACACAGGTGAAGACCCCCCAATGCCTTCAAGCTGCTCGACTACATCTTTTACGTTTACTCCCGAGCGCAGAGCAAGCGACACGAGTCTTCCCGTTGCCTCTGCATCCGCCATAGTGGAGTAGCCGGATTTGCCGATCTGTACGAATACTTCTATGGGTTTTCCGTCCATGGTGTTAATTGTGACATAAAGATTCCCGTAGCCGGTTTTAATAACTTCGGTAAAGCCCTCAAGAAATAGAGGCCTCTTTATCGGGGTTATCTCCGGCAGCTGGGGAGAGGAGGAACGAAGGGATGAGATGGGGTTGGGGTGATGGGTTTTGTTCATCCCTTCGTTCTGGGTCTGGGTCGGAAGATTTTTTTCTTCTTTATTTTCCTTGGCCTGCTCTTCTGTAATCAGAATGCCCTCTCTTGAGCCTTCTCTGTAAACGGTAATACCCTTACAGCCGAGTTTCCAGGCAAGGAAATAAACCTTTTCTACTTCATCAAGTGTTATATCGGCCGGAAGATTTACCGTGCTCGATATACAAGAATCTATGTGCTTTTGAATAGCGCCCTGCATGCGTACTCTCATTTCGGGCTTTATTTCGTGTGATGTTACAAATGTTGATGGAAGCTCGCTCTCGTCGTCTATGCCGAATTGATCCATATATTGTCCTACGAGCGGATGGAATACTTTAAATTCCTCTTTGGAGAGCGATTTTGAGTGTCTGTAGTAAGAGAGCGCAAACGTGGGCTCGACTCCGCTTGTGGTGCCTGCGAGCACTGAGCCGCTGCCTACAGGAGGGACTGTTAATATGCATGCGTTTCTAAGGCCCTGTTCTTTGATTTTCTCGCCAATGCGCTCGTCTATGCTCTTCAGAAACGGTCTTGACATATGTGTGTCGAGATCAAAAGCCGGGAAGCTGCCCTTTTCGGCTGCGAGATCCGTGCTTGCCTCGTATACTATGTTTTTAATGTGCTCAAACATCTTGTCCGCAAATTCCACAGCTTCGTTAGTATCATATTTTATATTGAGCTTTGCCAGCATATCTCCAAACCCTGTGAATCCTACGCCAATGCGTCTTGAATGCGTTGAGGCTTTAGTCTGGAAGTTGAGTGGGTGCTTCTTCATGTTGTAATCGAGCACGTTGTCTAAGAATCTGACGCCGTATCTAAACGCTTTCTCCATGTTTTCCCAGTCAATTGCAGCGTTTTCGGTAAACTCGTCGGTTACGAAGGGGGAAAGGTTGATATTGCCTAGGCAGCAGTTGCCATAGTCTTCAAGCGCCTGCTCGCTGCAGGGGTTTACGCCGTTTACTTCCATCCCAGCGTATTCGGTTGGAGAGAATCTTTTAACAGCATCCCAGAAAATCACTCCAGGCTCAGCTGATGACCAGGCGGATTTTACAAGCTTTTCCCAAATGTCTCTTGCGCGTACTGTTTTCTTGAATTTTACTTTCTCGTTTTCAAACTTGAGCTCAAAATCTGTGTCGTCTTCAACGGCCTCCATAAACTCATCCGATATCTTGATTGAGATATTGGCGAACTGGACTTTAGATCTCTCTTCATCGTTCTTAACATCTATGAATTCCGAAATGTCCGGGTGATTTACATCTATGGTAATCATTAGAGCGCCGCGGCGTCCTGCCTGGCCTATTGTGCCGGTGGTTGTGGAAAGGAGCTCCATAAACGATACAGCTCCGGTGGAGTAGATGGCAGAGTTGTTAACAGGTGCCCCTTTGGGTCTTAAGACCGATATGTCGGTGCCTACACCCCCGCCGAATGAATAGGTCCTGGCGGCCTCTTTGCACCATTCGAAAATACCTTCAATCGAATCTTCTTTTATGGGCATATAATAGCAGTTAAGGAGTGTTGCTCTTCTTTCCTGCCCGGCGCCAAAGAGGATTCTGCCTCCCGGTATGAATTTAAAATTGGATAAAAGCCAGAAGAAATTGTCATTCCATTCCTGCTTGAGCTCTTTTGTTTTTTCGGGGGATGCTATTTCTCTTGCGACCCTGTGCCACATATCTTCAGGGGTATGCTCAACTATTTTGCCTGATTTATCTCTGAGGGCGTATTTTTCGTAAAACACTCTGGCGCGAAGCTCGTCCCCGCCAAAAGCTTCTATAGTAGCTTCCGGAATTTCCATGACCCCAACGGGCTGCTTGACTACTTCTTGCTCTTCATCAGTGCTTTCACTGAGAGTCTGTTCAAGTTCAGTATTCAGATTTTTTTCTTCCGATAAATTCTTGGAGTTCCCGTTCCCGTTAGTCTGTTCAGAGTCAAATTTCTCAGAAGCCATTCATACATCCTCCTATCTCGGTTGGTTGTGTAATATGTTGTGCTATGAATCGATTGAACCACAATATGTTGTGGTTGTCAATAGACTATTTTGGGGTGTTATTGAAATGAAAAACAAAATCAAATGAAATCAGCGGGTTATAATACGAAAAAATTTTCGTGTGCAAAAAAATAATGATAAGAAATAAGTTGTAGGATATTGTTAAAGTGTAAATTGAATATAGCTCAAGACAATTCTGAAGTTTGGTTCAGGCCGCATATCGAAGGTTTTTTTGGTTCAAAAATAGATTCGATCAGAATATCATTTTTTTATCTTTTTGGCAAGGGCATATGAAAAATATTTTTAAGATTGTGTTAATGTAAGGTTAATTTATGGTTTAGAGCCAATAAATTCTCTGAATTAGGGTTTCTTTTATGAATATTACTAAAATGCGCAATTCCGCACTATCAAATGAGACTATAGATAAAGTCCTAAGCTTCTGGCTTGGTGATTTAAAAGACGGGGAAGTGCCCGGAAGTGAGTACAGAAAACGCTGGTGGCTTAAAGATGCTGCAATCGATAATACGATAAAAGAGGGGTTTCAAGGGGATCTTGAGACGGTAAGAGGTCTTAAGGCAGAGGATCTTGAGCTGACGCCAAGGGAAAGCCTGGCGTTCATCATACTTCTGGATCAGTTCTCGCGCAATATTTACAGAGATACGCCGGATGCATTCTCTCAGGACACGCTCGCCCTCAATATTGCTCTCAGAGGTATAGAGAAGGGCTTTGACGTTCAGCTTCACCCTTTTGAGCGGATATTTTACTATATGCCTTTTATGCACTCTGAGGACCCGGAAATACAGAATCTGTCTCTTGAATGCTTCACAAAGCTGGAGAATGAGTTCCCTGAGCCTCTCGAGCTAAATGAAAAGCTGCGCGGCTCCAGGGAGTATGCGGGAAAGCACGCCCTTATTATAGAGCGGTTCGGACGCTACCCTCATAGGAATGAAATACTGGGAAGAGAATCAACTGAGGAAGAGAAAGAATTTCTGTCAGAGCCCGGCTCATCTTTTTGAGTCTCAGTCTTGTGTGTAGTGCGCTATGACCCTACTTATTTTGCCCTCTTTATTGAGTATCATTACTTCAGCGGCGAGCATGTTTTTTACACTCTTGTAATAAAGCGTGATACTGTTCACTCCACTCAGAATCCTAATGAGCTCGAATTTAAGGTCCGGGTATGAGTTTAGCCCCTTCTCGAAATATTCTCTTAGGCGGTCTTTACCGTAAATGGTGCCCGATTGCTCTCCCATGAGTTTGATTACAAAGGGTGAAGTAAACTCCACATCGTCAGAATAATGGGACATGATGGAATCTAGATCATGGCTGTTCCATGACTGTATCCACTCTTGAGCAATATGTACGCTCTTTTCTAAAGTGACCATTTTGTTTAATAGAAGGGTTTCAGATTTATTAGATGAATTCTAAAAGTTTCCCGCCCTCTACGTACTATTGAAAGAGAGCGGGAGCTATTATACGTTACTTAAGGTTGGCTTGAATCTTGTTCAGAATATATCTGGATAGGGCTTCGTCGCCGAAGGTGTCTACTCGGATCTTTATCTCAGTTAAGTTGTCCGCAATTCTTTTGAGCTCTATATTTACCGTTTTGTTATCCGCTGTTTGGCATTTTAGCTCTGCGGACACGGCGTCCTTTAACTTGTTGATAACGATAAACTGCAGCTCATCAATTGTCGTAACAGTGGCTGCCCAAGTCTCGTCTATTGAATGCCCTTCGGTTGCTTTAAGCTCCCCTTTTATATAGGCGATGGTTCCCGCGCCTGCTACGGCTCCGCCGCCTACTGCTGCGGCGGCAAGGCATCCTGTCATAATAAGCGGGCTTACAGCCAGCATAAGTATTAAAATTACTGCTTGTTTCGTAGTTTTATTACTCCCCTTGAGTTTCATTAAAGCCTCCTTACTGTGGGATCTGGGTTTAATTATCAAGTATATCCGGTGATGATTCAAAAAGACAACATTAATAATCTGCATAATTCCCAGGTGTTTTATGTCACTTTAAATTTGAAGGGCTTTTCTTATATAATATTCAGATATGTTTATCGCCTACCCGCTTTTGTGTAGAGGTAATAATAAATGAGCTCACAAGCAAGTCCTCCTGGACCAAGCCCAAGAACATTGCTTAGACTAATCCCCGGATCTTTCTCTAACCCCGCGGAATTTCTACTTGGTCTGACGCGTGAGTACGGTGATCTCACATGCCTCAGGCTCGGGATAAAAAACGTATATTTGATCGGGAGCGCCGAGTACGCAGAGGACATTCTGGAAAAGCGGCAGGAGGAGTTCTCAAACTGGATTTCATGGTTCATTAAAAAGGCCGGAATCTTAGAGGGCGAGGGGCTAATTGCTACAGAGTCTCAAGGGCACGCATCACGCCGCGCTCTCGTTGGGCCGAGTTTCGTACGAGAAAATATTTCTAAATACACGGGCACGATAATATCTTACGGACTAAATCAAAGAGAGCTTTGGGCTCCAGGACAACCAAGCGATTTAGAAAAGGACATGGGAAGGCTTACGCTTTCTATAGTCCTTAAAACGTTATTTAACCTGGATCTGGATACAGAAGGTAAAAAGATCGGGGAAGTTATAAACAGACTAATGTTTCATTACAACGCAGTGTTCCCGCCAGTCCTCCTTGCACAGCCGATTCTTCGACATTTGCCTCAGAACAATGTACGTGGGCTCATAAAAGAACTGAACGAAGTTAGCAAAATAATCTACGGAATCATAGACGAGCGGAAGAAAAACTCAGAAGAAAGGGGTGATCTTCTCTCTTCGATGATGGCGGCACGCTCTGAAGATGAAAAGAACCCTCGGATGACCGATACGCAAATACGGGATGAATGTGTCTCAATGCTGCTTGCGGGTCATGACCCTATGGCTAAAGCACTCACCTGGACCTGGTATCTGCTTTCACAGAACCCTGAGGCAGAACGGAGTATTCATGATGAAATAGATACGGTTCTAGGCGGCAGAATCCCCGGTCTTTCTGACATGGATAAACTGCCATACACAGAAAACGTTTTCAGAGAGGCTATGCGTTTATACCCTCCGGTATGGATGATGATAAGACAAAGCCTAACAGACCTTAAGATCGGAGGATATGAAACGCCCAAAGGGTCATTGTTTCTCGTAAGCCCGTACATTTTGCAGAGAGACCCGCGTTATTTTGAAGACCCGCTTTCATTTAAACCCGATAGATGGGAAGGCTGGAATGAAAAATCCGGACTCACGTACTTTCCCTTCGGAGGCGGGAGGCGAGTATGCACCGGGGAGCCGTTGTCATGGATGCAGGGGGTCTTGCTAATTGCTCTTATAGCGCAAAAATGGAGTCTCAGACTTGCTCCGGGCCACGTTGTTGAACCTAAACCACAGATTACTCTAGGCACAAAGCACGGGGTCAGAATGGTGCCTCAGAAGAGAGATTCCTGAACCTCTTGGAATTTACACTTAATAATGCCGGTGCTGACGCCAATATAAGCACATATGTATTGAATTATCCCCCCTGTCTAATTAGAATTAGAATATCCCTCGTTTATTATAGAACGGTACGCTATGAAAATACCTAAAGAAGGAGTTCCCGGAGTTTATCACATAACTTACGGCGGCGGTTTTAAGGCCAAGCTGGGTGAATATTTTACAGAAGACGGCGCCGCCGCATACTTTGTCACTAAAGCCGACGCAATTAGAGCAGTCCGGATGAGGCAGACCCATAAGTTTGACTCCGAGGATTATGCTGTGGTTAGGGAAGGTGATCGGTTTGCCGTAAGGAAGATTCATACGGTAAATGACCTGATAGCGGACGATATTGACACCTTGAAAGAGCTTGACAGCATGGTTCTGACAGATCAGGGTAAGACCGTGATCGCCTCTGTCATCGCTGACACGGGTGAAGTGAAGAATTTCCTCCCGCTTCCCAAATGGAAGGAAGCCCGTGAAATGCAAAGCGTAGAGGAGGTAAGGGAGAGGCTCGAGGATATGCATGAAGAGCTCTCACACCGAGGGGATCACCGAGCTGTATTCCCGTGCAGTTATATAGCGACCACAAAGAAGGCAAGCATTGTCATAGAATCTATCCGCAATGAAAATCACCCTGATCACGCTACATTCGGTGAGCTCGATGACAATTTGATTGAAAACATCGTGATAGAGTTTGCAAAATTCTACTTTGAAGCTTTTGATAATTACGAGAGGGGTGAGCACTCTATGGTGCCGCCTGTTTGGAAAGTTAATTTTGACGAGGCCAAGGCTCAGACTACAAGCGTAATCGAGGATATGCTGCTTGGGTATAACGCTCATATGAGCTATGATTTGAGTATTATCCTCACTAAAAAGCTCCCCGACGGGAAGCCGCTGTATAACCCGGAAGACTCAAAGCAGGTAAATACTTTTAATGCATTCAATCGTATATTAATAGAAGAGACAGACACTATTATAAGTTATGTAACCGAAATTGAAGACAAACTTGGCGGCAGCTCTACCGAGGTAATAACTTCGGGAAAGACTCTTGGAACCAAGCTCCTGGGCGAAGGGGGATTAGAGGATATGCTCCTTAAGATTTTCTCAAAGGCGAGGGAGGAAGCCGAAGAAAACAGTAAGGCGCTTAGTGAAGGCCGAATTACACAGGAGGAGTTTGCAGAGAAAATTACTAAACGCGCCCGGGCAATCGGGCGGATGCTGCCTAATAGCGGCCGTATATTCGATAAAGAGGATTGATTGTAGACCAAGTGAGCTAAAACATGAATACGGACAGCGAAAACTATTTGATCCCCATTGTACTAGGTGTACTGGCAGAGGATGGCATTGATGTCAACGACCAGATATTAGAGAAATTAATCACTCCCCAGCTTGTTAAAATTAAAAATACATTTCCGAGCTCCCCGTTTTTGGTCCTTTCTCCTATGGCTAATGATAAGGAGCGTCTGATGGTGCGTCTCGCCATAGACCGCTTAGAGGCGGATATTGCGGCTCCCGGAAAAGAGCCGTCTGCCGATCAAGATAGTAATGCTCAGAGGGATATAAAGGCGATTAGCTTTACAAATGAAGAAGCTAAAAACGATGATCGATCAATGACCCCTTCTACTTTCACCGCCTCTCAATCACAGATACTTATAGTGCTTAAGAACGGAGCCCCAAAAAGCGATCCGAGCGAAGTTGAAAGTGCCTTGGAACTTAGAAATCAAGGCCGCTTCCATGAATTATACTCCGGACATGATACGGAGATAAGCACTTTGGATGCAACAGATGTCGGACTTTTGATCACGATCAACACGGGCACATTTGATATTAACACCCGGATAACTCCTGCTCAGGATACGGCGCCAGATGCGCATGAGCTCCAAAAAGTAAATACGACAATAGCTGAAAAACTCTCTTTTACTTTTAATACATATATTGAGCGCGTGACAGGAGTGTTTGATAAATTCTATACCTCCTACATTGAAATACCCGATGACGGGGATAAGGACCGGCTTGCCAGATCTCCATTTGTCGAGATAGCCGAAAAAATAGACGGCTACAATAAAGATATTTTAGCTTTTATAGAATCCCGGGGTACCGAGTCGGCACAAAAATCCAAGGAGTATTTACTCTCAGACGAAGCGGACAATCCTCTTATATCGGGAGACCCTTCCTTAGAGAGAATTATAGCGCCCTACAGCGGGGCCGATGTGCTCTCTCAGTTCTATCAAAAGAAAACCAACACATATATAAACTGGATTTATATTCTTTTCTTCGCCGCAGTGCTTCTATACGGTATTATCGATATAAATTATTATCTGGTGCTTTGTTATATAGCTCTGATACCTGCGATTGCGTTTCTTGTATACCGCTCCAAGGCAGAGAAAATTGAAGACAGGTTCCTTGATTACAGGGCGCTTGCCGAGGGGCTCAGAGTGATGGTGTTCTGGAGAATTGCGGGCATTGATGAAAAAGTCTCGGACAACTATTTGAGTAAGTACGCGGGGTTAGTCTCGTGGATAAGCCGCGCTATAAAGAATGTAGAGGTTGTCGGCCTTGCGAATGACGGTTCTCTTCGAGCAACTCATACAGAGAACAAGGAAGAGCGCGTAGAGATTACGAATAAGCTCTGGATCGAGTCACAGCTTGAGTACTATAGAAAGAAAAGAAACCCGCTCTATATGCGCTCGCTCGACCTTGGCAACCTGGCGCTGGTGTCCTTTGTGCTTACACTCCTATTCGCGCTTATGTTCGGTATTTACCTTCTTTTCGCAGGTTTGGGCAACGAGGGGGCGATAACAAGGTTTGAGGTGCTAATTGGGGCAGTCGCCGCAATCGGTGTGGCAGCTCAGGCTTATAAGAATAAAAAGGCGTACGACGAGCTTGAAAGACGCTACACTCTGACTCAGCATATATATATGTCTGCCAGTAAAAAGCTTAAGGCGCATTCAGGTTCCCCGGACAGTATCCTGATCGCGGTGGGTAAAGAGGCGCTCCTTGAGAACAGCGACTGGCTCTGGATGCATAGGAATTTGCCGATCGAGCTGCCAAAGGGGTAGGTATAGAAAGGATAGGGTATTCAATGAATGAGCAAGTAAAAACACCTCCTAAAGTAAGGTTTACCCTCAGAGCCGGCGTGACGGGTCACAGACCGCATGGACTGGAGAGCTCGGACATATCTTCACTCCGCTCAAAGCTTGAGCAAGTGCTTTGTGAGTTAAAACGAATTGTGTATGAGATTAATAATACTCCTACTATGTACGCGCCTGGGGATCCGCTACTTAGAATAATATCTCCACTGGCAGAAGGCGCTGATATGCTGGCCGCTGAGACTGCGCTTGATAACGGATTTGAGCTCCAGTGTGCAATCCCCTTTGAAAGAGGGGAGTATCAGAAAGATTTTGAGGATCCGGATTCAATACTCAGGTACCGGGATATGTTGGAAAAAGCTACGGCGGTATTCGAGCTCCCTGGCTCGCGCCGCACAAAGGCGCTTGAAAACGAGTCGTATCAAGCGGTGGGGAGGATGGTGCTCAATCAAAGTGATGTAATTATAGCCATATGGGACGGGAAAGAGGCGAGGGGCAAAGGAGGGACCGGGCAGATCGTAAAAGAAGCTGTGCAGCTAGAAATACCGGTTATCTGGATAGACACGGCACCGGAGCATGAGATACACGTTCTAATTGGGAATGGATATGGAATGAATGACACAAAAGACTTGAGCGAGCTCGATAGGAGATTAAAACAGCTGTTAACACCTAAGAACATAAATGACGCACAGATCAGAGACGCTTATTTTGAAGAAACTCAGCCTATTCGAAGCTGGGGTTTCATCTTCGAGGTATTTTGTGATTTTTTTTCCGGGGATAAGATAGATGCAAGCGGGGTACAGGTAAAAAACTTTGAGAAAAAGACGAGGGAAGAATGGCAGCATATAAATGGGTCGTTTAATGAAAATATGGAATCCGTTGAATTCCTTAATGATATGGGAGAGCAGGTGGACGAGAAACTTCTC
>DEIM01000012.1 GCA_002352485.1 Candidatus Dadabacteria bacterium UBA2774
TATTTTGGGGCTCGCTAGGTATTTGTGCCATAAAGAGCTTGTTGTCCCCTTGATTCCAGAAGACGAGCTCCGCCTCCCCGTCGCCGTCGAAGTCTCCGAACATTTGGTCGTGATGCTTTTTAGCGCCCGAGTTTTTTATTAAACGCCTTTTCCATGAACGCTCCGGATCAAATTCCGGATACGGGTTTTCCCACCACCACATTTTGTTATCCGATGCGTCCGCCCCGAATACTATATCGAGATCACCGTCCAGATCGATGTCATGAAACGCCCCTCCCGCCTCCACGGGCAGAGTGTCTTTTTCTATTAAATATTTCTTCCATCCGTCGGCTCCGCGTCTATACCAATAAACTGAAGGGCCCTTGTGCCGGCTGCCTATGGTAAAGTCGTTAACTCCGTCTTTATCCACATCCAGAATCAAACTTGCCGTCTGCTGTTTTGAGGGTCCCGGCTCCGGAATATCCCCCCTTGTGCTAGAGAGGCTTGCCCACTCACTTACCTCAGTGCCTGAATCATTGCTGCACGATATAAGTGGCAGAAAGATAACCAACAAAAGCATAATTTTTATTAAACTATCATGTATTTTCATATGAGACTTCAATCCGTAGTATTTGTATCAGGACTAGGGTATTTGATTCGGTATACCGACCATATTTACATTCATACCTTCATTTGCCGATGGACGCGATATTACAGTGTCCATAACATGATGCACATCAGTATTATCTATATAGGAACCTCTAACAGGATCTTTATTTATTGCATAGCTTGCGAATAGTTCTGACTGAAATCCCTTTGTGTATAGAGGTATAAGATTATTTGTATGGAATTTGCTGTTCCAAGCCCAGTATACGGTTTCATCGTCGCCTATTTCACTGTCCCCATTAATATCTTCCCAACTGGCGCGATAACCGCTACTCTCAATTATTTTTTCTAATGAAAGTGTTCTCTCACTTACCTCGCCGAGAGACCGGTCCGCGAAAATACCCGGTCCGGCTGTTAAATAACCGGTTTCGTGATCTCCGGTTACGATAACAAGAGTGTTATTCCAGTTGCTACCATTAGCTGGATCTTCAACCCAATCAACTACGACTTCAACCGCTTCGTCAAAATCAATCTGCTCCCCTAACATCCGGTCCATATTGTTACTGTGACCGGCATAATCGACCGCTCCGCCTTCGACAAGTAACCCAAAACCATTAGTATTGCGACCAAGAACCTTTAATGCGGCAGACGTCATTTCGGCAAGTGTAGGATTTTGTGGATTGTAACCGGAACCGTCAGCTAAGTGGTAGCTGTGTCTGAATAAACCCACGAGTTTTGTGATACTTTCGTTTTCAACCGTCCCGCGCAGACGCTCTGTGTTATCTTCTCCGTCCACGCTCTCAATCAGAATGTGCTTATCCGGCTGTGAGCTTTCACTCCTGAGCCTCTCGCGAATGTGATCATTCAGGTAGCTCTCACCTGTGTAACCCGTGCCGTCGGCGCCTATTAATACTTCAACGGGGTCTGACGTACCGTGGTCTCCGGCATATAAATCCTTGAATACTTTCTCTGACCTTGGCAACCATTTGAAAATCTTTTGACCAATATGTCTAGCCTTTTCATTCCAACCCCATTTGCCGTATGTTGCCTGAGGGTCACCGAACAAACCCTCTTCTGCAATCGCGTATGAATTAAACCTGTAATCATTGTGTGCGTACCAGGCACCGGGAGTACCGTGGGATATCGGCACCGAGCTGACTACGCCGACAGCCATATTTAACATTTTGGCTTTTTCCGCTATCGAAAACAGACGCCTGCCCTCCGGCGATACGCTTATCCTCGATGGTTTAGTTTTTTTGCCGGTGTACATTGCTGTAGCCGACGCGGAGCTGTCGGTCGCCCCGTTTTTGACGTATAGGAAATCTGACCACGCAAGTTCGGCGTCATAGCCGCCTCCCGCGGGGTAATTTGACATCCAGTATGCGTCCCATGACTTATATACCGGAGCGCGGCTTGTATATTTACCCGTTGCCTCGATGTGTTTTATCCCCCAACCATCGCTAATCATCAAGATAACGTATTTAGCATCCGGCTGAGTACCATACTCCTCCTCACTGTAGGCACTCCCGCTAAATAGGAATAAACCGATTATTATGGCCGGAAAAATATCATAATATCTCGCTAATCTGTGTTTCCGAGACACACAGCTCTTGTTGAATTCCATTTTCATTTCACCCGTGCGCTTCTTTCCTTTCTATATCATTTATTGGAGAAACATCGAATTCGTAGAGTCTCACGCCGCAATTGTAAGCAATTATTCCGACAGAGCCTTGTGGCAATATGTCGAGCGGTTCGCACACCACTATCTGGGGAGAAGGCTCGCTCTTCCCTTTCTCCCAAACCGTAAGAGTATATTTTTCAGGATGAACCAGCATTCTAAAAAAATATTGTCTACCCGGAATAATCTGAGAAAAAGGATTTACCGCTAGATTTGAATTGCCGTTTACCAGTTTTAACAATGGAAGAGAGAGTTTAATTATATTTCCTTTGAGGTAACGGTAATGAGAAAGCGGTTTTTCCTTTAAGACATAATCCCCTTGCTTATTGCCGTTAGTATCGAAGTGCACATTATGACCGAAACGGATTCTCAAACCTTTAGATAGTGAATAATAGTAGCCCAATCCCGTAGACCACTGAGCAGGCAAACAACTGCCGTCCCCTTGAAGATGAGGATTCCACTTAAAGAGCAGTCCTACGTTGTGTGTAATGTGAGTCCAGGAAGTAACACACAGCCTCGCTGTAATTTCATATCCTGAAGTCCAGTCGTGTCGTCCGAAGAGAATAATTCTGTCGAGCCCGGCGTCTTGATTTAGAATCTCAAGACAGGGCTCTGAGCTCTCGTCCCTGCCGCACAGCCACTTGCCGTCAACTATCTGTCCGACCTCATGAGGATACCTCGCGTCAGACAAGTCAAGCCGATAATGCGGGGTTATTTCACTGTTCAAACGAGTTGAAAAATTGATTTGATACTCCTTTTCTTCCGGGCCCATGTCTAATCTGAATACCAATTGGTTTTGTGGACCGAGATCCTCAGCAAGTATTGTGTCAATGTTAAAATCACCCGAACGCATAAGCCTCTCGGAACTGTTTTTCAAGTACTTAAAGAATATTGCTCTATCGGGGCTGCCGTTAATCGAATATGTGATTTTTTTAA
>DEIM01000178.1 GCA_002352485.1 Candidatus Dadabacteria bacterium UBA2774
TAGATATGCCCATACTCTTCTATATCCCCAGAAGGGATGTTTTGCTTTTATATCTTTTATTCTTTCAAGTACGTATTCATTACGGAGTGTTACAGAGTCAGAGGGCTTTCTCGTATGAACTCGTCCTCCGTTTTTTTAAATTCAACGGTAAGCGAGCCGATTATTTGCTTCAGTTCCTGATTCTTCTTACGTAGGCGGTTTACTTCTCCACCGTCTTTTTTAGATTCAAACGCTTTGTGAGCTTCAGATAAGAACTTATCACGCCAGGTGTAGTACTGGTTCTGATGTATTCCGTACTCGTTGCATATCTCTGAAACTGGTCTACAAGAAAGACCTTCAAGTACTATCTTAGTCTTTGTTTTAGAATCCCATCTCCTTCGTTTCATTGCTCCCTCTCCTTATACCTTTTTCAAAGTATTTTACTAGCTTAGTTCTACTAGGTTCTTAATGGGGAGCAGTATAGTATTAGAAACCAACACATCTTTTTTAACAGTAAACACACCGCCTAAAACCACTACTGTATCTAAGTCTTTCCAGAGTCCGTCCTCAATGTCGAATCCGCCGAAAGTAACGTTTGCTCCCATAAGGTTAAAATCGAATGTGTCGTTAGCATAACCTGCAGAGCCCCCGTCAAACCTCCTGCCTACAAGGGTCCAGTCCCAGTTACCAATAAGCCTTTCGGAGAGTCTCTTTTTTATGATCCAATTAAGCTTAGGAGAGTCTTTATACAGCACTTGACTGCCGTCTTTAAAACCTATCCGCCCACCTTTTAAATAAAAACCGTCAAGGTTCTTCAAATGAAGATATGCCTCGACGAACTGAAAATTGCCCGGCCCAGTTTTCTGATCACTCGCGTTAAAATAAAGAACACCTGGACCAAAAGCGCCGTTTTCGGGAAGATTGAAGGCTTTTACCCCTTGGCCCATTACATGAAAGGCCACTTTATCCCATTCCAAGTCTAAGTACGCCCTGGCTCTGATAAGAAAGAAATCATAGGTTCGGTCTGTATCGGAATCTGCTTTCTGAAAAGTGTTCCAGAGCTCGTTTCTAAAATTTAAAATTACTCCCCCGCTCGCGTGCTTACTAATGTTTTCTGAAAGACTTTGAGCTGAACAGGTATTTTCATGGAACATACTTATGACAATAACAATTATAAATATTAAGAATATTGATCGTATCATGATAAAATCCTCCCAACTTGGCGGTTACTTTCTAAATAGTCCGTTCTTATTCCAAATTGAGGGGACAGCACCAGATAACCAAAGCTATCCCCTCAATCAAAGGAGGTTTGAGTCTATCTCGAGAGTTTTAGTTAAGACCCGACTACTGCTGTTTTTTGTGACTGGGCTTCCTGGAAGGCTTTGTCTTCCTGAGCCAGAACTTCGGGTGAGAATCTGACGAAAGCGGCGAATGAGGACGCTATAAGCACAAATATTCCCAGATATAGTAGACTTGTTTGGGTAGTCAAACTTTCTGAGCGGAAAAGGAATCCGGCTGCCACCGCTCCGGCGTTCCCTCCCGCGCCCACAATGCCCGCTACAGACCCGAGAGCTTTCTTATTGATGAAGGGTACCACGCCGTAGGTGGCGCCTTCGGACATCTGTACAAAAAGGCTGAAAACGATCATGCTACCGATGGCCAGTATCAGGACAGACATCTGAGAGAAAACAATGAGGGCGATTGACTCGAGAACTAAAACAGCAAATAGAAACCTAACACGCCCTTTAAGCCCGCTGTTTTTTGCGAACCTGTCCGAGAACATTCCTCCCAGTGTCCTGGCGACTATATTCATAAGCCCGAAAAGGCTTGCTATCAGTCCCGCGGTTCCGAGGCTAAGCTCAAATCTGTCAAAGAAATATAGCGCCGCAATATTGTTAATCGTAAGCTCCACACCAAAGCACGCGGCGTATATCACGAATAGCGCCCATACCCTGGGGTCTTTTGCAGCAAGCATAAAGGAGCCCGCCTCTTTGTCTGTCGTGGGCGGAAGCTCTCCTCTCTCTCTCAACTCCTTGAAATTGCCGTCAGGAGCATCTTGAGTTAAAAAGTAATACGCAATACCAGTAAAGAACAAGATGACGCCCGGAATAACCATGGCCAGTCTCCAGCCTAAAAACTCGCTTGCTCCGAAAGTCAGAATCAGAGCGAATATCAAAGGCATTACCATCTGAGTCACGCCGCCTCCCAAGTTGCCCCAGCCCGCTGTCGTAGCGTTGGCTGTGCCCACTACGTTGGGCGCGAACATTACAGACGTGTGATACTGTGTAATTACAAACGAAGCTCCTATAGCTCCAATCGCAAGACGGAATAGAAGAAATGTTTCATAGCTATTTGCCAGACCGATAGACATAACAGGTATAGACCCGAGCATAAGAAGCCACGTATATGTCAATCTGGGCCCGATCCTATCGCAGAGTCTTCCGATAATCATGCGAAATAGAATAGTTATTGCAACAGACGCTATAATTGTATTTCCGATCTCGGTTTTTGTAAGCCCGAGGTCATCCCTTACAACGGCCATAAGTGGAGCTATACCGAACCATCCGAAAAAACACAGAAAGAACGCAAACCAGCTCATATGGAATGCCCGCATAGGCGGAGTACTCAAGCTGAACAGTTTTATCCGGGTTGCTTTATTTCTAATCTCCATTTCAATATCCTCCCAGTAAGTGTATTTATTGTTTTTAATGGATAATGGCAACTGCCGTGCCAAATAAGAGGATACTAATAGCAGGTGCTAACCGCCCTAAATAAAAGAATAATTTTGTTTAGAAGGTAGCAAGTATGAAAGGAGGAGGCTATATGCTTACAATTTTGTTAGTGTGTTTACAAAGTTGTAAACATTGTCACCAGGATTGTTGAAATTTAGCCCAAGCAGAACCTTTTAGGAATGGTCGGTCCCTATGTCTCCGAGTGCCCCCGATAGCTCGTTCCGGTCTATACTCATTTTCGATTGTAGAGTTCTGAGTAATGTGCTGTACATATTTCAAGCCCCATGATTCTGTGCTTAGAGCGCTACCCACCTATCTGCGACATGGGTCTCAAAGGACGAATAATACTGGGTTTGTTGATCAGGTGCCCCCGCTCTTTATTTGAGACAGCTTCAAATATATGACCCTTGATTTCCTCATCCCGGGCGCCTAGTCTCATAAGCTTTCTCAAATCAGTCTCAGCAACTTAAAAGAGACAGGTTCTGAGCTTGCCGTCCGAAGTAATCCTTACGTGGTTACAGTGCTCACAGAACGGGTGGCTTACCGAATTGATAAAACCAATCTCCCCGCATCCGTCTTCAAACAGATAGATATCCACCGGCTGGCTGCCTCTGCCTGTTTTGGGTGCTAGCCTTACTCCAAGTCTGTGCTCTATAGTGTTTAATATTTCTTCTGAAGTAACGACCTTTTGGATATTCCACTTATCGTCTGAACCGATAGGCATAAATTCTATAAACCGGATTATAAAATTGCTTTTGCGTGCGAGTTCTGCAAAATCGAGAATTTCGTTATCGTTAAACCCTCTTATTAAAACCACGTTAATCTTAATCGGATTAAATCCCAGAGTTGTGGCTTTGGCAATCCCGTCTCTAACCTTTTCGTAGTAGTTTCTTCTTGTGATCGCCGCAAAGCTCTCGGCATTAAGGGAGTCCACCATACTCACGTTTATTCGATTCAACCCGGCCTCGTAAAGCTCATCAGCCTGCTCGGTGAGATAATAGCCGTTTGTCGTTAAAGACATGTCGGTTATTTACTCAATCTCAGAGAGCATTGCAACCAATACTTCAAGCTCTTTTCTCACCATAGGCTCTCCTCCGGTGAGACGCACATTGCTTACCCCAAGCTCGGAGAATATTTTGTGAGCCTGTAAATTTCCTCGAAGCTTAGTATCTTGTCTTTATCGAGCCACCCCATACCCCGGGCAGGCATGCAGTATGTACACCTGAAGTTACACCTGTCTGTAACAGATATTCTGAGATTCTTGATAACCCTTCCGAACGAATCCTTAAGCAATGCAACTCTCCTTAATGAGTCTTGTTTGCACAAAGCAGCTCTTTTACGTCCTCCTGGCATGTACCGCATGTCACTGCAACTTTCAGCCTCTCCTTAAGATCATCCATGCTCCCCGCCCCGTTTCTTACGGCGGCTAGTATTTCGTCCTCAGTCACTGCCATGCAAGAGCAAACCACCCTGCCTATGGGTAGCATTTCTTTAAAATGCCCCGACAATAAAGTGTCTCTATACTTGGATATGTCGGACTCGCTCCGCGCGAGTTTTAACACTTCTTCAGCACCTGTCAGGTCTCCCATGTACAGACCCCCTACTATCGTGTTATCACGTATTACTATCTTTTTATAAATCGACTTGGCTTTATCTATATAGCTCAGAACATTTACCCTTTCGTCGTCAGCGTTGTACTGACCGAATGAGACTATTTGAATCCCGAGTATGCTGAACCTGTTCGCATCTATTGATTCCATATACCTAGCTGTTGGATCGCCGTTTAGGTGATTTACTAATACGTCTACCTGGCTTGAAAGAAGCTGGGGGTCATTGGTCATTATTCCCTTTACTTCGACGTTAGGGCCAACTGCGTATATATCCGGAAGGTTTGTCTCAAGGTGCTCGCCCGCGACTATTCCCTTATTGACCAAAAGCCCGGTTTTTAAGGGCAAATCCAGATTGGGCCGCTTTATGGATTCAATAAAGATCAGGTCGGCTTCTATTTGTCTCCCTCGGCCCAGCATAACTTTCTTCACATCACCCGCGCAAGCAATCTCCTCAATTTCAGCACCCAGGATTATATCAATCCCTTTCTTTCGAAGCTTGTGAAAAAGCAGCTGCGAGCCCATGGAATCGAGATATTTATCAAGAAGTATATTGTCGTGGTTTAATAGATAGACCTGCTCAGCGCCGCGTGATTTCAGCAATTCAGCAGTCTCAATTGAATAAGGATTAGAACCGATCACAACCGCCCTTCCCAGGATGTGCTCCTTGGCAATCATTCTCTTACTGTCTTCTAAAATGTCTATTACCCTGATACCTTCAACGGAAAGACCCTTAACCGGCGGCGGATAAGTTCTTTTCCTGGGAGAGAAAACCAGCTTGTCGTAGGGTGCTAAGGTATTATCTTCAAACTCAACTCGCTTATTAACCAGGTCAACATTCTTTGGTTTCCGTTTTTCTAACTTAACGCTGCCGTTTGAAACATTTTTCGAGGCGCTGACCAATGTTATATCGGAATTGGGATTAAGGTCTGCAAGTTTATGAGCGAATTCATCCGTTAAGGTACCATCCCCCAATACCACAATCTTGATATCATCATCGAAAAGTTTTTTGCTTACCCTGACAGCGCAGGCCTTATATTCTGGCTGCTGGGAGTAAGGGTCTATCACCTCTATGGTAAGTAGGTTAGCCCTTCCGCTACCTGCGAGCAGCCTGCCCCAATGAAAAGGTAGGAAAACTGTTCCTTTCCTGATTTTATCTGTTGTTTTGCACTTGACCGTGGCTTTCCCCCTTCGGGATTCCACAAGTGTGAGCTCTCCGTCCTTTAGTCCGTAGATTTGTGCATCTTCGGGACTTATCTCAAGTACCGGTTCGGGCTCTGTCATCATGAGGCTTTCCACTTTGCCTGTCTTGGTCATCGTATGCCACTGATCCCGCACTCGCCCTGTAGTAAATACAAGCGGGTAATTGGAGTCTGTAGTTTCCTCGGGAGGGTTGTAGTTTACTGAAATTATCTTGGCTTTTTTGGTATCGGTATGGAATATCCCGTCCGCGTATAACCGGGGAGTTCCCGGATGAGTCGAATCGGGACACGGCCACTGAAGTGGCCCGCCCTGTTTAAGCCTTTCATAGGTTACACCTAAGATATCAACGTCCTGACCAGCGGTAAGCTTTTTATACTCCTCGAAAATGTCTTGGGCTTTCTCGTAATTGAATTGTTCATTGAAACCCATTTTATGAGCAAACTTTGTGAAAATTTGCCAATCGGGCAGAGCCTCGCCCGGAGGATCAATGGCTTTCGAGATATAGGAGATATTGCGCTCCTGATTTGTCATCGTACCTTCTTTTTCGCTAAAGCCCGCGGCGGGCAGTAGAACATCCGCAAATATAGAGGTGTCTGTAGGGTGAAAAATGTCTTGAACCACTACAAGCTCAGCCTTACTCAGCGCGTTCTCGACCTTGGAGCCGTTTGGGAGTGAAACGACCGGGTTTGTGCATATTATCCATACGGCTTTAATTGAGCCCTTTTCCAATCCATCATAAATCTCAACTGCCGTCATGCCCTTTTTGTCCGAAAGCGCGTCTGTTCCCCAAATCCCGGCTACCTTTTGCCGGTGCTCTTCGTCCGCCATGTAGCGGTGTCCGGGGAGGATATTGGCAAGCCCCCCGGTCTCACGCCCTCCCATAGCATTTGCCTGCCCGGTGAGTGAAAAGGGGCCCGCCCCGGGCTTTCCTATGTTGCCTGTTACAATCGACAGGTTGATCAGTGCATTGTTTTTGTCAGTTCCCGAACTGCTCTGATTCAGCCCCATAGCCCAAAAAGTCATAGCCGCCTGCGCCCTGCCGAAAGCAAAAGCTGCCTCGGTGATTAATTCTGCCGGAACACCGCACTTCCGGGCGACTTTCTCTGGGGCGTATTCCCTAAGTGTTTCTTTAAGGCTTTCGAATCCCTGAGTATATGAGTTGATATAATCTTGGTCTATCAGGTTATTTTCTGTCAGCACATAGATCATAGAATTGAGAAGCGCAACGTCGGTGCCCGGCTCTACCGGAAGGAATGTATCGGCTATCCCGGCTGTCGGGGTTCTTCTCGGGTCTGCTACTATAATTTTTAATCCGTCTCCCCGCTTCTCCTTTTCCTCAGCAAGCTGCATAAATATGACCGGGTGGCAGTAGGCCATGTTGGAGCCTATTATGAATACGCAGTCCGTAGATTTTAAGTCTTCGTAAGAGCAGGGCGGCGCGTCAACACCAAACGCTCTTCTGTAACCCATCACGGCTGAAGACATGCAGAGGCGGGAATTAGAGTCGAGGTTGTTAACCTTCAGGAATCCCTTGGAGAGCTTATTCACCACATAGTAATCCTCAGTCAAGAGCTGCCCTGATACATAGAAGGCTATAGACTCCGGACCGTAATCATCGATAAGAGACCTGAATTTAGAGCTAATCCTGTCGAGCGCGTTGTCCCAGGTTGTGGAGGTAAAGGGGGAGAGTTTAGAGTCTCTTATGAGCGGGTGCGTCAGGCGATCTTTATTATGGATCGTATGGTGAAGGTTGCGCCCTTTTGTGCATAGCCTCCCTTTATTGGAAGGATGATCAGGGTCACCCCTAACGCCCCGGACTTTTCCGGCCCCTGTTTCGAGGATTACGCCGCAGCCCACGCCGCAATAGGGGCATACTGTTTTATATTCACTGGAATGTTCAAAATTCAACAGCTTCTCCCCCAATATTTTATAAAAGAATCATGATTTCAGGTGGTTAATCCCAATGTTAGTACGGATATCGGGCTATTTCCCATTAAGAGCTAAGTAATAAGTCATGTCTGTTTCCATTGATTAAGGCTTTTTCCTTAACTAGTTGATATATTTCTCTGTATTTTTTTATATCTCCGAGGAAGATCGCGCCTTGAATTTTGTCATCTTTAATAACAATTTTTTTATATATTCCGGCTTGCGGGTCTGAGTAGACTATATCTTCGTAGTCTTTTCCGCCTTCGAACTCACCTACCGAAACGAGATTTATTTCCGCAACCTTCAAGACTGCAGATAACAATAACTCTTCAAAGGTTTTTACTCCGCTTCCCGCAATGACATCCGCCACTACTTTCGCCTGATTCGTAAGCGGGTCAAAGAGGCCGTAAACCATTCCTCGGTGTTCCACACACTCCCCGATTGCATATATACCCTCTTGGCTTGTTTCCATAAAGTCATTTACCACAATGCCTCTTTTCACCATGAGCCCTAAATTTTCCGCAAGCTCAGTATTTGGCTTTATTCCAGTGCATATTAAAACCAGATCGGCGTCTATCTCCTCGCCGGTGTTCAATCTGATACCGCTTACTGAATCATCTCCCAATATCTCGTCAGTGACCGCCTGCACCCTGAATTTAAGGCCCATCCGCTCGAGTAACATCTGAAGAATCCACCCCGAATCGTAGTCAAGTTGTTGTTCCATCAAGTGATCGGCAAGATGAACTACGCTCACATCCATCCCGTTATCTTTAAGAGCTTTTGCGGCCTCGAGCCCAAGAAGCCCTCCCCCGATTACAACCGCTTTTTTCCTGTATCTGGAAACTTCTGCTATCGACCAAACATCCTCGATAGTCCTGTAGACGAAAACACCTTTTTTATCCACTCCTTTTATCGGAGGTATAAAAGGAACGCTGCCGGTAGCTATCAAAATCTTATCATAAGGTGACGAATAACCATTTTGTGCGTACATTCTCTTTTTATCTTTATCTATTTTGGTAACGACTGAACCGGTAAAGAGCTTTATTTTATTCTCTTCATACCATGATCTGTTCTTTGTATTGAGTTGAGAAAAACTTCTCTTCCCGGACAATACGTCCGATAACATAATTCTGTTATAACTATGAAATGGCTCCCCTCCGAATACTGCCATTTCGATGTTGTCATTTTTTATTTTAAGAATCTCTTCCAGGGCAGCCTGTCCGGACATTCCGTTACCAATAACCACTAGTTTTTGTGCTGCATTTGCCATATTCTCTATTCTGATAAAATCTTAAGCTCCTGCTTGAGCTACCCTTTGCTTACACACCTTTTATGGCAATTCTCTTTGAGGCCGATATATATTTGCCCTTTCCTGACTTCTGTCGGTATTGTCCGGGTACAGCCCTCATCAGGACCCAATGCCTCTCCGCTCTCTAGTGAAATATTCCAATTATGTAGCGGGCAGCTCACGCTGTTGCCGTGTACGATGCCCTGCGACAGCGGGCCTCCAAGGTGAGGACACCTGTCTATGAGTGCAAATATAGTTCCGTTTGCTGTTTTAAATACAGCTATATCTTGATTGTTGGTTTCAACAACCCTCGACCCAAGAAACGGTACTTCATCAATATGTCCAACTGATATCCAGTTTAATGTCATTGTATTAATCCAATTTAGCCATGGCTTCATATTCGTGAGAATGAGCGTTCCCGTTTGCCCTTTCGCTCCATGGGTCTTTCTGTACAAACTGCTGGGAATAGATAAATTTTTTAGCTAATTCTGCACGTCTCTCATGGTTTTCAACCACCTGCTCAATTACATGCTGTAGTCCCACTCTTTCAATCCATGGCGCCGAGCGCTCCAGATAATGTGCTTCTTCTCTGTAAAGCTGAACGAAAGCCTGACAGTATTCATATACTTCTTTCTTAGTGGTTACTTTACAAAGCAGATCACATGCGCGGACTTTCATGCCTCCGTTACCTCCCACATACAGCTCCCAGCCTGAGTCCACTGCTACAAGACCAAAATCTTTTATCGTAGCTTCCGCACAATTCCTGGGACATCCCGAGACAGCCATTTTAAATTTGTGAGGCATCCAGGAACCCCAGGTAAGTTTTTCCAGATCAATACCCATGGACATAGAAGCCTGCGTCCCAAACCGGCACCACTCCGAGCCCACGCAGGTTTTAACCGTACGCAGAGCCTTGCCATATGCGTGGCCGGAAACCATGCCCGCGTCGTTGAGGTCTTTCCAAACCGCAGGAAGGTCCTCTTTTTTAACGCCCAGCATATCGATCCGCTGACCCCCGGTCATCTTCACAGTCGGGATTTCGAACTTTTCAACTACATCTGCGATTGCTCGCAACTGCTTGGCATTGGTTAAACCACCCCACATCCTCGGGACTACCGAATATGTACCGTCTTTTTGGATGTTTGCATGAGCGCGCTCATTAATGAAACGGGACTGATTATCATCTATGTATTCTCCAGGAAGCTCACATAGAAGGTAATAATTCAGCGCCGGGCGGCACTTAGAGCAACCATTTGGAGTTTTCCAATGGAGCTCTTGCATTACTTGTGGAATTTCCTTTAGCTTCTTTAACAAAATAAGGCGGCGCACATCTTCATGCGTATATTCGGTACATTCACACATCGACTTCACTGTAGAGGTTTCAAAAGAATCTCCGAGAGCGAATTTCAATAACTGCTCGACTAACCCGGTACACGATCCGCAAGACGCCGAAGCCTTTGTATGGGAACGTACTTCATCTACCGAGGACAAACAATTTGACTTTATGCTGTCTATTATCGCAGCTTTACAAACCCCGTTGCACCCGCAGATTTCTGCCTCATCAGAAAGAGCCGTCACCGCGACAAGCGGGTCAACGGTTTCTACCCCCATGGCCAATGATTGACCGAAGATAATAAAATCCCGTATATCGTTTATATTGTCCTTATCTTTTATTAATTGGAAGTACCAGGGGCCTTCATCCACATCCCCGAACAGAACAGCCCCAATAAGCTTTCCATCCGATATTATAAGACGTTTGTAAGTGCCCTGCCGAGCATCTCTAAAAACAATGTCTTCAGTATCGGGGCCGTCAGCGAAACTTCCTGCGGAAAATACGTCTATGCCGCTTACCTTAAGCTTTGTAAAGGTTACAGAGCCTCTATAATCATTCTCAGCTCCTAGCATATTCATTGCAAGAACCCGGCCCATTTCATAAAGCGGTGACACAAGACCGTATGTAAGTCCCCGGTGCTCTACACATTCCCCAACTGCTAAAATTGACGGATCGGAAGTCTGAAGACGGTCACTAACCTTAATGCCTCTGCCGCATTCGAGCCCTGCCTCTTGAGCTAAATTAACATTAGGGTATATGCCCACTGCCATAACAACCAAATCGGTCTTGATCTCGGTTCCATCAGCAAGTTTTAATACTTCAACACGCTCATTACCCCCGAGCTCTACAGTGTCAGCATCTGTTAATACGGTAATACCCCGGTCTTCGAGCTTACTTTTCAATAGATACCCGGCTGATTTATCAAGCTGACGTTCCATAAGCGAAAGAGCCCGGTGAATAACAGTGACATTCATACCGTTTAATTGCAGACCGTGGGCTGCCTCAAGCCCTAAAAGCCCGCCGCCTATAACGACAGCGTCCTGGTACGTCTCTGATGCGGACAACATTTCCTCTACATCTTTCATATCGCGAAATGTTATGACGCCCGGCAAATCATTACCCGGGATAGGAAGAATGATGGGGTTTGAACCGGTCGCCAGCCAAAGTTTGTCGTAGGGCAGCTCTCGACCCTTCTCACTTACCACCATTTTTTCGGACCTGCGAATATCGACAATCTTCTCCGACGTATAAAGAGTTATGTCGTTGTCGTCATACCAGGATTGATCATTGATGATAATATCTTCAAAGGTCTGTTCTCCCGCCAATACCGGTGAGAGCATAATTCTATTGTAATTCACATGAGGCTCGGCCCCGAATACTGTGATATCGTATTTATCCGGCGTATGCTTGAGTAGTTCTTCCAAAGCCTTTATACCGGCCATACCATTTCCGATGATTACCAATTTTTCTTTCAAAGTGGGCTATGTCCTCAAAATATTAAACAAATATTGACTGTTTAATAAGCAAAACCTGTGCCAGATTGTTGAAATAACCCAATAGTTGCGGGATGATTGTCTTTTTTGGATGGTCTGGTTAAAAAAAGAGTTGCTACTGTGTTACAATAATGTAAGTCTGCTTACATTATTGTCTGTTCATTCACATATTTGATAGCAGCTTTTAGTAACGGCCCTGCCTATATACTCTATGATATGGATTCTGGCAGTCAGTTAAATTAAACCCTGAATACTGGAAAAGGAGGGATATAAAATTCCATTATTGTGAACCGCACGTAAGCGTGTTTGGCTCTTAATAATGTGGCTGTGATAGTTTACATTATTAGGTCCTAAATCATCTGATATCTCTATATTTCCTACACTTCCTACATCATTTCAGAGATTTGTGTAAAAAGTTTATCGAATGTAGCAGAATATGAGGTAACCTCCCATAGTTGCATTTCCCTTATTATTGTAGTGTAGCAATTAGATAATTATCCCAGTTAAGAGAAGCATTAGGCAAAATAATGGATGTAAGGACGTTCATTATGAGAAAGCTGCTTTTGATTGTAATAATTATTCTTTTAGTTACGGTTGTCGGTTCATCTCTGTCTTATGTCCAATTAGTTTATTCTCATCTATTTGTAAATGCTACTATATGCTATCCAGGCCTAACCCAGTATGACAATTGGCAAAGCTTTAGAGCGTTTGTGCCACTGTACGACATTCAAAGTATTACCATGAGAGGCTAAAAAAATCATAAGGAAGGAGTATTTATGGGTTGCCCATATAAGGCTTTAGCAGACGATACCAGAAGAAAGGTTCTGGAATATTTAAGTCATGGTGAGACTGCTGCGGGAGAGGTTGCCAGTAAGTTCGAGATTTCAAAACCCGCAATATCTAATCACCTGAAAATCCTCAAGGAAGCCGATATAGTGAGCGAGCGCAAGGTGAGACAAAACCGGCTCTACTCTCTAAATGGCGAGAAGATCGAGAACATGAAATCTTATCTCGACTCCTTGACGAAAAGCGAACATGGTTCTATTAGAGCTAAGTAATTTTTCTGATTTTCATAGCGTTATTGAAGCGAAATAGCTTGCCTTCTGGTATCACTGGCGTGACATCAGCGATGCCCTTATACATATTAAAGTATTTTAATAGCTTAATTCTACTAGGTTCTTAATGGGGAGTAATATAGGGCTAACAAACAAGACTATATTCTTGAAAGATGGTATTATCAATACTTAAATAATGGTAATATTCAGGGGTTCGAAGTGTATTCAATAGCCCCAGCCATTTACAATTGTTGTTCCAAACAAGGAGGAAACCCTATGAGCATAGTGCTGATAGTAGACGCAAAATTAAAGCCAGAGAGTATTTCAGACGCTGTGAAGTTTTTTGCCGAGATTGTCCCCGACACCAGAGCTTTCGAGGGCTGTCAGGGGGTCGATGTTTGTATCGATTCAGAAGACGCCGGCAATTTAGTGCTTGTAGAGAAGTGGGTATCCATGGACCACTATCATAAGTACCACCACTGGCGCGAAGAGACAGGGGTGCTCGATCAGCTTCGCTCTTTCCTCGACGGGCCTCCGAGCAGGCGTGTTCTAAACGTCGCCGCCTGATTTCTCATGGTTAAAGGCATGTCCGATGTTATAATCGGTTATGAGTTGTGGCAACTTCAATTAGAGGTGAAAACCACATGAGTATATTGCTGATAATAGACGCCAAGCTTACGCAAGAAAGTGTCTCCAAGGCCGTGGCTTTCTATGCCGCAATAGTGTCAGACACAAGGAGCTTTGAGGGTTGCGAGGCGATAGAGATTTGTATTGATTCTGAGGACGCGGGTAATTTGGTCGTGGTTGAGAAATGGGCCTCAGAGGATCTCTATAAAAAGCACTACCAATGGCGCGAAGAGACCGGAGTGCTCGATCATATACGTGCCTTACTCGACGGACCTGTCAGCAGACAGGTTCTGAATGTGGCGGCCTGATTTTTTTACTGACTTAAGAATGAAATGCCCTGTCTAATTCGTTGCTACAGTGTCGAAATTCTCAAGGTTTTCCTCGTTCTCAAAATAGTAGACAGCTAGTTTTCATAGACTTTTTCGAAAGGATTTTCTTAGATCAATTCAGGATCTCAGCGTATTCTCTAAAAACCTTAGTGGGAACGTGCTCTCCCACGCCGAATATATTCATTATAATGACAACCACTGACCCGCTTTCAGGCTCGAACATCACTAGAGATGTATATCCTATGTATTCTCCTGTATGTCCAATCCAACCGTCCATCTCTCCGATTCCAAGTCCATATTTATCGTATTCAGGACAACTT
>DEIM01000185.1:0-16671 GCA_002352485.1 Candidatus Dadabacteria bacterium UBA2774
TGGCAGGACATTCTCGAAGTAGCATATCTGCCCGAAACTACCGAGTATAAGCTCGAAATTATCAAGCCTGAAAACGATTTTATAATTAAGGACACATCGCTACCCTATCCGATCGTATTAAAATTAACAGGACCGGATATGAGCTTTCTAACCGGTGAGGGATTTCACCTGGAAGATGTACAAGAAAGTCTCCTTTCTCAGCAATCTCTAATATTAAAAAGCAGTGTGCTCTACATGCCTCTCATAAAGACAAACGACTCGCTGGAGCTTTTCCTCAGTACGGTATCGCCAGAGGTATTGGTAACAAATACGGTCGATGACTTGGAATTGCCGCCTCTTGAAAGACTGATGACCCTAATTCAAACAAGTGAAGAGGGTACAGTGACTATAGAGCGGGAAAATAACAATCTCGAAATAAAAACTTTTAGCGGTGATTAGTAGATATTGGCAGTAAACTTTTTTATTATGAGATACGTAATCCCCGCAGTCATTCTCGGTGTGCTTCTAATCTACTTCATCTTCACAGGTGGGGACGATACCAGTGAAATCGAAGCCGTGTTTAACGAAATTATTGAATCTGTGAGGGAAAAGGATGGGGACGGAGTATTGGAGCACTTCTCAATTCATTACCAGGACGAGCAGGGATATAACTATCTGGTCATCAAAAAAANNTATCGGGGACGTATTTTCCAAGTTTGATAGTTTAGACGCGAGCTTCGGCAACATTTCAGTATCCCTAAGCGAAGATGAAAACGAGGATAAGCTCGCTTATACAAAAGTAGGGATCAAGGCAGAAGGAATTAGAGGAGGCATACCTGAAACCCTACTGGGATCGGATGGCTCGTTTGACGATATTATGGTCACGCTTAAGAAATCAACACTCGGCGGGTGGAAGATTATAGAGATAGAGGGGGTCAACAAATACGGGGAAACAGGTGTTTACTGAGTAATAGAATACAACTCAGATGAATCTAGTCCTCACCGTCCATCCTGCCCTCTATAAAATTTTTCAGTACTTCAATATCGGTATTTTGGGCCTCTTCTACTGTTCCGGTGAATACGATCTTACCTTCGTGTAAGAACGCCAGTCTATCCGATATCTCAAAAGCACTTGCTACATCGTGAGTAATTATGACGCCGGTAATACCGAACTGGGCCTGCATGTCTCTTATGAGCTGGTTGATCCTGCTTATATTCGGAGGATCCAAGCCGGTGGTCGGCTCGTCGTAAAGGAGGATTTTCGGGTTCATGGCGAGTGCTCTTGCAAGCCCCACACGTTTTTTCATACCCCCGCTCAGATCAGCCGGCATCTTATCTTCTATACCGGGAAGGCCTACGTTTTGCAGATTTTTAGCTACGACTTCAGTAATTTTATCCTCAGGGAAATCGGTATTTTCACGAAGCGGATATGCGATGTTTTCATAAACCGAGAGTGAATCGAACAAGGCCGCGCCCTGAAACAGCATACCCATCTTCTTTCTCACGTTTACAAGCTCCGCTTCACTCATATGCACTATATTCTCACCCTCGACTATTACATCCCCCGAGTCAGGTTTCAGAAGCCCGGTAATCTCCTTAAGAAGTACGCTTTTACCGGAGCCGCTACCACCAAGGACGGTTATATTCTCACCCTTTTTTATGGAAAGAGTGACTCCCATATGCACGTCTTTTTCACCAAAGGACTTATAAACGTCCTTTATATCTACTATTATTCCGTTTTCCATTTTCTCAGTGTCTGCTTATATGATAAATACAAGCTTAAGAGTCTTTGAAGAAGACCTATGCATTCTAAATATACAACTACAATTTGTCAAAATTTTGGGTAGCACCCTTGAAACTTATATAAATTGAAATATTCTCTAACTATTGCGTACGAAGATGGAACGTTTATTCTTAACGCAGAATTAATTGACTTTTATTTTGTACGGATGTATTAATATTTTCTAGAATAATTTAGACATGCTGAAACGAAGCTTCTTAATCAAGCGTTTTGTTGCGGCTGGAATACAGTCATATGAAGAGAACGAACTCAGAGAATATAACGGATTTGGAACATAGTATTAAATTTGTAACCCAATTTATTACTCACCCGACAAAAACAGGTGCGATACTCCCTTCGAGCAATAAGCTATGCGAGCTGATGACGGACATTGCGGAGCTTAATAAAGTTTCAACAGTGATTGAGTTCGGCCCCGGTACTGGGGTAATAACGGAAAAGGTGATGCAGAAGAAAGCGCCCGATACGACTTTCTTTGCACTTGAGATAAATGAGGCTTTTGTAGAGGCTACAAAAACAAGGTGCCCCGATGCGATTGTGTATCAATCGCCTGCGCAAAACGCAAGAAAACATCTCGAAATGCATGGCGAGAGTGGTTGTGACAGGATATTGAGCAGCCTGCCGTGGCTAACATTTGACGGAGACACACAGCAAGAGCTTATTGATACGATTTACGATGTGCTTCATCCTGGCGGAAAGTTCTTTACATACGCCTATGTACCGGGACTCATATTCCCCGCTGCCTGGCGTTTCAGGAAGAAGCTGAACGCGCGCTTTGATAAGGTAACGCAAAGTAAGATCATCTGGAGCAACGTACCACCCGCATTCGTGTATCAGGGCGAAAAAGCCTGATTAATACTCAGTATCAACAACCAAAGACCTAGACTCCCTATTAATACTTAAATCTCCCAAGCGCTTGACTTAATCCTAAATTTGTAGAAGAATAGATAGTGTAGTCAATTGACCTTTCTTCAAGTTTGATATGGAGGATCGGAGGGTGATTGTGAAGTCCTCCTTATCTTTCTTTATAGTATTGTGACAATCAATAAATAAGTTACTAAGGCCGGGACAGAACCCCCGGCCTTTTTTATTTGTATAGCAGTGCTGTCAGATACCGATTTCCAAAGGGAGGTCTATAATTAAGCCCGAGCCTCTCATAAACCGTAACCGGAATACCTATATCTGCCAGGAACAAGTCGCCTGAAATCTGAGGCAAGAGCCCTGTTTTTGGTAGTGCCAGCGTCATAGTGCTCTCTGCATTAATAAATTCCCCAGGCGACTGACCCGAAGTGGAGTCGATTCCCGAAGGTATATCCAAAGAAAGTACCGAGGCCCCTGAGCCATTAGCCCAGTTAATCATTTCAAGCACGGGACCGTGAGGAGCTGAACTCAGACTGTAGCCTACTATTGCATCTATAATAAGCCTTGGTGGATCATCTCCCAACTCAGATAGTTTTAGAGCACGATTACCTGTGTTTTTATAAATCGCATACTGAAACGAAGGAACATCCCCTAGTCGTTCTACATTCGAGACTACAAGTTTCACATCTGCCCCTCTGTTAGCTAAATGACGCGCCGCGCATATACCTCCCCCTCCGTTTCCTCCCGTACCTGCAAGAACAACAATAGAGGTACTTGCCCATTTCTCACCGAGCATATCAATTGCCCTGAGTGCGAGGTTTCTGCCGGCGTTCTCCATCATCTGATATAGATTGGGGCCGGTCTCTTCAATTGCAATCCTGTCCACTTCGCGCATTTGTGCCTCTGTGACTGATGGCACCTCGATACCCGTATCCGTAAAATAACGATTATTCGGGGTTTCTTTTTCAGCGTTCAAAATTTAACCTCCACATAAAGCTTGGTGTAAAAACACTTGAAACGGCTTACAGAGTCATATTAAAATAGTAAAGGGTTGAATTCAATCACCAAAATTAGAATTTAAGGAGATAGGGTTATGACTATTATCACAAGAAGATTAATAGTTGGTTTGTTTTTAGTGGCAATTGCTTTAAGCTCGTTTGCAATTGGTAATAAGACACAGGCAGAGGACCTTCCTGGGCCTCAGCTGGTAACGGACACGTGGATGTTCATAGCGGCTTACAAAGCCGACCCCGAGACACTTAAAGCCATGCTTCCCGAGGGGCTCGAGCCAAACCCAGAGGGGCAGGTCGTAATAAATATGTATACAGTTCCTGAAGCGATTCAGACTTCGGGGTTCGGAGCATACACGCTCACGTACCTGACTGTAGAGCTTGCAGATCAGAACTCATATGTAATGGGCTCGGATATTACTTATCCAGGCAGGTATTTTGTTCAGTACTTCAACAGCTCGCCAACGATGCGTGAGTTTACTGAGAAGATAGGTATACCGGTTGATGAGAGCACAAACGTTCTGACTACAACAGAAGTAAAGGACGGGAAACTGACAGCAACTCTTACTGTCGACGGGAAACCCTTCATCGTATCCACTGCCGATGTTGGATCGGAGCTCGGCAATTTTGGAGGTGGTCACTTAAACTACTTTGGCCTGATTCAAACTGAAGAAGAGGGCAAAACGACAAATAAAGTAGTTAAGTATCCGATACCCTGGAACGGCGGCGTAGTCGAAACCACAAACGCTAAAGTAGAGATCAAAGCCCCCGAAGGGCACACCTTAAATAAGCTTAAGCCACTTGCTGATCCAACATGGGCAATCTGGACAAAGGGGAGCTTCGTATATCCCCAGTATCAGGTCATTAACGAGTACACCACGGAAGCAGCTAAGAAATAAAAACGAAAAAACCGGGGCTGCATAACTTTACACACCAATCAAAATGCGGCCCCTATTTAAACTCCTTGGCATTATCTACTAAGAGCTGATATAACCCCTTATAATGAAAACAAATTTGATTAAATGCAATACATTGTGTATTGTGTCAGTGTAGTTGCGGATGTTATTGGAACTAAGGTACGCCAATAATGGTAGCCAATCTGAACTTAGCCCTTCCTGAGTATTACCAGATCGGATCTACTGCTTTCGCAGTGTGAGGAGATATATGCGAAAACTCAGGGTCGGCGTAGTAGACTTTATTACGAAATCACCTAATCGTTCTATGTGGTCTCGCGTAATGCACGCCAACATGGCGGGTATTATGCCTCAGGTCATAGCCACGTGGTGTGAACAAGAAGGCCATGACGTAGACTATTTCATATACACGGGTTTTGAGAACCTTGTTACCGATGTTCCAAAAGATGTTGATATAGTATTTATAAGCTCGTTCACACAGTCGGCTATCCAGGCTTATGCCCTTAGCGCTAAATACAGGAAACACGGCGTAGTCACTGTACTCGGCGGACCCCACGCTCGCTGTTATCCTGAGGACGCAGTCAAGTATTTTGATTACGTGCTCGGACTTACAGACAAGGAGATATGCCGGGACGTACTTCAGGACTGCTCACACTACAGCCCGATCGGTCAGCACCTTGCCGCAAAGAGCCAGCCTACTACTCTTCCGGGGGTGACGGAGCGCTGGAAGTATATTGCCAAAGCGCTTGAGAAAGCTACATCCCTGTTCAGAGTCGTCCCTATGATTGGAAGCCTCGGATGTCCCTACAGTTGCAGCTTTTGTATTGATGCAAGCGAAGCATATCAGCCTCTTGAATTTGAGGCGCTTAAAGAAGACCTCCGATTTGTACGAACAAAAATAAAGCGGCCGCTCATTAGCTGGTACGACCCGAATTTCGGCGTCCGGTTTGACGACTATATGAACGTTATAGAAGAAGCGGCACCAAAAAACAGTATCGACTTTATTGCTGAGAGCAGTCTTTCTCTTCTATCCGAGCCTCACTTAAAACGCCTTCAGGAGAACGGTTTCAAGGCGCTTCTGCCGGGAATAGAGTCTTGGTTCGACATGGGCAACAAATCAAAGACCGGCAGCAAGCAGGGAATTGAAAAAGTTAAGGCCGTCTCGGATCACATAAACTTAATCTTGAGCTATGTTCCGTATATGCAGACAAACTTTGTTGTAGGGCTGGATAGCGATAACGGGGCCGAGTCTTACGAGCTGACTAAGCGGTTCGTGGATATGGCACCGGCAGCTTTTCCCGCATACCCACTCATTACAGCGTTTGGGAGAGCCGCCCCGCTAAACCTGGAATATCAGAAAGAGAATAGGATACTTGCGTTCCCGTTTCATTTTCTTAATAACAACCACGCTTCGAATGTTATCCCAAAGAACTACTCATGGCCTGAGTTTTATGACTTAATAATCGATCTGGCACGCTACTCATACTCATGGCGCGCAATCTATAACCGCTTCCGCACGACAACGAGCACAATCCCCCGCTGGATGAATTTTATGAGAGCTATTTCCACAGAGGGATCGGGAAGGATAAAATTCTATAAAAATATCAGGCGGATGCTGGATGAGGATAGGAAATTCAGAGACTTCTTTGAACAAGAGACAACGGTGATTCCGGATTTTTATATAAATATGATGAAGAAAGATCTGGGCCCGCTTTGGGAATACTTGCCAGACAGAGCTTATTACCACGACCCGTACGCGTATCTCAAATCGGAGACGGCAAAGAAGCAGAATGGGCATGCACATAAAGAGCCTTCTGATAATTCTATCATTATCGATGAGACGGCCACAGATATTCCTCTTGAAATCAGGGCAGGAGAACCTGTAGTTGTCCGGACTGCCAGCTCTTAATAAGATTTATAGCGGTTTTTCAGAAAATGTTCTTAAGCTATAATCTTTAATAACGATGCATAACCGCATATTTCTTCTCATCGTAATCAATGTATTTTCAGTAATATACTTATCCAATCTTGAGGCTTTTTCCAAAACACATAAGAATAAAACTATAAGTGAAAGAATGCTGATAGTAATAACTGCCCCACCCTCAGACGAAATTTATTACCAAGACGTATACGATAAAATAATCAAATACGATATTACCTTTGCCAAAAATGTAAGAGGAAAAGACAATATAATAGTACTCGGAGATAAAAAGGCTCTATCTATTTTAGAAAAAGAGCTTCCTAAGAACATACTTTTAGAGGCGGATATGAGAGATATATGGATGAGGGATTTTAGCACTGTTAACCCCTATCAACCGGTTCAGTTCAGGTATTCGGCTGCAACCCAGGGAGGAAAGCAGTCAGATGCGGATTGGGTACAGGAGGGGTTTAACAAGTTTGCGAAACGTCTGGGCCTGAAATACTCGGGGACAGAGTTAATACTGGACGGGGGAAACCTGGTGGACAATTACAAGGACAAAGTAATCGTGACGGACCGCTTCTTGGAGGACAACAAATTATCAAACGAGAAAGCTGTGCAAACTCTTAAAAAGCTTTTAGGCGCTACTCAGGTTGCCGTAATTCCCTCAGATGACAGCGAAGGCTTGGCGCACGCAGACGGGATGGCAATGTTCATTGACACTGATACTATTGTTTTAAACAAGTATGAGGAACCGTTTAGAAATAATGTCATAACTGAAATAAAAAAAGCTTTTCCCGGCATCAAAATTATAGAAATTGAAACAAAATTCGATGACTCAGTCTGGGACGGAAGATTCAGCTCGGCGTGTGGTATTTATACGAATGCTATAGTAACTGAGCACTACATTTATTTGCCACAGTTTGGAAACGAGTTGGACAAAAAAGCGATAATAACCATTCAGGATAATACGACTAAAGAAGTCGTACCGATTGATGCAGGTAAAGTCTGTTTTATGGGCGGGAGCGTCAGGTGTTTAGGGTGGCAAGTGACTGGAGAAAATGCGAGTAAGTTGCTCGATGCGGCGCGCGCAAAATAATCTCATTATACAGTTTCCCAATTTACTAAGACCTCATTAACTTAAATTTTTCTACTCCAAATTACCAACCGGCATTATACTTAAATACAGAATCCAAATCAGTATAAAAGATATCTATAGGATAGAATGCGCTGAAAACGGGTCTTTATCGTGAATAACATTAACCATGCATTAAAGAATATCGGTAGCAATATGCTAAAAACATTTACGTATCTTTCGCTATTGCTGGCTTTAACAACGTGGGCGGCATTTGCGGCCGAGACCGTATCTCTGGGCGCGAAAGCAGACGCCTTGCAATACCGCTGCGAGATAGTGAGCATTTATACACAGCTACATGAAATAAGCTTTGAATACGGGGAAATACTTATAAACGAAGATGAGGAAGTAATATACCACGCAAGTAAGGTAGCCGAGGAAGCGTTTGAGGAAGTAAGTAAAGAGCTTGAAACCATGTATGTCCCTGGGTCAATGAACGAGCCGCATCAAATGTTAATTAAGTCTGTGAACACATACACCGAGAGCGCACGAAACATAGAGAAGGCGCTTGGTATATACATAGGCTTATATGAAGGTGAAGAGAGTGAACCGCTTGAGCTTGTAGATAAAAGTGAAAAACTTGTGGTTCAGGCTAATAAATATCTTTCCACAAGCCTGGGTATGCATGAAGAGCTGCTTGCGCTAGATGACGAAGTATCCAAGAGCTGTAAAAAATATGTCGCCGGTATTGCATACTGAGATATTACTTCCAGGTTTCAAATAATTAAACCCATTATCATTTACTGCCTTAATAGTCCCTATGGAATAGTGTGAGTCAAGTTTAGTGAAGGCTGGTGGAGATGAGGGGAATCGAACCCCCGACCTCAGCGTTGCGAACGCTGCGCTCTCCCAGGCTGAGCTACATCCCCACTGAGTAAGAATTAAGAAACCAGGACGGGTCCTGCATGATTAAAATAATACCTGCTCTTCAGAATTTAAAAACGGATTATTACCATAGATTAGAAAAAAACATTTATCTCGAAGCCTTGACGGCTCTGTTGGACGCCCATCGTTCGAGGGAGGAGATTTCCTCTCGCATAGTGGTGGAAAGAGGAACAATTGACGATGAGGCTATAATAAGCTCTCTGTCGTTTAGCTCTCTTTTATTTGAGAACGATTCAAAGAGCGCCGATACGACGGCCTGCTCGATTTCGGCTCCGCTCTGCCCCTCTGTATTCTTGGCGAGCGAATCTAGATCATAGTGCTCAGGGTCTTTACCGCGGCTCTCTAGGTGTATCCTGAAAATTTCCCTTCGCTCCTTCCTATTTGGTAGAGTGACGAAGAAAATCTCATCGAACCTACCTTTCCTAAGTACTTCAGGTGGAAGGAGGTCAATTTGGTTCGCGGTGGCGGTGATAAAAACGGGATATTTCTTTTCCTGCATCCAGGTGAGGAAGTATCCGAATATCCGAGAGGTAGGGCTGTCTCCGGATTTTTCGCCGCTCCTTGTGATACCGGCCTCCATCTCATCAATCCATAGTACGCAAGGCGCTGTTGCCTCAACTGTTTTTATCGCTCTTCTAAACGCCTCTTCAGGACTTCCAAACGCTTCGCTGTATACCTGGTTTAAATCGAGCCTTAAAAGCGGAAGGCTCCACGCCGTGGCAATCGCCTTTGCACAGAGGCTCTTACCGCAGCCGCTGATGCCCATCAGCAATAGACCTTTGGGAGTGTCGAGACCGTACTCCTGAGCCTCTTTTGAAAATGCCATACGTCTTGTGTAAAGCCACTCTTTTAAGTTCTCAAGCCCGCCGACATCGTCAATATCTACACGGCTTCTTACAAAATCGAGCGTCCCCGTTTTTCTGACGAGCTGTGCTTTTTCCTCAAGGAGAGCGTCAATAGTACCCTCATCCATGCTCTCTTTCCCTACGAGCACTCTACGGAGAGCAAGCTCCATTTCAAGCGCCCCTAGACCTAATAGAGCGTTTATGCAGGCTTCGCGCATGTTGGGCTTAAGCGACTCTTGGATACTCTCGGACGTTGAGGATTTAATAACGAAGTCAAAAATCTTCTCTGTTTCGGAGCGGTCGGGCAGGTCTATGTCAATTACCGATATCTCCTTTTCAAGATCATCCGATAGTGATGCGGTATTAGAGATTAAAAATAGTGTTTTGGAGCTTTTTCTTAGATTTTGATAGAGATCCTTCAGTTTTCTTATGAGCCTTGGCTCGCTTAAATAATAATGAACGTCCTTAAATATATAAAATCCGGGGCCCGTATCTTCCTCTACCTTACTTAAAGCTTCAACAACAAGGTCTTCGCCGTTAAAGCTGCTGCTGCTTCCGTTATTGGCGCCCTCGGTACAGGACCACACGTAAAATTTACAGTTATCCCCGTGGACTTTAACTCCGATTGACTTAATGCTATTTTGTACCCGCTCCTCTTCCCAAGAAACGAGGTTCAGTATCGGGTATCCGGCTCTGACGAATTGTTCTATTTGTTCTGTGGGAAACGGCATATGTCTATATGTTGCAGATATTTTGTAATCATCTAGCTGCAATCACATAGGAATTATATCATCATATGCAGTTAAGATGTTAAGTTTTTTAGAAGCCCTACATCATACCCCTTGAGCTCACGCGCTTGGGGTGCTCTTTGCGCCACCTGAGTTTATTTAGAGCATTTACATAAGCTTTTACGCTGGCGACGACAATGTCGGTATCCGCGCCCTGCCCCTGAGTTATGACGCCCTCGTCCTCGACCCTTACGCTCACTTCACCCTGTGCGTCGATCCCTTCGGTAATTGAAGCAACTATGTAGTGCTCGAGTGCCGGGTTAAGACCTGTGAGCTTTGCAACCGCTTGATAGGCAGCATCAACGGGGCCGTCGCCACTCTCAGAAATTGTAAACTCCTCACCGTCCACACGGAGCTTAACCGTTGCCACCGGGTGCATATCCGAGCCTCCGGAGTAGTTTGCCGAAACAAGCTCGTAGAAATCGGATGAGCGGACGAATTCCTCACTTATGAGGGCTTCTATATCCTCATCGAATACGTACTTTTTCTTGTCAGCAAGGTCTTTAAACTTCTTAAACGCGTTCTTGAAGGGTTCATCTTCGAGGAAATATCCGTACTCCTCTAGCCTGGTTCTGAAGGCGTGCCGCCCGGAGTGTTTTCCGAGTACTATTTTGTTTGAAGGTATGCCCACTTCCTCAGGACTCATTATCTCATAGGTAATTCTTTCCTTAAGTACTCCGTCCTGATGGATGCCCGCTTCATGCGCAAAGGCGTTGGCCCCGACAATGGCTTTATTTGGCTGTACGTTTATGCCCGTTACCTGTGAGACGATTCTGCTGGCGGGGTAAAGCTGCTCAGTTGAGAGCCTCGTGGTGTAGGGGTTCATGTCGTTTCTGACCTTAAGCGCCATTACGATCTCTTCAAGGGAAGCGTTACCCGCCCTTTCTCCGAGCCCGTTAATGGTACACTCGACCTGTCTTGCGCCCTCTGTTATCGCGGCAAGAGAGTTTGCGACCGCAAGCCCTAAGTCGTTATGGCAATGGACGCTCAATGTGACTTTATCAATATCCTTAACTCTCTCATTCAGTGTTCTTATGATGTGCATAAATTCCTCGGGCACCGTGTAGCCCACGGTGTCGGGGATGTTTATAGTTGAAGCACCCGCTCTGATGGCAAGCTCCACAGCCTGGCAAAGATAGTCAAGGTCGGTTCTGGTAGCGTCCTCACAGGAAAATTCTACGTTTTCCGTGTAATTTCGCGCATGCTTGACGGCCCCGCTTATGATCTCTAGCACTTCGTCTTTTGATTTTTTTAGTTTGTGCTGTAAATGTATGTCCGAGGTAGCGATAAATGTGTGAATCCTCGGCTGTTCGGCCCCTTTTACCGCTTCCCAGCCCCTGTCTATGTCGTTGTAATTGGCCCTGCAAAGACCCGCGATCTCGCACCCGCGAATGGTATCCGCAATTACCTTAACGGATTGGAAATCCCCTTCTGAGGAGATCGGGAAACCGGCCTCGATGATATCGACCCCGAGCTTCTCGAGCTGGTGAGCTACACGTAGCTTTTCCTCTGCGGTCATACCGCAGCCGGGTGCCTGCTCTCCGTCTCTTAAAGTGGTATCAAATATCTTTACAACGTTGCTGCTGCTCATTTCTTACGCCTCCGCTTAATTAAAAAGATAGTCTAAGACTTGCTTGTGGTTTTGTCAATTATTTACGGGGTATTAGAGTGGTTTTCGGACAGAATACGCAGAACTATAACCCGGTCGGCAGGTCGATGAAAACGGTTTCTAGCCTAAACCTCTTTTCTAGCACTTTAGATAGCGCTTTGAGGCCCACGGTCTCGGTTGCGTGGTGGCCGGCGAAAATGACGTTCATGTCCGAGTCTTTGGCTGTGTAGTAAATTTCAACAGCGTCCCCTGTGAGGAATAGATCGACTCCGGCTCGAAGCGCCTCATAAAACCCTCCGTAACCGCCGCCGCCGCTGCAAACTGCGATAGTTTTTATCTTTTCTTTACCGAATGGAAGCACAATACAGCGGGTATTTAGCTCGGAGTTTAGCAAATTCTCGATCTTGCTCAAACTGACGCCGCGCTTCCATACGCCTGTCCAGCCTATGTTTTTACCCTTGTGCAAGAGAAACCCGTCTTTGATCTGAGCGCCCAGGAGCTTAATAAGCTCGGAGTTATTACCGACCTCCCTGTGACGGTCAAGCGGCAGGTGACAGGCGTATAGCGACAGACCGCTTTTGTAGAGGCAATCTATCCTCTCTTTTGTCCAGCCCCTGATTGACGGGTCATGAGTGCTCCAGAAGTGCCCGTGATGTACGATTAACATATCGGCATTCTCTTTAGCGGCAATCTTAAACGATTCGACGCTCGCATCGACTGCGAAAGCTATCTTCTTTACCTCCGGAGTGCCTTCGAACTGAAGACCGTTCCAGCAAGTGTCGTCGATGTCATCGATATCGAGAAATTTATCCAGAAATTCCGTAACTTGGTTTAATTTAGGCATTATTCTTCAAGACGGGTCATATTCAACTGAAACGATTAAGACTTGCCTTTCACCATCCTATAGACTATAAGAAGAAGTATTGAGCCGGCAACGGCGAAAATGAAGCTTTTGAGGTTAAAACCAGGGCTCACTGCTCCAAATCCGGTCATGTTGGCTATCAAGCCGCCGATAAAGGCGCCTACCACACCAATCACTATAGTACCGATAAAGCCCCCAGGGTCTTTTCCGGGCATTAAAAACTTGGCAACTGCGCCTGCGACCAGTCCGAATATAATCCAGGAAATAATTTCCATAATATCATCCTCCTTTGATTATGTATAAATGAGCAGTCTGCTCGTTTACTGTTGAGATATTACTATTTTTTAGGAAAAAGTTCAAAAACATGCCCCGGTGGACAACAGTAAGACCTTGGAGTAATTTAAAATACTCTTAAGTAACCAAATCTCTCGGAGAACTTGTATGCAAAGTCTGGATAAGCTTAATAAGGAATTTTCCATAAACGGTCACCTGGAATTCAAAGAAGGAGCGGGGGGGCTTATAGTTGCAGAGGTCAATAACGAAAGCGCATCGGCTGAGATATTTTTACACGGCGCTCAAATAACTTCCTTTAAACCACAAGGGCAGGAGGAAGTCATATATCTTAGCCCGCACAGCCGTTTTAAGCCCGGTGTTGCGATAAGGGGAGGGATACCAATAAGCTGGCCGTGGTTTGCTGATAATCCTACGGATAAGTCAAAGCCCGCTCACGGCTTTGCGAGGACTTCAAAGTGGCACGTAAGAGAGACAAAGAAGCCCTCGGACAGTGAAACCGAGATCAGGCTCGGACTGACGAACAGTAACGATACCCTAAAGCTCTTTGAACACAGATTCTATCTGAAAGTTATATTTACTATTGGAAGTCAGTTGAATATCGAGCTCAGGACGATTAATATAGGAAGCTCTGAATTTACTATATCAAGCGCGTTTCACAGCTACTATAAAGTGCATGATATTTCAGATGTCTCAATACAGGGTCTTGAGGACACTGCCTACATTGATAAAGTAGATGACTTTGCAACGAAGAAGCAAGAAGGGGCACTTAAGATTATGAGTGAAACTGACAGGATATATCTAAATACCCAAAGTGACTGCGTGATAGAAGACCCGGGTCTCAAGAGGTCTTTGCATATAAAAAAATCGGGCAGCAGCTCAACCGTAGTCTGGAACCCCTGGGAGGAAAAGGCACACGACATGAAAGACTTGGGCGCAGAGGAATACAAAAACTTCGTATGTATTGAAACTGCAAATGTCGATGAAAATACGGTTACAATCCAGCCCGGGGAAGAGCACAAGGTGCGAATGAACGTCAGAGTTGAATCTATGTAGGGTCTAATGTGAATATGGTCTGATTTAATTAAATTTAACTTGATTACCTGGAAAATATGCTTAAGATTTAGATATTAACAAGGAGGCAATAGCTGATGCAAAAATCCAATACACTAAAACTTTTCGTACTTAGTTTCTTAGCTTTAGCATTGTTTATGACTGGAAGCTCGATAGCAGATGAAACCTCAGAGAGCTCCCTTAAAGAAGTTGAGGGTAAAAACGTCTGCATGATCACGGACCAGCTGTTTGTTAAAGACCAAATACCTGTGGAGCTTGAAGGTAAAACATACTACGGCTGCTGTGAGATGTGCGAAGCAAAACTAAAGAACAACCCCGAAAGCCGACTAGGCATCGATCCTGTGAGTGGGGGCAAAGTAGATAAATCACAGGCTGTTATTGGCGCGGCGCCTGACGGAAGCGTCTACTATTTTGAGAGCGAAGAGAACCTCGAAAAGTACAATGTATCGGCTAAGAATTAGCTTCCACGTGGTATTACCTTGTTGAGATTTAGAATATAGATTCAAGAAATTTACTCACCTATTGTAAATACTCGATCTAATTGTAGGTATAGTGTTTATGTCTATCGGTAATGGAAAAAGATTCGCTGATTCGCTCACAAAAACAGTTACATTTTTAGTACTTACGGTCTTATCTTCGTTCCTTATTAGCTCCTCCTGTAATTCAGATGGCAAATCTTCCCTTGATCCAGAGCTTACTGAGAGACTCAGGCAAATTCTCACTGAAAATATGGAGGAATTTGGTATTCCGGGCGCATTGGTGGGCGTGTGGATTCCCGGAGAGGGGAATCTTATAATTGAACAAGGCGTATCTGATATTGATACCAATGAAGCTATTGAGAAAAACGATCATGTACGTATAGGTAGTGTCACAAAATCATTTACTGTGACTGTGATACTTCAGCTTGTTGGTGAGGGCATGTTAAGTTTGGATGACCCTTTAGAGAAGTTTTTCCCCGAAATAGAAAACAGTGATGCGACAGTCCGTGATTTGGCTAATATGAGAAGCGGGATATTTAATTATACCGAGGATCAGGATTTTGTGGTTTTACTGCTTGAGGATCTTCTAAGAAAATGGGCGCCTCAGGAATTGGTTGATGTGGCCGACAGCAATCTGCCCTATTTCGATCCCGGTCAGGGATGGCATTACTCCAATACCAGCACAGTTATATTGGGAATGATTATTGAGCAGGTTACCGGAAATTTTGTGGGGGACGAGATTTATACGAGGATAATTGAGCCGCTTGGTCTTGGCGGTACAATTTACCCCACAACCCCCGACATACCTGTACCTTTTTCCAGAGGATATGTAGAATTCGACCCGGAAACCGGCCTTATGGATGTCACATTTTCTGAACCTTCCTCTTCCGCAGCTTCCGGTGCAATGATTTCGAGACTGTTGGATTTGCGAAAGTGGAGTGAGGCATTAGGAATGGGGACGCTGCTTAAGGAAGAAATGCAGCAAGAGCGTATTAATAGCTTGGCTCCTATCATATTTGATCCATGCGATGACGATGACCCTGATAGAGTGAAAAGAAGTTGTCCTGAATACGATAAATATGGACTTGGAATCGGAGAGATGGACGGTTGGATTGGACATACAGGGGAATATATAGGATACACATCTCTAGTGATGTTCGAGCCTGAAAGCGGGTCGGTAATTGTCATTATAATGAACATATTCGGCGTGGGAGAGCACGTTCCCACTAAAGTTTTTAGGGAATACGCTGAGATCCTGAATTGATCCGAGAAAACCACTTAGAAATAGGCTATGAAGACAAACCGTTTACTATTTTGAAAACGAGGAGAACCTTCAGAAGTTTGACCCTGTAACAACGAATTAGACAGGGCATTTCATTCTTAAGTCAGTAAAAAAATCAGGCCGCCACATTCAGAATTTGCCTGCTGACAGGTCCGTCGAGTAAGGCACGTATATGATCGAGCACTCCGGTTTCTTCGCGCCATTGGTAGTGCTTTTTATAGAGATCCTCCGAGGCCCATTTCTCAACCACGACCAAATTACCCGCGTCCTCAGAATCAATGCAAATCTCTATCGCCTCGCAACCCTCAAAGCTCCTTGTGTCTGACACTATTTTGGCATAGAAATCCACGGCCTTGGAGACACTTTCCTGCGTAAGCTTGGCGTCTATTATCAGCACTATACTCATATGGTTTTCACCTCTAATTGAAGTTGCCACAGCTCATAACCGATTATAATATCGGACATGCCTTTAACCATTAAAAATCAGACCGCGACGTTTAGAACACGCCTGCTCGGGGGTCCATCGAGGAAGGAACGCAGCTGATCGAGCACTCCTGTCTCTTCACGCCAGTGGTGGTATTTCTGATAATGCTCCATAGAAACCCACTTCTCTACAAGCACTAAATTGCCGGCGTCCTCGGAATCAATACAAACATCGACCCCCTGACAGCCCTCAAAAGCCCTGGTGTCGGGAACAATCTCGGCAAAAAACTTCACAGCGTCTGAAATGCTCTCGGGCTTTAATTTTGCGTCTACTACTAGAACTATGCTCATGTGGGTTCCTCCTGATTTGGATAACAATAGTAGATGGCTGGGGCACAAGGATTCGAACCTTGATCTTCGGATCCAGAGACCGACGTACTGCCCTTATACTATGCCCCAGTAGAGCATTTAGTATTTATAATAATCCCTCAGCAGTCAAGTACTTGATAGCTCTTCCC
>DEIM01000185.1:16742-24037 GCA_002352485.1 Candidatus Dadabacteria bacterium UBA2774
GAAAGGGAATACGAGATAGATATTTCATGCCCGGAATTCACATGTGTTTGCCCCAAGACGGGGCAGCCCGACTTTGCGACGATTAACCTTAAGTACGTGCCGGGGGAGCTCTGTATAGAGCTTAAGTCGCTAAAGCTCTATATATACGCATACCGTAATGAAGGCGCCTTTCATGAGCACGTGACCAATAAAATCCTTGATGATATCGTCGAGGCCTGCAAGCCTATTAAGGCTGTAGTCACGGGGGATTTTAACGTCAGGGGCGGTATAAAAACCGTAGTCAAAGCAACTTATTTTAGAGACGACGAAGGAAAAGCCGGTTTTTAGCTCAAATCTGTCGAACTTAAGAGATTTTTCATTTATTCTTTTGTAAAGCGCAGTCCCCAAAGTACCTAATTAAACAGTGCCTTATAAAAGGGAAAGCTGACTTGCTTCTAAAGGCTCAAATTATTATTACCGCAGCAGTTATCGTCATAATCATAGCTATAGCTATAGCTGCGCCCCTGGTTGCGCCTTTTAGCTACGATAAGACGGATTTTAAGAACGCTCTCAGTAAACCGAATCAGACAAACTTAATGGGTACGGACCAGGAGGGACGGGACCTGCTTAGCCGTGTCATATACGGCTCGAGGGTATCGATCACAGTGGCGCTCGGAACGGCGCTGATTGCTCTTATAATCGGAACGTTATATGGGGCGGTGTCCGGGTATCTGGGTGGAAAGATAGACGAGGTAATGATGAGGCTCGTCGATATATTTTATTCTCTCCCCGATTTACTGCTCATTGTGCTCTTAACGCTGATAATCGGAAGGGGAGTGCTGGGCATAGTGCTAGCGCTGGGACTGACCGCCTGGATGCGGGTTGCGAGAATCGTAAGGGCAAGCGTGCTCCAATTGAAGGGGGTGGATTTTGTGCAGTCTGCAAGGGGGCTCGGCGCATCACCTTCAAGGATTTTAGGTGTTCACATAATCCCCAACATATTGAGCCCGCTAATAATAACGCTTACGTTTTCAGTGCCATATGCGATACTAGCAGAATCCACTCTGAGCTTTCTGGGCCTTGGGATCGCGCCGCCAGAATCGAGCTGGGGCACTTTGGCAAGTACCGGTTGGCAGGGCATGAGGACGTTTCCGCATCTGATAGTTTTTCCTAGCCTGGCAATATTCATTACGGCTTTTTCTTTTAATCTTTTTGGAGAAGGACTAAGGGACTTACTCGATCCGCAAAATAGAGGGAGGTAATAATATGAAAGAGAAGCATGGCTTAGAACCATTAACCAAAGGGACATTCGTACTATTACTCTTGTTAATAACCGCCTATTCGTTTGAGGCCGGGGCGCAGATTAACTGTCAGTCCGAGATCTATCTTCAGGCTACAAGCGAGCCTTTGGACAAATTCAAGAAAGGCTACTGCTTCATAAAACTGGGAAAATTTGAAGAGGGCGTGACAAGGCTTAGCGGAGTCGAGAGCGAGCTTCCGTTAGTGGCGGATTACGTTCTTTATTATCAGGGAGCGGGGTATCAGAACATGGGGGACTTCGGGAACGCTTCCACTGCGTTTAATAAAGTACTGACCCAGTATCCTGGAAGCGGGGTAAAGAAAAAGACCCTTGAGCGCCTCGGCAACATCTACACCGAAACGGGGGATTACGGAAATGCCGAGAGAACTTTCCGTGCGCTCTACGGTGGGGAAAGCGAAAGACACAAGAAGGCATTATATCTCTACAGTCTCGGTAACGCATTAGAAAAGCAGGGAAAGTACCGTGACGCCTCGGCAGTGTATAAGAGAGTATGGGTAGAATATCCGGAAACGAAGGCATCGAGCGATTCGTATACAGCTGCCAGGAACCTGAGCCAGACGCAGGGGATCGCATGGAGGGCAACGGAGTCCGAATACGCACAGAGGGCCAACACCCTTTTTAGCCGCTCGAGATGGAACGCCGCATTAAACAATTACGATAAGGTGCCCTCAAAATCCACAGACATGAGAACAAAAATGGGTATTGCAATGGTCAATACCAAAAGACTTAACGAAGCGGAAAATATGCTAAGGGGCATAAATTCACCAGGATCCCTTTTCTGGAGAGGTAAATTAAAGTCAAAACAGGGGCTCGACTCGCAGGCTTCAGACCTATACTACCAGATACACCTGCAATATCCCTCAAGTGAGCTTGCCGCAGAAGGTCTGTATAATGCGGCGAGACTCTATCAGATAAACGGGAATACGGATAGGGCAGTGAAAATATACGACGAGCTGATTAGGACGTACCCTAAGAGTAAGTACGCTGAAGATGGCGCCTGGTATCTGGGCTGGATTTACTACAGAAAGGGTATGTACAGAGAAGCGCTAGGCACATTCTCGGCATTTACCGAATCAAGCTCTACCTTTAACGCCTCAAATGCCCGCTATTGGAAAGCGAGGACGCTCGAGAAGCAAGGAAAGACAACAGAAGCGCAGGCCGAATACACAGCGCTCGCCGCTCTCACTACACCTACATATCACAGCTACCTTGCTCAACAGAAAACCGGCACGAGACCAAACTATCAGAATATGAACCCCGAATCTATTTCACTTAACTCAACCGCAAACTCAAGGAAAGAAAAAACCATGCTCCTGATCAGGCTTGGTATGCTCGATGAGGCAAGACTCGAAACCGAGAAGATGCAGGAGGAAGCAAGCACACAAGAGGAATTTGTTGTGGTAAGCCTCCTTTACTCTAAAGTGGACGACTACAATAATTCGATAAAAGTCGCTCAGGGAATCGGGCTCCCCCAGGCAAACACGCTCTCATTCCCCAGGGGTTACAAAGACATAGTTAGGGCCTACGCCAAGAAGTATGGGGTGGATGAGCTATTGGTCTATTCCATAATGCGTGAAGAGAGCCGCTTCCAGAAAGACGTGGTCTCACCAGCTGACGCTGTGGGGCTTATGCAGCTTATACCTCCGACTGCCAGAGCCGTGGCGAGACAGATAGGCATTAGCGGCTTCACTGTGGAAATGCTCACAATTCCACGAATCAACATAGAGATGGGAATATTCTATTTTAAACAGGTATTGGACGAGTTTAACGGGGACGTTGAGCTTGCGCTCGCAAGCTACAACGCGGGCCCTCACAGGGCGGCGGATTGGAAGGTTAGATTTTACGGGCTAGAAAAAGACGAGTTCATTGAAGAAGTCCCGTTCAGGGAAACCAGGAATTACATAAGGAGGATTCTGAGAAGTTACGGGGCCTATAAGGCTATATACGGGCCCGCATCGGCAGATGCTACTCCGAGCAGAGCACCGGGTGCATCCGACAAGGAGTATCCGGTTAATTAGCCAGAGGCCGCTTGCACCTCTTCACCGCATAGGGCGGCGAAATTTCTCAGCATTTTAAGACCGTATTCGCTGCTTTTTTCAGGGTGGAACTGTGAGGCAAAGACGTTTTCTTTATAGACTGCGGCGGTGAACTCGATACCGTAATCTGCTTTAACAGCAATGATGCTTTCGTCCGCAGGTGCAGGATAATAGGAATGCACAAAATAAAACCAGCTCTTGTCGGGTATACCCTCCAGTACCGGCGCATCTTTTTGAATTAGAATTTCATTCCAACCCATGTGCGGCACCTTGAGGCGCTCTTCCTTAAAGTTTGGAAACTTGACGACCTTGCCCTTAAACACTCCGAAACCGGGTACCCCAGGGGACTCTTCACTCTCTTCAAACAGAACTTGCAGACCGAGGCATATACCGAGAAAAGGTCTTCCCGAATCTATATAATCTTTAATCGGCGTAGTTAACCCGTATTCATCCAGATTACGCACACAATCACCGAACGCGCCTACTCCGGGCAGAACGAGCCCGCTTGCGTTAGATATCACATCCTGGTCTCTAGTCACCGTGACAGGGAACCCCTGAAGGTCAAAGGCTTTACTAACACTCCTCAGGTTACCCATTCCGTAATCTACTATCGCAATCATGGCTTAGAGCTTGCCCTTTGTGGAAGGAACCTCGTTTGAGCGGGGATCAAGTTTGGTTGCGCTATCCAGAGCGCGCCCTACTGATTTGAATACAGCTTCTACCATGTGGTGAAGGTTGTCGCCGTACTTAAGCTCAATGTGGAGATTGCACATTAGAGTGTTTGAGAAGGACTTAAAAAATTCCTCTGCGAGCTCAAGATCAAAATCCCCTACTTTACTCTTTGGGATTTGGGCTTTGAACACAAGATAGGGCCTGCCGCTCAGGTCAACATTTGCTGTTGCAAGGGTTTCGTCAAACGGAACCGTGGCTTCCCCGAATCTTGTGATTCCCTTTTTATCGCCGAGCGCTTTTAGAATGGCGTCACCTAGAGCAAGTCCGACGTCTTCTACCGTGTGATGGAAGTCCACATCGATGTCGCCTACGGCTTTAATCTTGAGATCGAAGTAGCCGTGCTTGGCGAGCTGGGAAAGCATGTGGTCAAAAAACGGTATACCGGTATCGATCTCGAACTTTCCCTTACCGTCGAGACTTATATCAACCGTGACTTCTACTTCGGAGGTTTTTCTCTCAACTTTAGCTTTTCTCTTACTCATAGATGGTTAGAATCTTATCTGAATTTTATGAACTGTCCAAAATTTTCATACCACATAAATCTACAGGGGATATTTCCGAGACGGCGCGGCGCGAGTAATATATATCTTATGCAGATTGCGATATTGGATGAAACCCGGGAGCTTGAGTCAGGATTTAAAGCCAGTCTTAAGAAAATAGCGAGGACTGTTTTAAAGAGCCTAGACGCCCCTAAAAATTCAGAGCTGTCTATCTCATTTATTGGTGATGACAAAATGAGAGAGCTTAACCGTACCTACAGGAATATTGACCGTACGACGGATGTACTTTCTTTCCCGCAGGGAGAGGAGCCCGACATGACTCTACTCGGGGATATAATTATCTCACTATCTACAGCCGAGCGTAACAGCAGGCGTTACGGCATAACACGCGAGGAGGAGATTAAAAAACTGATCGTTCACGGGATACTTCATATATTCGGATACGATCATAAGAAGAAAAAGGAAAGAGATGAAATGAGGGAGAAAGAAAAGGAAATTTTACTTAGCCTCGAATGACTCTTAGTACCTGCGTGTTTATTTTGCTTTTTTGATTGAGAGCTTAACTTCCTCAATTGACCTCGTAGAGCCCTTAGTAATCGTAAATACATAATTCTGGTGTTTGATTTTATCCCCCGTTTTGGGAATAGCACCTACTTCAGATAAGAGGAAACCGCTAAGAGTTTCATAGTCGTCGTTTTCGGGAATACCTAGCCCGAGATCATCGTTTATCATCTCAATCTCAATCTTTGGGTTAATCAGATACTGCCCTTCCCCGGTTTTCCTCCAGAGCTTAATACCCTTATCATATTCGTCCTCAATCTCACCGACCACTTCTTCAAGAATGTCTTCGAGTGTTATCACGCCTACCGCGCCGCCGTACTCGTCAACTACCACAGCCATGCCCGCTTTACCCTCTTTCATCTCGTCTAGAAGCTCGTCCACTGGTTTTGACTCTGGAACATAGAACGGAGATCTCACATAGTTCTTTACAGCCTCGTTAGGATCAGCTCCAAGCAGGTAAAACGAGTGCAGCATGCCGGTTATGTCGTCTACTCGTTCGCTGAATATAGGTATTCTCGAGTGCCCGGTCTCTTTAATGAGTTTCACCGCGTCTCCAACCTTGGTGTTTTCGCCGAGCGCGCTTACATGTACGAGCGGTATCATTATTTCCTCGACTGTTGTCTCTGAGAAGCGGAAAATTCTTTTTATAATCCTTTCCTTATAATCGACAGTCGGGGTCTTAGAATCTCCCTCTATCACGTTTATGAGCTCTTCCCTTGTAATGTAAGTGTTTTCGGTGCTACCGATAAGATTAAGGAGATTCTTGGTAAAGATGTTTACGAATATCAATATGGGGTAGAAAATCTTTGTAGCGACCCATAGAGGGTATATGGCCCAAAGCACAATCGTGTTTCTTTTTTTCTGGAATACGGCTTTGGGTACGACCTGGCCGAAAATTATTATGAGCGGTGAGAGGATTAAAACCGTATATAATTCTCCGCCGGTACCGTATTTTTGCTGTATATAGAAAGTCAGCACTATGGTGCTCGTGATTAGAGACAGGTTTATTCCAACAAGCGTGGTACTCAAAAAACGCTCTATCTGTGAAAACGAGGTCATGACAAGCTTAGCGCTCCTTGAGCCCCCGTCTGCAAGCGCTTTCATTTTTACCTTGTCGCAGGATATGAGGGCGATCTCTGAGCCTGCGAAAAATGCCTGCAGTATGAGCGTTACCACTATGACGGCTATAACAATCTCAAGCGACATCGGCTACCTCTCTGTCTACCCGATTAATTTTAATCTCGGTTATTCTCTTGCCAGACACATCGTTTACTTCAAAGATCAAACTCCCGTGTCTTACACTCTCTCCTTGTTCCGGGAATTTGCCGAACATATCGAATATAAACCCTGCTACTGTTTCATGGTCCTCTTCGGAAGGGAGCACGGACCCAAGTAAATCCTCACCGAGATTATCGAGCCCCCCGAACCTGAGCACAGTGAAGAGAAATGTGTTGTTAAATTCGTCTATCTTCATATTCCCCGGGATTATAAGGGACTCTCCCTCCCATCTTACTTGGGGTTTTAGAATAACTCTCCTTTCGTCCTCGATCTCACCGAAGAGCTCCTCGAGTATATCCTCCATGGTAACTATCCCGTCGAAACGCCCGTATTCATCCACTACAATTGCTATGTGATTGCGGTTTCCCTGAAACTCCTTTAAGAGATCAAAAGCCATCTTTGTCCTGGGAATAAAATAAGGCGACCGGAGTATTCCTTTTATGCTCTTAGCTTCAGATAAGTCAAAGGAAAGCAGGTCTTTCGCGTATAGTACGCCAGTAATGTTGTCCTTGTTATCTTTATACACAGGGGTCCGCGAGAACCCCCTTTTTTTAATCTCATATAAGGCCTCTTTCCTTGAGAGTGTCTGTGGGAGTAGGAAGCATTCCACACCGGGGGACATAATCCTATAGGCAGGTACCTCCTCGAGCTTAAAGAGACTTCCGACAAGCTTTTTCTCTATGTCTGTAACAACCCCCTCCTCACCCCCCATACCGACCAGAACCTTTACTTCCTCGGGCGTGAATTCCCTGCGCTGCTCATATTCAATCTTACCGCCCAGCACACGTGTAAAACCGATAGACAGTATAACCAGTACCCACCTGATCGGCGTAACAAGAATATGAAAATAATGAAGCGGGTAGGATATTAAAGTTGCGATCACCCTCG
>DEIM01000185.1:24053-29552 GCA_002352485.1 Candidatus Dadabacteria bacterium UBA2774
ATACTTTACTCCGAGAGTCTTAGGACCTATTTCACCTAATAGTAGAAGACTCGGAGATGCTATAGCTACGGAAATTATCATTATGCTCCTTTCCGAGTACCCATCCAGGAGACTTGCAACTGTAATACCGATGATACTTGAATAGGCGACGTTAACGACTTCGTCTGCGAACAGAATGGTGATAATAAGCTTATAAGGCTCTTTCAGAAGCTTCTCTATAATCCTGTAACTGTTCTTGCCTTCCTTCCTGAGACTTTCAAGCTGGTGTCTGCCGAGAGAAAAGAGAGAGCCCTCGGACAGGCAGAAAAATCCCGAGAGGAAAAGGAGAAGCAGTATTAAAAATAAATTGTAGCTATAAGAAATCTCGTCCATTTTTTCGTCCGAATACTAATTTCGTCCGTGTAATCAAAATTGTCCTCTTATTAATTAAAGTGAACGAATCCCCTCCGTTTAAGTTTTATTTCTTTCCCGTTAGAATCTACGATTTCAATTGCCGGGCCGGCAGTAACAATGCCGATCTCGGTTACATCAGTCCCGACGGATGATGCGATTTCTGATACATTGTCTTTATTATTCTCAGGTGCAGTAAAGAGAAGCTCGTAGTCCTCACCGCCAGAGAGAGCAAGCTCGAAGAAGTCCTCTGCATAATCACTAGCTATGCTCTTATACTCGCTGGATAAAGGGAGTTTGTCGGCATAGATTCTCGCGCCTAAACCCTTATCGACCGTTATTCTTCCCAAATCTAAAACAAGTCCGTCGCTTACGTCAATCATCGATGTAACCGCTCCGTTTACAGCAAGCTGTCTGCCGAGTTCGAGCCTTGGGCAAGGATACATATGTCTTTCAATCAACACTCTACTGTCACTGTGTGAAGACCCCTGTTTAAGTAGCGTGAGACCTAGCGCAGAATCTCCCAATGTACCGCTTACGTATATAAGGTCACCTTCGCAGGCACCGGCTCTCTTGACTACGTTTTCTGGCTCAATTTCTCCAAGAGCCGTTATATCCAAAAAGATCTTGTCGGACGTGCTCAGGTTGCCACCTATAAGCTCTACACCGAATTCTTGTTCGGACTCTCTGAATCCGCTTATCATCTGAGCGAGATAGTCCTCGTCTTCGTCTGCTGAGAACCCTACTGATGCGAGTATGTATCTGGCTACGCCGCCCATAGCTCCGATATCGCTCACTGAGACGGCGACCGATTTCCTGGCAAGCACCCTCGGAGATATGAAAGATTTAATAAAATGCACGTCTTCTACCTGAGAGTCGGTCGTCGCAAGAAGAAGGCTGCCATGGGCGATCTTGACTGCGGCTGCGTCGTCACCGATGCCGACCTCTACACTATCTGATGCAGTATTAAAATGCTCCTCTATTCTTCGAAGAGCGCTCAGCTCATCAATCATATCAATTAAATCCCGGACACACTTTTTCTGCTCGAATTTCCTGAAATGTATATAGGATTGCTTTTGGTTGGAATGTTAAGATAAATTAAATTGTAACTACACAAATGAGGGTCAGGTTCTTTCATAAGGCAGAATATTTTATTACTATTTCCTTATATTCTGCTTTAAGTTTATGACATTTGGGAAAATATGTCAATATAATTTTGGCTGAAACTTAACCGGAAATATTTTAAGCGCATCAGTACTGAGGTATAATCCAGGGCCATGAGCGATGATAAGATCACGATATACATAAAACCGACCTGCTCCACAGTGAGAAAGGCGCTTAAGATTCTGAGGGAGAACGGGTCGGAATTTGACCAGGTAAATTACTATGAGACCCCCTTTACAAAAAGAAAGCTTAGTGGACTTATTAAGAAACTAGGCGTTCCTCCAAGGGAACTCTTAAGAAAGAACGAAAAGGTATACAAAGAGTTTGGCTTGTCGAAAAAAGAGCTTTCGGACAGTGAAATCATAGATCTGATGGTAAAACACCCGGACTTAATACAGCGTCCTATAGTTGTAAAAGGTAAAAAAGTAATCCTCGCCCGCCCCGCTGAAGAGATCGAGAAGCTTCTTTAAAAAAGACCACCCCTCTCAGACCGAGTATCGTTTACTTTAGTTTTAAGTTAGGCTGCTATCCTTTTTCTTCTGATAGTCCTAAGACCGATCGCGAGTAGAGGCAGTAAAAGAACAGCTAGGTTAGCTCCGGTATTTTTTGTGTCGGGATTACCTGCTATCACACATCCACCTCCCCCTCCATCTCCTTCGACTAGGACAAATCTACAGCCGGCAAAGTATATCTCTTCATTTCCGTCAGGATTGTCTCCTGTAATATTTGCCGTCGAACTGAACAGTATTGATCTACCGTCGCTATTTGTTCTGACGCTCCCGGCGCCGCCACCCGAAGTATCCGTTATCTGCTCAGTTATGCCTGTATTTGCGTCAAATTGAAACACCTCTGTGTTAGTATCGGGATTATCCCCGGTCAAATCGGCAGCAGAACGAAATGTAACCCGAGTCCCGTCAGAAGTTATAGATTGACTTGAGTTAGATACACCCGTCGAATCCGTTACCTGTGTAAATAGCATAGTGTCTGCATCGAATAAGAATATCTCCCGGTTAGCGTCGGGATTTTCTCCTGTGGGGTTGGTTTCACTAGAAAATGCAATAACCGAGGCATCGGCATTTAACGATGGGCTAGAGCTATTTAAGTTGTTGCCGTCTGTAATTTGAGTCAAAGTTGCCGACATTACATCGTACAGAATTACCTCTTGACTGGTATCCGGGTTGTCTCCAGTTAAATCCGAACCGGTATGAAAACCAATGGTTGACCCGTCGGAGCTCATGGATGGAGCAATACTAAAACCAGCCCCACTACTAGTCAACTGAGTAAACATCATCGTATCTGCGTCGAATAGAAATATCTCTCTGTTGCCAGCAGGGTTCCCGCCGGTTAAGTCTGCCGCGGAGTCAATGGCAATGAGTGACCCGTCGGCATTCATACGAGGAACAATATTATTTTCACCTGTAGTATCCGTTATTTGAGTAAATGTCGCTGCACCTATGTCAAATAGGAATATCTCTCTGTTTCCGTCGGGGTTCCCGCCGGTTAGGTCCGCCTCGGAGGATAGACCTAATAGGGTTTCGTCATCATTTATATCAAATATGAAGCTATTCAGTCCCACACTGTCGGTTAGCTGAGTTATTACTAATGTATCAGTATCGAATGTATATGCTTCGAAACTCCCGTCAGGGTTACCTCCGTTTATATCGGCATCAGATAAAAAAGCCCCCAATGTACCGCCTGGGTTCAAAAAACCAGCTTCTGATTCCCCTCCAGTCGTATCGGTTACTTGGACTATGTCACAGGTGAGCTGAGCTTTTGCATAATCTGCACAAACGCCCAACGTGAAAATAGCAATAAACAGGAATCCACAAAACCTAAATACTCCCCGTTTACCCGTACTTATCCTACTAAACCTTTCGCCTCTCAATCTATTCATGTCTTGCCTCCCGCATTACCTCTTCGTTTTTGTACTAATTGCTCACTATCAAAGCAGAGCAACTAAATGCCTTTCTTAATTCTCAGAATAACACAAGAATCCATACAGATACACAATTAATTTAAATACACTATTAAGGCATCAGATTAATAGAGAGCCTATAATAAAAAGGGGGCTTCGGCCCCTTTTTTGTTTTCTCGTATAGTTCTGTTTTAAAGCCTTTTAAAAACTGCTATGTATGGGCATGCCTCATTGGCCCTAGACTTTAAATCAAGTACCATTGGATAGAGGACAGACTATATTATCCGTATCATTCCCGTTTAAACTGTCTTTAACGACGTGAAGCAGCCCAAAATATTCCACCTTTCATTTAACTTAATTTAATTGTCTTCTAAATAACAACAAACTCAGGTTATAATAATCCCCGACCGTTATGATAGCTAAAGTTCTGAGCAGCGCAGTACTGGGCGTAGACGCCTATCTCGTGGAAGTGGAAGTGGATATAGCGCTTGGGTTTCCCGCTTTTAATACAGTTGGCCTGCCCGAAGGGGCGGTGAAAGAGAGTAAGGAGCGGGTGCGCGCTGCAATTAAGAACTGCGGTTATGAGTTCCCTTATAGAAGAATCACGGTAAACCTTGCGCCTGCGGACATAAGAAAAGAGGGCTCTGCGTTCGATTTGCCTATATCGATAGGCATTCTGACGGTAATGGGTCTTGTCGATCACAATAAGCTCAAAGATTATATAATCCTGGGCGAGCTCTCACTTGACGGTGAGGTTAAACCGATAAAAGGCGCCCTTCCCACTTCGATCTGCACAAGGGACTTAAAGCTAAAGGGCATAATCCTCCCCAGGGAAAATGCTGAGGAAGCTGCTGTGGTAAGCGGTATTGACGTGCTCGGAGTCGATTCCCTTCAGGACGTAGTCGAGTTCTTTGCTGATAAGAGAGAAATAAAACCTACTAAAGTAGACATACGATCAGTATTCAAAGAAGCAAGAGAGTACCAGGCCGATTTTCACGAGGTAAAAGGCCAGGAGCACGTAAAGCGCTCACTTGAAGTAGCAGCAAGCGGGGGACATAACTTGCTTATGATAGGATCACCCGGTGCGGGTAAGACCATGCTCGCTCGCAGACTCCCGACGATCCTGCCGGACATGACATTTGAGGAAGCGCTTGAGACGACAAAGATATACTCGGTTACCGGGCTTCTTCCGAGCCATTCGTCACTCTACGCTACGAGACCGTACCGCTCGCCACACCACACAGTGAGCGACGCCGGACTTATTGGAGGGGGCGCGATACCAAAACCCGGAGAGGTGAGCCTGGCACATAACGGTGTGCTATTTCTGGACGAGCTTCCGGAGTTTAAAAAAAATGTTCTTGAGGTTATGCGTCAGCCCCTTGAGGACGGAATGGTCACGATATCAAGGGCCGTCACATCTCTTACCTATCCCGCAAGCTTTATGCTGGTAGCCGCTATGAACCCCTGCCCCTGCGGATATCACGGCGACCCGCAAAAGGAATGCTCCTGCAACCCGCTTCAGATACATAAGTACCGCTCCAAGGTCTCGGGGCCGCTGCTGGACAGGATTGATATACATGTGGAGGTGCCGCCCGTAAGATACAAGGAGCTTTCAGACGAGTCGGGAGGCGAGACATCATCTGATATAAAGGGCCGGGTAAACAGAGCAAGGGAAATTCAGATGATGCGCTTTAAAGGCTCTCCCATACACTCAAACTCTCAGATGAGCCCTACGCAGGTGAAAAAATATGCGAGGCCGAACGATGTGGGAAGTAAGCTCCTTGAGACTGCGATAGACAAGCTCGGCCTCAGCGCAAGGGCTTATGACAGGATTCTAAAGGTCGCACGCACGATAGCAGATTTGGAAGATTCAGATACTGTGCAGTCCAACCATATATCCGAAGCCATACAGTACCGCTCGCTTGATAGGGGTGTTGTTTAGAAAGGATGCGAACTTTGCAATAATAGTGAGGAGACTACAGTTTTGGAGGAAGCAAGTCTTCAAGGAAAAAGGCTGATAAAGCAGAACG
>DEIM01000138.1:0-1041 GCA_002352485.1 Candidatus Dadabacteria bacterium UBA2774
GTTTAGGTCCACGAAGCCGTCTATGCCGTGCAGTCTGCCGCGGTGGGTAAACTGCCAGAAAGTCCATTCATGCCCTGGGGCAAGTTTAGGCTTACTGCGTATGTCCCTGATCCAAATGAAGTACGACAAGTCCTCGCCTTTGACGAACGCTCTGTAGGACTCATTAGTTATATATAGCACGGGTCGGCGGTCGTATTTTTCCTGTACCAGCTCGGTAAAATCCGATAGCTCTTTGTGGAGCTCCTCTTTTGTAGGCCTGGCGCTACAATTGCCCGAGAACTCAAGATCGATCGCCGGAGGGAGCATGTGCTCTTCCACTGGGACCGTCTCCATAAAATTAAGGGCCTGCTCGCGCCCGGTCTTGCAGAATGTAAAGAAGTGATAGGCGCCCCTGACTATTCCTATGTCCCCTGCCCTCTCCCAGTTTTCCTGAAACTTAGTGTCCTTATGGTCCCCGCCCTCTGTTGCCTTGATGAAAGCGAAGTCGATTTGAGAGCGCGTGAGCACGTCCCAGTCTATTACGTCCTGGTGGTGGGAGATGTCTATGCCGCGGATGGGATAGGTCTTTTCGCTCGGATAGTTAAAACGCAGATAGCCGAGCTCGAAAAAGAGGAACGCTACGAGGGAGATGCAAATACCTGCCGCTGCGAGTGCAATTAATCTATTCATAGAGAAACAGTGCAATAGTATACTTAGTGTGAAGAGAACAATCACTCAAAATATACACCTGTCTCTACAACATACCTTTAAATCCGAATACAGAGATCTTCTAAACTTACTATATCTTGTTAGTATTACCGGGACCAAATGCTTACAGACAGGCAATTTTCAGATATATTAGTTTCTCAAGTAAGCTGAAGGAGGAACGATGTACAAGACGCTTAAACCCGGGCTTAAATTTGAATTTGACTACACCGTACCGGAATCAAAAACCGTGCCTTACATATACCCTGAGTCAGAAGAGATGAGCATAATGCCCAAGGTCTTCTCCACGGGCTTTATGATCGCGCTATTTGAGTGGGCGTGCGTAAGGTTCGTAAA
>DEIM01000138.1:1184-3723 GCA_002352485.1 Candidatus Dadabacteria bacterium UBA2774
GATCTCTACCGGGACGCATGAGAGGTATATAGTTGATGCACAAAGGTTTACCGAAAATGCCAAAAAAAAAGCAGATCAGGGTTCTTAAAAATTTCCTTACATCTCAATCATAATGGGCAGACCAATAGACATATCAGAAATTAAAGCGCTTACCTTTGACGTCTTCGGCACAGTGGTCGACTGGCGCTCTTCGATAATCCGTGAATTAAGAGAGTTTGGTATATCACAGGGGACTGTGATCGACTGGGCCGGGTTTGCGGACAAATGGCGAGCGGGATATGCCCCTTCTATGGATATGGTCAGAAAAGGCGAGCTTCCCTGGACAGATATTGACACGCTCCACAGAATGGTGCTCGATCGCTTGCTTGAGGAATATAATTTTACGGACATGAGTGAGGACGAGATAGAACACCTTAATAATGCATGGCACAGGCTTACCCCTTGGCCAGACTCAGTGCAGGGGCTTGAGAGAATGCGCACAAGCTACACCGCGGCCACCCTCTCAAACGGAAACGTGTCACTACTGGTGGACTTATCAAAGTACGGAGGACTCACCTGGGACTGCGTGCTGTCTTCAGAGCTTGCCGGGCACTACAAGCCAGACAAGGAAGTGTACCTCACTGCAGCAGGGCTCCTGGGACTGAGTCCGGAGCAGATGATGATGGTGGCAGCCCATACCGATGACCTGGAGGCTGCAAAGGAACTCGAGTTTGCTACCGCATACGTCTCAAGGCCGCTTGAGTTCGGACAGGGCGGCACAAATGATGAATATGAGGATATGCCCTTTGATATAATAGCCCGGGACTTTAACGACCTGGCGCGGAAGCTGGGCGTATAAGTAGATGAATATCCAAGAGGTTCAGAATAAACTACCCAACGGTTTCCAAGGCTCAGTGCTTAGAAAGATAATTGTAAAGAACAGAGCGTATGAGCTTAAGCTTTATATGGACATAGACACTGGAAGTGAGATTAAAGCGGGCGTGCTAACCGTAATTAACCTTGTTTATTTTATACTGAATGATCCCGAGACTGACATCCTGGGCACTATGGAAGAAGGAATAAGAATTTCAGACTCTGGTACACTTGAATCAATGAAGGAAGAGGTGAGCGTACTCGGAGCGCATGACGAAGAGGCGTTCAGGCATTACTTTTACCTGCCTGATTTCGAAGAGTATATATTCGTTTCCGGCAAAAACTGTAAATTTGAGTGGGAGGTTTAGCATAAATGGTTATGAAGTTAGAGATGGTAACCCCTTTAGGAAGATCGCTTGAGGAGTATTGGCTCATGTTCGGTCTTACCGAAAAGGATTTGGATAAAAAAATAATAGGTATAGGCGACGGCCCTGCGAGCTTTAACGCAGAGATGAAGGAGCTGGGGAATAAAGTAACTTCAGTCGACCCTCTTTTTGAGTTTAGTGGCGAGGAAATTGAGAAGCAGTTTTACGCCGTTATTGATAAAGTGATTGAACAGGTTGAATCTTCCCCCGGTGACTGGACCTGGGCTTATCATACTTCCCCCGAGCACTTAAAACTCCATCGTAAGCAGGCGATTATTAAATTCCTGAAAGATTTTGAGCAGGGGAAATCAGAGGGCAGATACTTATTAGGCAAGCTTCCTTCGCTTGATTTTAAGGACGCTGCATTTGATATTGCCCTGTGCTCACACTTCCTATTTCTGTACTCAAAAAACTACGACTACGAATTCCACAAAAATTCGGTCTACGAGATGCTCCGTATCGCGGGAGAGGTACGGATATTCCCTCTACTGGACCTCATGCTCAACCCCTCGGCTCATATAAAGCAATTAACGGAGGAGCTTAGAGGCGACGGATATAATGTGAAAATAAAAGAAGTGCAATATGAGATGCAGCGAGGCGGGAACAAGCTTATGGTAATTACTAAACAGGATTCCCTGGACTGAAAATCTTCGCTTTGTAGTAGTATCAAGATTTTGTATTTGCTCCGCTTTTTCTTTATCATAAATCCTAACCATAAAACTTTCCGGGAGCGCCCATATGAGAACACTACCGCCCAGGATGCGTGACAGGCTTTATAAGGACTACTACGTACCCGAAGAAGTACTTGAGCTGAGATCAAGATTCAGGGCATTTGCCGAGGACAAGCTCTTTCCCAGGGCCTATGACCTGGGGCAAAAAGAGGAATCAAACGATAATTTCCCCCGTGATTTATTTAAAGAGATGGCAGATGAGGGGTTTTTCAGAGTTCCCCATAAAAAAGAAGACGGCGGAATGGGGCTCGACAACCCCGCATGCGCCGCGGCCTCGCTCGCGGAAGAGCTTGCCTATGTGAGCGCCAGCTTCTCGGGCTCTGTAAACGCGCACTTTTTACTTGCTGGTATGAGCCTGGCAGAAGGCTCTGAATATATTAAGGAAAAGTACCTTACGCCGCTTATGAGCTGTGACTCCATCGGCTCGTTCGCAATGACGGAGCCTCAGTCGGGCTCTGATGTGAGGGCCGAGTCCCTTATAACAAAAGCCGAGAAAAAAGACGGGCGCTACGTGGTAAACGGGCAGAAGCG
>DEIM01000110.1 GCA_002352485.1 Candidatus Dadabacteria bacterium UBA2774
TCCCCTTTTTCTGCCGCGTCCTGCATTACATAATCAAGTACGCTCACCCAATAACGCCCCCAGTAGGAGTTTTCAGGGTGATTACTCTTTTGACCTTCAACCCAGGCTATAACCTGCTGCAGAGAATCGTGATACAAAGAAAGCTTCTTTGCCGCGTCCTTCGTCGCATCCGTATCCACGGGGATCTTGTTGAGCTGTGTTTCAACGAGCTTCTTAATTTCTTCCAAATGTTTATTTACCTCGCTAGAAAGTTCCTCTATCCGGTCTCCAGATACACCTACGTCGCCCTCAAGATGCTCTGCTTCTTTCTTTACAAGGTCCACAAAATCCCGCACTTGGTCCAGGTGGCGCCTGGCTTTAGCGGAATGCTGTGATAGGTCGGTTAGTTGTTTTACGTCAAGTGCCATAAGACCCTCCTATAATTTCTAATAGCTCTTTTTAGAGTAACATTAATTTTCTGAAATTTCAGTACAGTATTTATTTCACCAACTCGCTCAAAGCCTCGTCCGATCTCGCTCTTTCTATAAGCGCGGGGTCAAGCTCGATAGCTCTTTTCAAATCGGCATCGGCGCTCAGGGTATCCCCCAGCTGTATGTAAAGCCCGGCCCTGTTGTAATATGCGTCCGCATAATTGGGCATAAGCTCAAGCGCCTTGTTATACGCTTTATAAGCGTCATGTAAATTCTCAAGATTGTGCAGGGAGACAGCCTTATTGAACCAGGCCTCAAAATAATTTTCCTGAAGCTCAATTGCCTTATCATATGCCGTTACAGCTTCGCTATCCCTTTCAAGTCCGCAAAGTGCTGCCCCTTTATTGCACCATGCAACAGCAAACCCAGGCCTCAGCTCTATCGCTTTTTCTGATGACTCTAAAGCCTCTTCAAGTCTGTTTAATTTGCCGAGCGCAGAAGCTTTATTGTTCCAGGCTTCCGCATAATCAGGGTTTAATCCAAGCGCCTCATCATAGGTGGCGATTTCTTCCTCAATCCGCCCTATCACAGACAGTGTAACCCCTTTGTTGTACCAGGCTTCCGCAAATTCAGGACGAAGCTCAATAGCTTTGTCCAGTGCTTCTAGAGACTTATCAAACTCGCCTTTGTAGTAGTGGTCTGTAGCTAAGAGTACATAGTCTTCAGCGGTAGTATCTGTAGGTGATTTTGATGTCATATCGGCAATCTCTCTTGTTCTGATACTACTTTAGGTATTGTTTGTAATATGCAGTGATTATACAAATGTTATCATATTTTCTGGTAATCACTCGCTCGTAGGTCTGAATACCACCAAGCCCGGCTTGTTCTGCATATATTCAAGTAAATCTTCGTCTACAACCCTGTCATTAACGTTTCTAGAAGAAGCGTGTCTGAGGTATGTCCGCCCATTCTTTTTGATAATTATCCCCGTATGTGTGACGTCAAGCCCGGGAAGCTCGGTATATATTCCCACATAGTCCCCGGTACTTAGCTTTCCCACAATATCTTCATCTATTGAAGCTGAGGGTATATAGTAAACCTCTCTTTCATTTGCCGGTATTCCCGGAAGATATTTACCGCCGTCTTTTTTTATATTAAGCGTCTTTTTAGTACTTACGGTTTTTTCCCCGCCGACTTCATGTGTCACGTCCTTTACATGTCCGGGGTTATTCACAGGCCAATCGGTGAAGAAATGGTTTCTGTTCTGAAAAGAAACTGCTCCTCCCAGGTATCTGATGTCCTTAAGGTTATTTTTAAAATCAGTATAAGAGCCCGATACCCTCAATGCCTCAACATAGTCTATATAAGTGAAGCAGTCCATACCGCCCAGGTTTATGGTAAATACCTCGGGCGTATCTGTATCCCCCGTGAGCGTATGCCCTTCGTAGGGAGTCCCGAGGAACTCACTCGACAGAAAGTCGATTTGCTCTGAAGCGCTCGCTTTCTTTGATTTATCTTGCATCAGCACATCAAGCTTAGACCCAGTCCAATTACCCAAGTTAATGTTCTCTATATCTGTCTGATCGGCGTTAACGATACCGGCCGTGAGTAGCAGGAATTGTATGGCCATGATCAAACAGATTATTGATGATCTGTACATTGATTTCTTCATATTATGAATTCGGATAAATATTTTATATGAAAAGTCTACACAGAGCCGCGCGCGATTCAATCAAATATCTCGTCCAGCCAGTCAAGCGCCACGGCTGCCGCGTATGGAGGGTTCCCCAGCTGACAATGACTATCGGCGCCTTCAAATGCTGTGAATTTATACTTTGTGACCGGGCCTTTCACCTTTTCGGCAAACTCGCCCCACTGTTTTTCAGGCTCGCCTCCCTCTCCCTCACCGACCAAGGCGAGCGAAGGGCACTTTATATTCTCTACAGCGTCTTCTACCGAGAACTCACGCAGGTAAACGAATGTGTCTTTAAACGACTTCTCCCCGAACCTTGCTATTAAATTCTCGCCAGCGAGCTTTCTTTCGGGAGGAAATTCCTCATCGGGTATCTCTGGTATATCTTCAATCGTAAAATTCATCTTGTCGGGAGCCTCTGCCGGGTCGTACCCGGTAAAAGCGCTCAGATAATCATGCAGTCTCAATATCGGTGAGTTTGCGATTAATGCCTTTATTTCAGGCACATGCGCAGCTGCCCTGGTTGCGAAGTAGCCGCCGAAACTTATTCCCATAAGCGCAATCTTTTCGCTGTTCACTTCAGGTCTATCCGCTACATAATTGAGCACAGTGTTCACCGGGTTCTCAAAGTCGGGTTCAAACCGCGCACCGGAATAGAACCTGAACACGTCCATCTGTCCGGGGCCTGCAAACAGAACTACGTTATATCCCCGCTCGAGTGCCGGGAACCCCCGCATCAAGTACTCTTCCTCAAGAGTGCCGTCAAAGCCGCTAACTATCATTAGAGTCTTTCTGTCTGAAATATCCGGGCCGGGAGACATAAAGTAGACCGGGAGGTCTATATTTTTATACGTCAGCATAGTCTCATCAAACGTATGCCACAGGTTCTGCATCGCTTCCCCGAAACAGTAGCGCGCCTTGAGCCCGAGCTCCCTGTGCTCGGGGTCTAGAACGCTTGTATAGTACTCTGCCGCTCTGTATGAATTAGTGGCTTTCAAAAACTGATCGCGCGCGCTTATAGTGTGCCCTTTATGGGCTCTTTTCCGGGCATCGTTTTCCTGCCATTCGGCAAGCTTCTTAAATTCCTCTACCCAGCTTTTGGGGTCGCCTTCATTAATTCGCCCCGCTACAGACAAGCACTCACCCACGGACGCGCCCATAAATGACGATGAGCCCATTTGCCTTATGAGCTGAAAGTCCATCTCCTCGTCACTAAATCCCTTCACCCTTGTGCTCCCGCGTTTTATTTCAGACATTCAGTATACCTCTGGTCTCCATATTGGAATTACTTACCCATTTTACACAGTAATGTATTTCAATCAATAAAATGAATGAGTTTTCTCCGCTATGGTTTATACTTTATGTATAGGGTTTGTAATTATTATTTGGGGGGTCAATAACGATGAGTATGAAGGATTTCTTCGAATCGCTTAAAGACGGGCTTCAAAGTACAGCAGATGTAAAGGCGGTTTACGGTGAGCCTATAGAAACCCAGGATAAGACCGTTATCCCCGTTGCCAAGGTGGC
>DEIM01000011.1 GCA_002352485.1 Candidatus Dadabacteria bacterium UBA2774
AGTAAGCTCAAAGAGCTCTTCAACGTTGAGGATACCCCTGTTAAATCCGTTGTAATTGTGGGGTGCGGGAGACTGGGGCTCGGTGTGGCAAAAGCGCTTTCCGAGAGAGGTATAAAGGTAAAGCTCATAGACAGTGACCCTGAAAGAGCTCTTGTAGCAGCCGAGCAAATGCACAACGTACTCGTCTTCAAAGGTGACGCCACAGATACGGAGACGCTTAAGGAAGCGGGTGTGGAGTCGGCAGATTACTTTATATCGCTCACGGGGGATGATGAAGAAAACGTGCTGAGCGCGCTTTTGGCTAAGAACCTGGGTGCCAAGAGGACTACTGTCCTCTACACCAAACCCGATTATATCGACGTGATTGAGGCGATCGGTGTGGACAGAGCGATAAGCGTCAGACTTTCCGTAGCCAATGAAATACTTAGCCTGCTTCACATCGGAGGAGTTGCGCAGGTAGCGCTCGTTGAGGAGGGCAGGGCCGAGGTGATTGAAGTCGATATCACGCAAAAGAGTAAAATCCTGGGTAAAGCACTTAAAGATATAGACTTCCCCGAAGGCTCGATTGTTGGCATTGTACTACGGCATAATGAAGTTGTTATCCCCAGAGGAGACTATGTGCCTGAGATTGACGACAAGGTCATTATCTTTACACTCCCCGAAGCTTTTAAGAAGGTCGAAAACATTGTAGGTCAGTAAAGCAGATAATTCTTAGCCTGCATACTGATAAATAGCTGCGAATACCTGCCGTCAATAATTACTCAAACCCAGATTATTATTTTATATTTCCCCAAATTAGTCCACCCATATATGAAAATTTTCTACTTTTACTTAGTTATGGTAATATTCTGTGCCCAATAACATGAAAGTTATATTCGACCCCGAACAGCCTATTGAAAACCCTACTTCCGCCACCATTGGAAACTTTGACGGCGTACATATGGGCCATAAGAAAATTATAGACTCGGTAAAGAAAGAAGCCCTGGAAAAAGGGCTCAGCTCATGTGTTATAACTTTCCACCCTCACCCTCAAAAAGTGCTTCAGAATATAAACATCCCCCTTTTGGTACCGATCAGGGAGAGGCTCAAACTACTTGAGAGGGAAGGTATTGACTATGTAGCGTGTTATACATTTACAAAGGAGCTTTCTGAAATTTCAGCTAAAGACTTTATAACGAACACTCTTGTGGGAAAGCTCAATCTTAAGCACCTGATCGTAGGACCTGATTTTGCATTCGGCAGAAAGCGTGAGGGGAACGCCGAGCTTCTAAGAGTCATGGGCGAGAAGCTAGGTTTTGAAACCAGGGTTGTCGGGCCAGAGCTTATAGAGGATCAGATTGTGAGCTCGACCTCGATCAGGAATTTTCTCAGAGAAGGTAATGTACAAGAGGCCTCAAAATTCCTTGGCTACGACTTTTACATAGAAGGCAGCGTGATAGAAGGAGAGAGGAGAGGGAGACAGATCGGCTTCCCAACCTTGAATCTTGACACCGACTGGGACATTCTTCCGAGAGTTGGGGTTTACGCAACCAGAGCTTACATTGATGAAGAGAAAAAAGAGAGCATAACGAACGTAGGCTACAGGCCTACATTCGGCAGCGACGAGCTTTTGATTGAAACTCACGTGTTTGATTTCGATAGGGACGTTTACGGAAAAAGGGTGCGCGTAGAGTTTGTGGAACGGGTAAGGGACGAGCAAAAATTCGACGGCCCAGACGCTTTGGTCGATCAGATTAAGAAAGATGTTGTGAAGGTAAAGGATATTCTGGCAGCGTCCTGATCCGTATTTAGTGAAAATAATATTATATAAAAGTCTTAGGGAGCGAAGAGTTGAGCGTAAAAGCAACAACACAGATTTACGGTATATTCGGACACCCGGTAAAGCACAGCCTATCACCCAATATGCACAATAGCGCGTTTCAGACACTTGGGCTTGACTCGGTTTATGTGGCGTTTGATATAGAGCCTGAAAACATTGGCGAGGCAACAAACGCAATCAGGACTATGGGTATAAAAGGCATCAACATTACAATCCCACATAAACAAACTATCATCCCGTATCTGGATGAAGTATCTCCCGACGCAAAGCTCACAGGCGCAGTCAATACTGTTAAAAACGAGGGAGGAAAACTCACCGGGTTTAATACCGACGTCGGCGGGTTCCTGAGAGCAATTAGAGAGGACTTGGGTTTCAACCCTGAAGGGAAAACGCTTTTTCTGGTCGGGGCCGGAGGCGCAGCACGGGCCGTAATGTCAGCATGCTGCATGAACAGTATTTCTGTAATTTATATTACCGACATACTGAAGGATAAAGCGCAAACTTTAGCTAATGATTTTAAAGAAAATTTCCCGGATATAGATATAACGGCGCTTTCAATTGAGGATAAAAGTATTTTGGCAGAGAAACTAAGCGGGGCGGATATATTGGTCAACGCGTCCCCCGCAGGTATGGACGGCGAGGGCAAGCCCGATATCCCTATACCGAGTCTGAATAAAAACGCTGTAGTCTACGACCTTGTATACAAGCCGCCCGATACCAATCTGTTAAACGAGGTAAGGGAGTTAGGGCACAAGGCCTCGGGCGGGCTAAGCATGCTACTGTATCAGGGTGCCGAGAGCTTTGAAATATGGACCGGTGAGACAGCCCCTGTAGATGTAATGAAGAAGTCTTTCGGATAAGCCTAACCATAGCATAGAACCTTGATATGTCCCGGCGTAGCCGTCAGACAATCCAGATTGGAAAAGTCCGGGCCTTTATGAGATAATCCTATCAATATCTTTTAAATCGGAGGAGCTATGAAAGTCAAAAGCCCTGCAGGCGAATTTGAATTCAAGGTGAAGGATTCCACTGTCGAAGGAGATCACGTCGTAATGATCGGACAGATGGGAGTGTGGGATTCCAAGATTTACCTGACGCCGGCTGACATATGGCTATTCACTTCAATTTTCCTTCGTCCCTCGGTAATACTTTTTATACTCAAGCTGCCGTTTAAATTTCTTTTCGGATCGAAACAAGCAGCGTCTCAAACAGACTCTGATATTACCAAAGATAAAGAAGGAAAGGATAAAGACTAAGAATGTTTATAATCAGGAGCTAACTACTTCAGGATTCACCAAATGCTCTGGAACCTCTCCGCTTAGAGCAAGCTCGACACTCCTTACAGCCATATCTATCATCTCCTCCCTCGTTTCCCTGGACGCACTCGCCATATGAGGGGAGAGAACGACATTCTTTTGCTTAAGCAGCTCAGGCTCCACTTTAGGCTCATTCTCGAACACATCGAGACCGGCACCCCAGATAAGCCCTTCTTTAAGTGCTTCTGCAAGCTCAGCTTCTCTTATGACCGGCCCCCTCCCGATATTAATTATGACAGAGTCTCTTTTCATCTGACGAAACTCAGGAAGACCGAAGCGGCCCCTGGTCTCAGGGGTTAAAGGTGCTGGAACTACCAGATAATCAGACTCCTTAAGAAGAGTC
>DEIM01000231.1 GCA_002352485.1 Candidatus Dadabacteria bacterium UBA2774
GACTTAGTCTCGCACTCGGTAGCGATCACAACAAGCAAAGGTTATACCTGGCAGATGCCGATAGAGGGGCAAACACTCGCTATATTCTCTCAGAATATTCTATCTGAGCTTGGGAAGCTCGGAATTAATCCGGGCATCGATACAGCAAAATTTAAAGATGAGGCTGAGAGGGACTACAATTTCCAATTTGCCTCCGACATATTTAGATACTATTCCATATTCGACATGGTCCTAAAAGAATTTAAGGGGACGCTGACTCAGGAGACAAGCCCCGTTCAGCTCTGGCCGCACCATATGGACATTGCATGTGCATGCTATGCGCGGCCCGACTTACTGATAACCTCCGGATTTCTTACCGGAGACACCACAATCGAGGAGCCCTACTTTTATATACTCATTTACCCGGAGCTCGATGACATAAGCACTATCAAACTCATCGATAAGGCATACTGGCATACCGAGGATTGGCAGGGACTTATATTAAAGTACGGTGATCTATTAAAAGCGGACTCGCCAAGGCAAGAGCTGCTGGACCATCTTAAAAACACTTTTGATCAGGTTATAGATAAGGCCTGAAGTTTACTCTGAGCATGAACCCGAGCAGGTTTCATAACCGGTTTTACACTGAGAGACGCACCTGGCCCTTTTACCGGATTTGGCGCCTCCTCCGATATATACACTGCAGCCCGCTTCGCAGTCCTGGAGTTTGTAATCACAATCCTCACTGCAGCTCAATTCAGGTTTTGTAGGATAGTCTAATCTTTTTGGCAGATACGGGTCGGCGCATCTCTTATTGCAGTACTCTGAGCTCTCGGCACACTCGCTTCGGCATGCGATTTTTTTCTCACTCTTGGCCCCGCCTCCTGTAAATTTAGTGCAAACTTCATTACAGTCAACAAGCTTCAAATCACATGCATTAGTGCAGGCTCTGTCGTGATATGCCTCGGGCTTTAGAGTGGGGCGCGGCGTGGGATTTATACATCTCACATTACAGCCCTCAAGCTCTTTACCGCAGCTCCTGTTACACTCCCGTCGTTTTTCAGCCTTGGCCCCTCCTCCGACTAGCTGTGAGCATGAGAACTCACAATTATCCCGACTCTCCTCACACTTCTCCGGACAGCTGAGTACAGTATTGTCCTCACTCCGGACGGGGTTCAATAGCAATCCCGAAGAGACAATTATCACTAATACCGCTACTTGAGCTAATTTATTCATATACTGTGGCCTCTTATTGATTACAAAGCGGCAATTTTAAAGTATAGCAAGTATGCCAGCCCTCCTTGTTACGTACAAATACCCTCGTTATAATTTGGAGGCATGAATACGGATAAATTGAGAAGTGATGCAGTCACGATATTTAAGGCAGGTCTAAAAGCAGTGGACCCCGTAAACGCGGTAAAGAAAAAGCTGAAACGGGAGGGCAATATCTTAACGCTCGAAGGCCGTACTTATAGTCTAAAGGATTACAAAAATATTTATGTAATCGGTATGGGCAAGGCGGCGGCATCCATGGCAAGCGCGATAGAGGATATATTGGGCGGGCGAATAACAACTGGCGTGGTGAATGTAAAATATGGACACTCTGTACCGTTAAAAATCATCAAGGTAAACGAAGCCGGCCATCCGATACCTGATGAAAAAGGCCTCAGGGGAACCCAAGAGATTGTGGAGCTCCTTAATAAATCCGGAAGCGAAGACCTTGTGATCTGCCTGATATCGGGCGGAGGGTCTGCGCTACTGCCGCTCCCGGCGGCGGATATTACGCTCCAAGACAAACAGGAGCTTACCTCAGCGCTCCTTAACTGCGGCGCTACAATTCATGAGATAAACGCACTCAGAAAACAGATATCCGGCGTCAAAGGCGGCCGTCTGGCAAAACTTGCTTACCCCTCGACGGTAATATCCCTTATCTTATCCGATGTTATCGGAGACAACCTGGACGTAATCGCTTCAGGCCCGACTGTGCCCGACACGCACTCTTTTCACGACTGCCTCGATATAGTAAATAAATACGGTCTTAAGCAAGAAGCTCACGGAGCTGTGATAGATTACATTGAGAAAGGCTGCGCCGGGGGTCACGAGGAAACACCAAAGCCTGATGACCCGGCATTTGAGCGCACTCAAAATGTTATTATCGGAAGCAATATTGGGGCGGTCAGAGCTGCAAATAAAAAAGCTCTAGAGCTTGGGTATAACAGCCTGATCCTGTCTACTTTCATCCACGGCGAAACAGAAGAAGTGGCCAAGGTGCATACGGCGATCGCCGAGGAAATAATCTCCTCGGGCAACCCCGCAGAGAAGCCTGCCTGCATTATATCGGGCGGTGAGACGACAGTGACGATAGAAGGCACGGGACAAGGCGGAAGGAACCAGGAGTTTGTTCTGGCGGCGGCAATCCACATCGAAGGTCTAAAAAATGTCGTTATCCTAAGCGGCGGAACTGACGGTACCGATGGTCCCACAGACGCAGCAGGAGCAATTGCCGACGGAGATACAGTTTCAAGGGCACATGATCTGGGACTTGACCCTTACGCTTATCTGTGTGATAACGATTCTTACAATTTTTTTAAGCCGCTTGGAGATCTTCTGATTACAGGCCCCACACATACGAACGTGATGGACGTAAGGGTCATGCTTGTATCGTGACGGAGAGGTAAAACTAACGGAGTTAATGAATGTTCGAGATCAGAGCTTAAGGCCGGCAAGAAAACCAATCTGCTCGGCAAGCTCCTCACGGGTGACGGAGAAAATATCAAAAGTTTTATTGAGAGTTACCATCCTGATATTTTCGGCGATTAATCTCTCCGAGCCCGACACCCAGTAAACACAGACAATCATCTCAAGACCGTTTGGGTGTTTAAACATAATAGAACCGTATCTATCAATACCCATTATCAAAGGTCCGTCCGGAACAAGCTTGACCTCGTAACCGGGAGCATCCTCATAGACCTTTATGAATTCTCCGAACACGGGTTCGACGATATTCTCAAATATATCGTCTATTTTTTCCGCCAAATTTAAATCGGTATGATCGCTCACTATATATTCACACAGAAAATTATGTCACACAGTTTTGATCAATCTACAGTATGAACAAGCCTACTTCATGACAAATCAAGCGAATGTCTTTTTAAATCCTCAATGGAGATGAGCTCAAGAACGGCTTCATGGGTCGAGGTAAGAACGACCGGCGGGGCAACTCCATTATCCATTGCCTCTTTCCATCTGAGCGCGCACACACACCATCTGTCACCGGGCTTTAGTCCGGGAAAATCGAATTCCGGTTTTGGCGTGCTCAGGTCATTACCCGTTGCTTTTGAATACTCTAAGAACTCTTCAGTCACCTCGGTACAGACCACATGCATCCCCAAATCCTGAGCATCCGTGCGGCAGCATCCGTCCCTGAAAAATCCGGTCATCGGATTTGTAGAGCAGGTCTCAATCTCTTCTCCAAAAACATTTTTATCTTCAGGCATTGAAGAACCCCCCCTTATCTGATCTTTTATTAATCAGAAACTATAGTTCTAATATATTATCCACAGACTTAAAACACAGTCTATAGCTTACTTTTTGAATTCACTTGGACGCTCCCAAGCGTGGTCGGCCTCTTCTTCAATATCCTTCTGATCAGACTTCAAAAGATCTATCAAGTCCTGGTTTTTCTCCTTAGTCATTTCAATAAAGGTATTCTCATCCTCTGATTCCAGCACTTCATACAGCTCCATAAGATGCTTTTCATCGTGATGCTTGAAAGTGATCGCCGCGCGGTGCGCCTGATATCCGTGAAACCCGAGCATTTTGAGAGCGCTCTCACCAAGCTCAATGGCTGATGCGAAGGTCTCACGCTCTATAACCTCGACGCCGGCAGCCATTAAATCGTATGTATGCCTCCTGTCAAAAGAGCGGGCAATAATCTGTAAACCAGGGAAATGCTTTTTCAGGGTCTTTGCAATCTCTATGGCTTTATCCTTATCATCAACCGCTAATATAAACAGCTTTGCCTCAGCTGCTCCAGCGGATTCGAGAAGCTCTAATCTGGAGGCGTCGCCGTAAAAAACCTTATAGCCAAAGCGCCTTACCATATCTATCTGGCTGGGTTTATAATCCAGCACCGTCGTGCCGATATTATTTGCATGCAACAGCCTGCCTACTATCTGACCAAACCTGCCGAATCCGGCTATGATAACCGGATTTTTTTCGTCTATTTCGTCAGGATCCCGCTTCTCGCCAAAGCTTTTAAAGTGAGGCTGTATGAGCAATTCGTTAATTATCATCATTATCGGTGTCATCATCATGGATAGCGCAATCACAAGTATGAGCGTGCCGGAGATCTCAGCGGGAATTACATTATTCTGAGTCGCAAACGAAAATAGCACGAACCCGAACTCACCCCCCTGTGCGAGTGAAAAGGAATAAAGGAAATTCTGGCTCATATTCATTTTGAAGACTACGCCCAGTATAAACAAGATTACGAGTTTTATAGATACGAGTACTAAGACGAGGCCTAAGATAAGATAGGGCTCTTGCATAAAAAGATTAAAATCAATACTCGCACCGACAGATATGAAAAAGAGGCCCAGTAAAAGCCCTTTGAAAGGCTCGATGTCGGACTCGAGCTCGTGGCGGTATTCGCTTTCTGCAAGCACTACGCCGGCCAAAAAAGTGCCCAAGGCCGGAGACAGCCCGACGAGCTGCATTGAAAGCGCAATCCCAATTACTAAAAAGAGTGCAAACGCCGTAAACATTTCCCTTAGCCTGGTCTCGGCAATGAAACGGAAAGCGTAACGGGCCAGGAACCTACCGGCTATTATTATAGTCACTATAAGCGCTGTAACTATCAGCGCCTGCTGCCATCCGGGCAGAGCTTCTACCGCCGAATCGGCGTGACCGGCCTCCATTTCTAAACCGCTAAACCCGGCGCCGGACATTGCGAGAAGCGGGATTAAAGCAAGCATAGGAATTACGGCAATATCTTGAAATAGTAGGACCGAGAAGCTGGAGCGGCCCCCTTCGGAATTCATAAGTCCTTTCTCGCTTAGTGTTTGAAGAACAATGGCGGTTGAGGACAAAGCCAAAATTAATCCTATCGTAAGAGATATACGCCAACCGAAACCAATCGTATAAGCTATTGCGCCTATCACAACCGCGCTTGTAAACACCTGAAGACCGCCGAGTCCAATTATCGGCCCCTTTAGTTTCCATAACCGTGAGGGCTGCAGCTCAAGTCCAATTAGAAAAAGCATCAGTACCACACCGAACTCGGCAAAATGCATTACGTCCCCGACTGAGGCTATGAGCCTGAGTACGTAGGGGCCGATTATAACGCCCGCAATCAGGTAACCGAGCACAGACCCCAGCCCCAGACGTTTGGCGATCGGTACGGAGACTATTGCCGCGACTAAATATATAAATGCCTGAAATAAGAAGCTATCGTATTCCATGATTAAGACGCTCTAAGATTTATATACTCCAAGACTTATATTTTTCCAGAAAATAATCGTTAATATATTTAAATCCCTGAAGCTCAGCTAAGTCCATCTCCCCGTCTCTAAGTGCTTTAATGATTTGTCCGAAAAGGCTTTTATAAACAGCAATATCCTCCATTTTCATATTAATGGCCCCGTGTACTACGAATGGCGGCAGGTATTGCATACCGCAAAATGTGGCCGTCCGCTCAAAGGGGTTTAGAAACTCCCTGACGGAATAATAATGCATCCCGTCCCTCTTGTAGTCATCTTCAGTGCCGCCAGTGGCAATCGCAGACATAATCTTCTTACCTATTAGCGCGTCACCCCCCCGACCATAGGCAAACCCGTATTCCAAAACCAGGTCCACCCATTCCTTTACTATTGCGGGGCACCCGTACCAATAGAACGGGTGCAGCAATACTAATAGATCGTTTTCACGCAGGCTCTCCTGCTCCTTTTTAACATCTATAAGGAAGTCAGGGTATTCATCATATAGGTCCCGGAAAGTAACACCGTCCAGACCCTCCACTTCTTTTACAAGCTCCATATTTATTCTGGATTTGTACAGGGCCGGGTGGGCAAATATAATTAATACTTTGTTGCGTATATTAGCAGACATATTATTTTATGGATCTAAACCAGACTCTCTTATATTTACTATTACGTCAAGAATACCAGATTTCGCTTTACCCTTAACTTTAGATAGTAAGCAAATTCTCCGAACACATAATATCCTTAAATTCAATTTGATATTAGGATAAAGAAAATCCTAAAAGTCCGGAGTGCTCAAGAAATAGCTACTTATGATTAGAGAGGAATAGAATTCGAATGGTTCAAAACTAGTAGGATAAGCTTTGCAAGGATTGATCTAGATCATCTGCGAATACTTCACAAATATCGTCCCACTGAAGTGAAGTATTCGAATCGTTGAAGCTCGAAGAGAAAAAGGAAAGATATGACATCAGGATTTGAGCCATCCCCGAGCTTATTTCTTTGAACACAAGGTGCCTTTCAGCCTTCTCGCCTGTCCATCCTTTATATAGGTTCCGTGCCGTTGCGTCTGAGATGCGATTTTGTCTGACATGAAGAAGCCGAAGATGTGAGTATTTGTCTGAAGCGATATTTGCCAGATTTGCCAGAAACTCAGTCTCAGTCTCGACTTTCATCACCATCTCAGTAAATTCAGCACATTCGTTTAACATGATAAGCAGAATGGATATAGCCGCGTAGGGCTCCTTCTCCACTTTTTTATTCAGAGAGAGAAGATGCTGATCAAATTCTGATAACAATCGTACGAGGTTATTTTCCAGAACTTCGTCGCTTACAATAGAGCTGACTTTGCCCAATTTGTCATTGGCCTGGTTTACGGTCTCTTCATTATCTCGGTTTAGAGCTATAATATTTCTTTTCATCGATTTATCACTAAGCACATCTAACTTTGTCCTGAGATAAGCCCTGTTGCATTTGAGCTCGTGAATCTTTGAGCTGCCTCTACAAGCTCACTTGCCGCAAACGGTTTAGAGATATTTCCGTTTGCACCCGCCATTTTTGAGCGTACTTTATCGACCAGTCCATCCTTAGCAGACAGCATGATAATGGGCACTTGTTTCATGAGCCCGTGACTTTTAATAATCTTGCAAACCTGGTAACCATCCATGTGCGGTAAATTTATTTCTATAAAAATCAAACCCGGCTTAACATCATTTAAACACGAGAGGGCTTCCATACCATCAGATACAGCGCTCACGGAATACCCTTGGCGGTTTAACGCAAGGGTTATTAATTTTTGAACCGTACGACTGTTATCTATAACTAAAACATTTTTATTGATTCCATTTGAATTAATGTCATTTGGAGTGGTCTCACTTGACGGATAATTCGTATCTACTGCGTCTAAGGTAGAGGCTTGTTGCTGTGTTTCAAATTCCGGTTCTACACGTGCCGCAAAAGGCTCATCAATGGAGTTTAAGCCCTGGGAAGACGATGTAAGCTCGACCGGTTCTTCAATTGCTTTATTAGTTTCTTCCAAAGTATCCCCGCCATTTTGAATCTGATCCTCAGACACTTCAGCAAAGTCTTTATTATCGGGAGCATTAATAAATAAATTTTGACTAAAAACGTCTCCACTTTCATTAGAGACTTGGTCCTCGTCCTGAGTCTCCGAATCTTCAAAAATGCCGTGATCGTTACCGACGTGGTGTATTACATCAGTTTCAGATTCATCTATATGCTCTTCATTTGCATCGCTAACGAGGGGAATATCGTTTTCAGATTCAACCTGCTCCGCATGAAGAGACTCTTGTGTTAACGTAGATTGAGTATGATCTTCAACTTCTGTGTTTGAGCCTTTATCAACTTCAGAAGTATCACCGTTCTTATATACTTCCAGCTCTCTTACCAACTCATCTATATCGTCATATCCGGTAGGTTTGAGTGATAATTCAGAAAAATCCGTTTGGTTTTTACTGTACCCATAGTACTGCGTTAACATATCGATTATAGAGCGTTCTGATACAACTACGGGAATAATATTCTTACCCGTTAAAAAGTTTAGTTTATCTACCAGTATTAAATTTGAAGGGTCTGACATGGCGACTGTTAATGCAGAGCCCGTGATGCTTAGTGGTATAAGACGGTTCTCAATTGCGATTTCACTTGGTATAAGCTCCAAAACCTCTTGATCTACAGAGTGGTCTTCTATACTTATTACAGGTACTCCGTAAGATTTACCGAGAAAATCCATTAGCTCAGGTTCAGTTATGTAGCCTAGTTCAATTAAAGCCTCACTAAGCTCCATATCGGAATTGTATTTTCTCTCAATTGCCTCTTTTATCTGCTCTAGGCTCAGAATATCTTCTTTAACCAGAAGCTTAGCTATCTGCATTTTCATATATGTAAAGAATTTTGCAAGTAGCGTGCCATACACAAATTAGTCTGGGAAATAACCATAAAACCCCTATATTACTATAAAACCTTACTTAGACGAGTGAGTATCCAGTGCGCAATAGTGACGAAAAATGTCAACATGCGACTTTAAATTCACATTTTGTAAGGCAAGCTGTATTTTCACAAATTTGGCTTAACGAAAATATCGATTGTGTTTAAGGGTGATTCTGAGACCATAAAAGAGTTAAGACTACTGTAGAGTTTTTGGTAAGACGGTAGAATTAAGAATTCATATAAAATCTCGTATCAAATGTCTAATTTTTAAAACTTCGTGCTTAAATGTGAGGCACATTTTTTTATTAACATTTCAGAAGAGGCCTATTTCATTGATTGAAATGCGTTTTGATAAGTGGTATGTTCTTTGCATTAACTAGATGGGAAGGAGGAATTTCCTATGAAAAAAGTAGAAGCTATTATCAAACCGTTTAAGCTTGACGATGTAAAAGAATCCTTAAAAGAAATAGGGATTCAGGGTCTTACAGTATCTGAGGTTAAGGGATTCGGCAGACAAAAGGGTCATACCGAACTATATAGAGGGGCTGAATATGTTATTGATTTCCTTCCCAAAATAAAGCTTGAGATTGTGGTATCGGACGATATGGTGTCAAAAGTAATAGACTCCATTATAGACAGTGCCAAAACAGGTAAGATAGGGGACGGTAAGATATTTATCCTGCCTATGGAAGAAGTAGTCAGAATTAGAACTGGTGAAAGGGGTGACGACGCCTTATAGGGGTATAAGGTTGTCGCTATATTGGGAAATCCACACACAAGAATAATATATACTAAGGAGCAAAGCATTATGCCCACAACAAGAAAGAAAAACAGCAAAGGAGGAAGTACGAGTATGTTTCCAAAGAAACCAGCCGATGTATTGAAAATGATTAAGGATAATAATATCGAATTTGTCGATTTAAGGTTCCTTGATTTTATTGGAACCTGGCAGCATTTTAGCATCCCAGCAAGAGAATTTGATGCCTCGACATTCGAAGAAGGTCTGGGTTTTGACGGTTCAAGCATTAGGGGATGGCAGTCGATTCACGCAAGTGATATGCTTATGATTCCCGAAGCAGTAACAGCCAGGATCGATCCGTTTTTAACTATTCCTACAATTGCGATCATTTGCGCTATTGTAGATCCTATTACACGCGAGCCCTACTCGAGAGACCCGCGTAATATTGCCAACAAAGCCAACGCATACCTTAAGAGCAGCGGCGTCGGAGATACAGCGTATTTCGGCCCTGAGCTTGAGTTCTTTATATTAGATGACGTTAGATACGATCAGACAGCTAATTCAGGCTATTATTTCATAGACTCCGTAGAAGGTATCTGGAATTCAGGAGCGGACGAAGGCCCGAACCTTGGTTATAAGCCCAGACATAAGGAAGGGTACTTCCCTACACCGCCTACGGATTCTTACCAGGACATGCGCTCTGAAATGGTTGTAGTTCTTGAGAAACTTGGGATATTGATAGAGGCTCACCACCACGAGGTAGCTACGGCCGGACAGGCTGAAATAGATATGAGGTTTGCACCGTTGATTCAGATGGGCGATCAGATGATGTGGTACAAGTACGTTATCAAAAATGTGGCGAAAAGCTACGGTAAAACAGTAACATTTATGCCTAAACCTCTTTTTGAAGACAACGGCTCGGGAATGCACGTACACCAGTCGATATGGAAGAAAAATAAACCCCTATTCGCAGGAAACGGTTACGCAGGAATGAGCGATATGGCTATGCACTATATTGGCGGTATATTGAAGCATGCACCGACAATTTGCGCATTCAGTAACCCCATTACCAACTCATACAGAAGGCTTGTTCCGGGCTTTGAAGCGCCGGTCAATCTGGCTTATTCGGCAAGGAACAGAAGCGCTGCGGTTAGAATACCGATGTATTCGCCAAGCCCTAAAGCAAAGAGGCTCGAGTGCCGCTTCCCAGATCCTGCAAGCAACGGATACCTGACTTTCTCTGCTATGCTGATGGCGGGTCTCGATGGGATAGAGAAGAAGCTCGATCCGGGTGATCCGCTGGACAAGGACATCTATTCATTGGGACCGGAGGAGCTTGCAGACATTCCATCAGTCCCGGGCTCACTTGAAGACGCTCTCAAAGCGTTAGAGGCTGATCACGAATTCCTACTCAAGGGTGATGTGTTCACAGAAGACGTGGTCGAGACATGGATAGATTATAAAATGGAAAACGAAGTAAACCCAATTAAACTAAGGCCAGTGCCTTATGAGTTTATGCTTTACTTTGACGTATAAAAGTTAGAGTTGGAAAGATAAAAAAGGCGGCCATTTCAACAAATTGCCGCCTTTTTTATTGTCATTTTGCTAATACCTAAAAACCAATAATTATAACGATCTACTATGAATGGCCGAATCTATTAAGATAGTGTGAGTTGTTGGTAAGTCTCCCTAGATAGACAATGCTAAAACTGCCATAGCAAGACAAATATTAAAATTATAGCGGCTCCGATGGCCATGAGAGAAGCGTAGCTTCTTAAGGCGCCCGACTGAGCAGCCTGAAGAGTAAGCGCAGTTTCCTTTACTATGTAAGCAACCCCGTTTACAGCACCGTCAATAAATTTTTGGTCGAATTTAGAGGCCTGCTCTGCTATGTAAGAGAACGGTTGTACGATTATGTAATCGTAGAGCTCATCCACATACCATTTATTTAGAGAGCCTTCATAAAGAGGCTTAATCACCTCGTTCTCGGCGATTTTATCAGCCGAAGAAGGCTTAATGAGATAGAGGTACAATGCGATCAGGATTCCGAGTAAAGCGGCAGCGATGGAAAAGATAACCAGGGTCCAGTGACCGAATAGGTGATGACCGATGTGCCTGGTACCGTCTAGTAAAATCGAGGTGGATATGAATTTCTCAAATAAGTTCGAATCGTGGATCCCTACGACCTCGCCCATAAACTCAGGCACGCCGATATA
>DEIM01000154.1:0-2850 GCA_002352485.1 Candidatus Dadabacteria bacterium UBA2774
GCGCACTGGTCATCCATTATAAGGGGGTCGGGCTCCCAGGAACCGCCGTGCTCCGCAAAATGGGTCGAGAACCCTTTTTCAAAACCTGTTGTCCTGTCAATCTCACCCGAAACAAGCACCATATTATGAACAAGCATAGAGGGGTGTGTGTCTTCAATCACTTCCACATCCTCACTTCTCAGATCACTTATCTTTGGCGCGGGAAGACTTATTTCGTTTCCGCTGGGCATAACTACTTTTCTTTCAAGATATGCGTCCGGATGTAAGAGCAGGGGAACTTTCCGTGCACCGAGCAGGCTCACGATGCCAGCAAGCCCGTTCGCATGATCAGCGTGACCGTGGCTTAGAATTATAGCTTCTATATCTCTAATATTTATTTCCATTACGTCCATATTGTGAAGCACTCCGGTTTTGGTTATACCGGTATCAAACAATACGGTCCCGCGGCTGGTCTCGTTTTTGACTCTTATAAGAGCGGAGAAACCATGCTCGGCAACCGGAAGCGGGTTTTCAAATGCATGCGGCCCAAGGGGGAATCTGTGCGCGACCTCGGAGCTTGCCATTAGCATGTCGAAACTGTTATCAACAATTATTGACACTTCTACCTCATCGACTTCTGGCGGGGTGATCAGCGTACGGGCCATATTTTCCTCCTCATACCGAGCTCTAAAGCAAAGTTTTTAAAACTTTTCCTATTATAAACTCTTACCCCCTATAGTCCAAGTAAAAGAAATCCGCCTTAAAATCAGGTATAAATAAACTAGGCAAATGACAGACAATCCGGATATAGACCAGATAATTGAAGCGAACAGCCTCTTTTACGAAGCACTTGGCGAAAGAGACCTTGAGCTTATGAAAACGGTGTTCGTGCCTGACGAACGAGCCGGCTGCACACACCCGGGGTGGATTATGCTAAGGGGATACGATGCAATAATACAAAGCTGGGAGAACGTTTTTGACCCTGAGGACAAACTTCAAATAAACCTCCACAACGTCACAGTCGACTTAAGAGGTGATTCTGCATGGGTCACCTGCCTCCAGGAGCTTACATACATAAAGAGAGACCCTATGATGATGAATGTTTCGGTATCGACCAATATATTTGAGAAGACCGACTCAGGCTGGCTTATGCTGATACATCACGCCTCTCCCGTTCCTTTTACAACCGAGGGCGAGGAATCCGGGGAAAGCTCGAATCTTCAATAAGAAAATTTAGCAACTCACGTAGTTCCGGTAATTATTTAGGTGTATTTATAGTGTGGTCGATATGGAGGCCGCACTCTTTATCCGAGTCGCTTTCCCACCACCAGCGGCCCGCCCTTGAGTCCTCACCCTGTTTAACCGCCCGTGTACACGGTGCGCATCCGATACTCGGGTAGCCAAGATCGTGCAGCTTGTTATATGGAACCTTGTGCTCGTTTATATAGTCCCAGACCTGCTCAGAAGTCCAGTCTACGAGCGGATTGATTTTTAATATGCCGCCATGAAGCTCGTCTATTTCAAACTTTTGGGCTTGGGCTCTGTTTTCGGTCTGCCCCCGTCTGATTGAGGTTACCCAACCATCAAGACCTCCAAGAAATTTTTTAAGCGGATTTACCTTCCTTACTTCACAGCATAAGAACCTGTTGTCCTTACTCTTGTAAAAAAGGTTCATACCACGCTCGGTGACCATCTTTTCCACTTCGTCTTTCTCAGGAAACAGCACCTCAATCTCAGTGTTATAGCGGCTCCTTATTCTGTCCATAACGTCGTAGGTTTCCTGGTTCAGCCTTCCTGTGTCGAGAGTGAAAATCCTGGCTTCATTGCTCACTTTCATGAACATGTCTATGAGCACCACACCCTGGGACTGAAAGCTCGATGCCAGAGCCAGCCTTGGGTGCAGGGTTTCAAGAGCCCACTCGAGCACCTCATGCGGGCTTTTGTCCTTAAAATTCCGGTTCAGCTCTAGGACCTGCTCGGCGTTAAACCTGATGCCGGCGTTATCAGAGCCCAGAGAATCTTTAGATACATTCGCTTCAGCGTTAATTGCAAAACACCTCCGTAATGATGCAGCCCGTACAGTGGACTCCCCTTCTAATGAGAAAAACTCATACTTATTAATTCACCAACGTTATAGTTAAAATATAGGGACGATAATGCGTAACCCAAACCTACAGCTATGAACGGAATCACGATCCAGAAAAACGCGATTCTCATTACATGCCTGTTTCGCGCAGTAACTCCAAAACCTTGTTGAGCACACGAAAAACCAATTATACCCGATGTCACAATCTCTGCTATAGATACGGGGATACCCGAAACCGATGCGATTAGTATGAGCGCAGCTGCGGTAAATTCAACCGAAACCGCCCTTAATATACAAATTTCGGTTATTTCCTTCCCCACCGAGTCTAGCACCCGGCCTCCGAATAATATGGCTCCTACGCCCATAGCAACACCCGCAATCACCGCTCCCCAGTAAGAGCTGATAAGCCCGAGCCCCACTATAGGGCCCACAGCGTTGGCCGAATTATTGGCTCCCGCCGAGAATGCCAGGAACGTCCCTGAAATTGTAATAAGAATAGTAAGAATCCGATTTATGCTCGTTTCCGAGAATCGGTCAGTCAGATATTTAAGCGTTCTGAAATATAAGTATTTTGCGACTAGAAAGTTTATAATCCAGGCGATAATGGGAGCGCATACCCACCATATTATTATCTCTATAAACTTCTGACCGTTTAGTGCGCTCGAGTATATACCAACGCCCGCAATGGCGCACACTATTGCGTGAGTAGTAGCAATAGGCACCCGCGCCACATTGGCCCATGATACGAATAAAATAGCGATTACGAATATTATTAATACAAGCCC
>DEIM01000154.1:2901-5287 GCA_002352485.1 Candidatus Dadabacteria bacterium UBA2774
CTCTTCGTCCTTACACCGGCTCCGTAGGAGGTAGCCATGGCGGCAGCCGAGTTGTTAGCACCTATATTCAGGGCCAGAAACGCCGAGAGCACAAGCGCTATGGGCAGTATCAATTCCAACGATGTATCTCCTGTAAATTATATTGCATAAGAGTTATGATAATGATTTTGTATATATAGATTCCGAATCCGATTACTTTAGGCAATTAAAGTGCCAGGTGCTAATATAAGGGATTTGAGCCGGTATTTCTACTAGACAATGCAAGTACTTGATTATTTTGTAATCGACTTGTATATTTTTGTAACAGCTAAGGGTGCACTATGTCCAAAACAGGAAAAGTATCGGTTCTTAGTAAAGATACCGGATTAATTACAGAAATAAACGAGTTACTCAGCTCATGCGAGATTTCTGTCGAGAGTACTGAGGACGTTAAAGAGACCGACGTAGTTCTTTTGGACGTTGACAGCCTGGGATTAAGCGGACTCGACAGTTTAAAGAAAAAGGCTTTTGTGATAGTAATAACCGCCGAGAAAGGTGCTAGGTATCTGATAGAATCGATGACTTTCGGAGCTTTTGACTGTGTCTTCAGACCGCTCAAGTCTTCTCACCTGGCTGACTCGGTACAACGTGCACTCGGTATTAACAGCGAGACAAAAGAGCGTGTAAAAAAGTTCCCGGGCGAAGTGGAAGGCTCAAGCGTCACTTGCGCCATAGTGGGGGACTCCCCGATGCTCCAGGAGATATGTAAGCTCATCGGACAGGTGGGCAGGGTGGACGTACCTGTGCTCATTACAGGAGAGAGCGGAACAGGGAAGGAGCTTGTGGCCGAGTCCGTTTGGAAAGTAAGCACCAGGTGGGAGAAGCCTTTTGTCGTACTTAACTGCGCGGCGATCCCCGAGAACCTTCTTGAGGCCGAGCTATTCGGATACAATAAGGGAGCTTTTACAGGAGCCGACGCGTCCAGGATCGGGAAGTTCGAGGAGGCAGACAGCGGTATTATTTTTTTGGACGAGATCGGCGACATGTCGCTCTCTCTTCAGGCCAAGGTGCTGCGTGTGCTTCAGAGCGGCGCGTTTCATCGCCTGGGGAGTAACCAAGAGCAATCTGTAGACGTAAGAATCATCACGGCTACCAATAAAGATATAGACGCCCTCGTCGCTCAAGGAAAGTTCAGAGAGGACCTCTACTACAGAATAAACGTTGTAAATATTAATCTCCCGGCCCTTAAGGAAAGAAAGGAAGACATAGCTCTTCTGACCGAATGCCTTACCCGAAGACACGCAAACCAGATTGGGAAGGATATACACGGCGTCACCGCGAAGTTTCAGGAAAGACTCATGGAATATGACTGGCCGGGGAACGTTAGGGAGCTTGAGAACGTGATACGTAAGGCGATAGCTTTTACCAAAACACCTTACTTAACTTCCTATGATCTGGATATTCATTTGAAGCCCGCCCGGGATGCTGCGCCTGAGCCTACTTCATACCAGGACTCGCTCAGGCAGTCCGTAAAGGCACTCATCAGCACAGGTAAAGGCGGTAACGTTTATGACCGGATAATAAAACAGTCCGAGAGGATAATGCTCGTTGAGGCTCTTGACGCGAGCGGCTGGAACCGCTCTCAGGCTGCAAGGACTCTTGGTATAAACCGCCTCACTCTAAGAAGAAAACTCGAAGAGTTTGACATTACAGCCCCTTGAGATCTAAAGAAGCTCGGAGATTTTGAATATTGAGTATAGCGGGACGCCGATCTCGTTAAATTTTTCCTGCCCACCCTCTTCCCTGTCAACGATTACCAGGGCTTTTTTCACCTGAGCACCTGATTCATGTACAGCATCGATGGCTTTTATGATTGAGCCGCCCGTAGTCACAACATCTTCCACCACAGCGGTAATGTCTCCGGGATTCAGATTGCCCTCAATTAATTTCCCTGTACCATGGCCTTTTTCCTGCTTACGTACTAAAAACCCCGGCAGCGAATAGCCGCTCTCGTGGCTTACTACCATAAGAGAGCCTACAATCGGGTCGGCACCCATGGTGGGGCCGCCAACGGCGTTAATTTCCGGGTCTTTTCTTATCTCTTCGAGGAAGATTTTGCCAATCAGGTAAACGCCCTCTGGGTCGAGTGTGGTCAGTCTGGCGTCTATGTAATAGTCGCTCTTTTTACCCGAGGCGAGTGTGAACTCGCCCCTTAGTATCGATTTTTCTTTCAGTATTTCCTTAAGCCGTGCTCTGTCGCTCTGTGCCATAGCGTGACTATCTAACCTCAGCCGGGGTCGGTTGTCAATTTAAAGTATTATTCTTCTAAGCTATTTACTCTGTGCCTGTGCCTCTTTGCTACTCAAACGATTTCCCAGCAGTTCAGGTTAAATTACTAAGCATATAA
>DEIM01000154.1:5378-8094 GCA_002352485.1 Candidatus Dadabacteria bacterium UBA2774
TCGATGGGAGCCCTCCGCTGTCCCTCGCTTCAACGCTGATCGTGTGCCAGGTGTCATGACCTGAAGTCGGAGGATTGCACATCTCCACCCTTTCACCCCTCCCAAGATTCCTGGACCTCACACTCCCGCCCTGTATATAGCTGCCCCGCCAGACGAGCGCGTCACCGATAAGCACCCCGTCCTGCAGATCGCTGGCTTCTGCTACCAGGGTCATACACTCACCGTCTCCCATACCCGTCCTGTCGTCAGGACTAATAATAGCCACTACAGGAGGTGTATTGCCCGGAGGAAGCGGTAAGACAGATAAGCTAATAGACGCGCTGCTGGAAAATCCGTCCCTGTCCGTCGCGGTAAGAGTAATATTATGAGCACCTTCGGGGAGCGTAGTCTTTACCAGTCTTCCGGTTCCGAGCGACGCTGTTACTAAATCTGAGCGCCAGACCAGCGCATCACCCACAAGATCGCCCGACTCGCGGTCCTGGGCCCAGCCCCTGAATGTAATTTCCTGACCTACATAAAATGTGCTTCCCCGCGGTGATGTTATTCTGGGAGCGCGGGGCGGGTTGTTTTGAATTACGATCCTTTTATCCGCAGTTACGATCCTGCCCCCGCTGTCCGTTGCGGCAAAAATAATATTATGCGTCCCGGGAGTAAGAAAGTTTTTTCTTATCGATATACCGCTTCCCATTCTACCATCCCTGTCAGAGCTCCATACGAGTCTTTCAGGCGGGAATGCAGCATCCTCCGTATCGGAGACAGTAGCCCTGAAAACAACGGGCTCTCCCCACAGGAAACTTGACGCTGCGGGGGCAATAATGCGTGCCGTCGGAGCACTGTTACCGCAAAAGTCCTTACCCAGGACTATCGCAAAACCTTCCGGAATATTCATTCTTATACCAGATATGGTTATTGCCTCGCTCGCAACCGGGATAGTGAGACGGTCACCGTCTTCAGATAATGTAACAGTGGTACTGTAGGACTCCCGCTCGGGCGCCCTGGCTGTTAAATTGAGCTCTCCTCTGTTCGCCACAACCCCCGAAAAAACAAAAGGCATGAGAGTACCCACAGGTACTCGTGACCTAATTTCCTCATCGCCGACTACACTTGCCACTTGTGCGCTGCCGTCACCGAAAACCATACCGTTTCGCCTGGCGGTCCCCCTGTAGTCGGCATTGGCGTTCAACGAGACATTAATCCGTGCCCGTTTCCTGCCTACGGTAATGCCCAGGAACTTGACCTTAACCTTGAGGTTTCCTGAGATAGCACCGCAGTATGTACCAAAAAACCTCGGATCTTCTGCCGCCTCTGCCTGAGCAAAAATATCTCCCACAATAATTAAGAACGTGAAAATAAATAATAAGGATTTATTATTACGTATGCTCATATATTTCCCTCCTAAATAAAATTCAAGGCTGTCTTGTAAGAGTTCTCCCCGTCAGGTCTCCTCTACTAATACCGTCTGTCGTTTCATATACCAATGAAAAGCTAAGATCATTCCTTACTTCGCAGCTTACACCGTCTGACAGTATGAAACGGATATCAGGCACTGTGGTTTGAGGGATATCTATCTCAGTCGGTGAAACAACTTCGGGAGGAAAATGAACCGTAAAATCACCTAGTGCGGAGCCGTCTCTTATAACCAAGCCCGTAAAGCTCAAGGTTTCCCAGGGTACGTCGTGGCCGGACTCCTTCCAACCGCTTATAGCTACCGCAGCGGAATTTGCTAATACTATCATCGAAACCTCACCGTCTGAAAACACACCGTTTAAGCAAGTATTCTCCCCAAGAGTGGGGTCTGCTCCTATTCTCCCTGCAGCACATGATGAAAGCCCGATGATTAAGCAGCTAACAAACATAAGAATCACGATTCTTCTTGCATTCCGTGAGCTCATTTGAATAGACTGCCGTATTATAATTCTCTCTTTATCCATCACTCTCTTTGGGCTGCGATTGTTTCGCTGTATACGTCACCCTCCCAAATGTATGTAAAACTAATCTCAAAAGTATCGCTAGAACTCGGAATACACTCTTCAACGGCGCCCCCCGGGATTATAAAATTCACTGCTACTTGATTCTCACCCGTTCTCCCGTCTATTGCGTCAACTGAAGGCAGCCTGCAATCGGGGTCGCAAACCTCGGGAAAAATGAGCATAAGCTCCCCCTTGATGTCGGGCACATGTACCTGACCAATGTATACAAAAGTCTCCCAGGGTGCGCTGTTAGCAGGATCCTTCTCACCGTTAATCGTGACCATGCTCCGGTTGTGGCTCAGGAACATGCGCGCTTCACCGGGGTCTTCAAACCTACCCACAAAGCACTCGTCCCAAATCGAGCGCGGTGGAGGACGATCACCGCCGACTATTAAAGAGACGCAGGCGCATAATAAAATAAGAGGAAGTAGGATCAGAAATTTTATAGATCTGAGATTCATGACTTATACCGTTTTACCTTCGTTTCATCTCCAAGGGGCTTCCAAGACCCTGTATCGTGAGGGTCCCGCCATCCGCGGACAATAAGGCTCTTACTCCCATCCTGCTTCCGTCAGAGAACAACAGCACTCCGCTTGCCTCTGTGGGTGAAGTCGTCTTACCCGTAACTGCTACGGGCTTACCGTCCACATAACCCGTGCCCGCAAGCAAATCACCCGCCTGCGTTAGATTAAGCCACAGGGGCGGATCACCTGAATCTGAAAACAGACCGACGAAGGGCCCCACAG
>DEIM01000108.1:0-11321 GCA_002352485.1 Candidatus Dadabacteria bacterium UBA2774
AGCCGCATGATACACGGGGCCAGAATATCACTTTCAATCGGCTTCGTAGCAGTGGGTATAGCCGCAGTAATAGGGATTCTTCTGGGCGGTATAGCCGGCTATTACGGAGGCACGGTAGATTTCTTCATTTCGAGACTATTCGAGGTGATGATGACGTTCCCGGTCTTCTTTTTGATTCTAACGATATTGGCTTTCAGAGACCCGAGCATATATAACATAATGATTGTGCTCGGAGCCACTGGATGGACAGGTATAGCCAGGCTCATCCGAGGGGAATTCCTGAAGCTCAGAAAGTTTGAGTACGTAGAGGCAGCCGTCGCGCTTGGCGGGACGGATATGCGTGTAATGATGAAGCACATGCTCCCTAACTCGCTTGCGCCCGTGCTCGTGGACGCCACATTCGGTGTGGCAGGGGCAATACTTGTGGAATCGGCGCTCAGCTTTTTAGGATTTGGCGTACCGCCTCCCGACCCGAGCTGGGGCGATGTGCTATCACAGTCTCAGCGCTATGTGGATTTCGCATGGTGGCTTGTTCTATTTCCCGGTGCGGCTATATTTTTAACCGTTACCTCGTTTAACCTCGTAGGAGAAGGTTTCCGTAACGCAATAGATCCCAAGTTTAAGGGATAACTATGGGGACAGAGGCGAGCGTCTCACAGCGATGCCGATGGGGGCCGCGAGTGAATGTCGTTTATGAGCGAGAGCAGGATTAATTGAGGATAAAATAAGATCATGACAGACGCCCTACAGATAAAAGATCTAAGAATCTCATTCGAATCGGAGAAAAAGAAAGTAGAGGTCGTAAGCGGCGTCTCTCTGTCTGTGCCAAAGGGAAAAATCGTAGGAGTAGTTGGCGAGAGCGGATGCGGTAAGACAGTTACGGCGCTCTCGGTAATGAGACTTATTCCCGAGCCTCCTGGCAGTATCGATTCAGGTAAGATAATATTCGACGGAGGAGACCTCTTAAGCTACTCCGACCGCGATATGAGAGCGGTGCGCGGAAACAGAATTTCTATGATATTTCAGGAGCCAATAAGCTCACTCAATCCGGTATTTACGGTAGGTGATCAGATAGGGGAAGCTCTCAAAACACATACCAAGCTTTCAAACAGTGAGATTAAAGAAAGGGTAATCGAGTTATTGAACCTCGTAGGCATCCCGGCGCCCGAGCGCAGGATGAAGAACTATCCTCATGAAATGTCGGGCGGTATGTCGCAGAGGATTATGATAGCTATGGCGCTTTCCTGCAGCCCGGAGGTGCTGATCGCAGACGAGCCTACGACGGCTCTCGACGTGACCATTCAGGCCGGGATCCTGGAGCTTATAGACGATTTGAGAGTGAAGATGGGCATGGCTGTGCTGCTGATTACTCACGACCTGGGCATCATCGCCGAAGTCGCGGACGAGGTATATGTGATGTACGCGGGCAAGGTAGTGGAGCATGCGGATACGCGCGATTTATTCGCAAGCCCCAAGCATCCCTACACAGTAGGGCTACTTAATTCCATACCGGATTTAAGAGAGAGTAAAGAGGAGCTTGACGCGATTCCGGGTGTTGTGCCTTCTCCGGGGAGCTATCCTTCGGGATGCAGGTTTCAGGACCGCTGCCCGATGGTGATAGACAGGTGCAAAGCAGAAGAGCCTCCCTTGTCAGACGTAGGCACGAGGCACTACTCAGCGTGTTTCAGAGCGCATGAGGTAAGATTTAAGGACTAATATGTCGCCAAAAGAACTTTTAAAAGTAGAAAAGCTAAAGAAATACTTCCCTGTTAAGTCAGGAGTATTTTCAACCGTCAGCAACTTTGTAAAGGCCGTTGACGGTATTGACCTCTCAGTCGGCGAGGGCGAGACAGTGGGGCTTGTGGGAGAGAGCGGCTGCGGCAAGACAACGCTTGGGAAAACAATATTAAAGCTGCTTGAGCCCTCAGAGGGCGAGATATATTTTGAAGACCGGGACATTACACACCTCTCTCCTTCAAAGATGAGACCGTTCCGAAAAGAGATGCAGATAGTGTTCCAGGACCCCTACGGCTCGCTAAACCCACGGATGAAAGTAGAGAGCATAGTGTCCGAAGGACTCATAATTCATGAAATGGCTTCTAAAAATGAAAGACGCGGCATCATAAAAGAGCTGTTAAATACAGTAGGGCTGAGGGAAGACGCACTCCCTCGCTACCCACATGAATTCTCAGGTGGTCAGCGCCAGAGGATCGCAATCGCTAGAGCGCTTGCCCTAAAGCCCAAATTCATAGTATGTGACGAGCCTATCTCGGCACTCGACGTTTCCGTGCAGGCGCAGATAATAAACCTTTTTATCGAGCTTCAGGAAAAATTCAGGCTCACATATCTATTTATATCTCATGACTTAAGAGTGGTAAGACACATAAGCGACCGTGTGGCCGTTATGTATCTCGGGAAGATAGTCGAGCTTTCCCCGAGTCAGGAGCTCTATAAAAACCCTCTTCACCCATATACGAAGATACTTATTTCCTCTGTGCCGATTGCCGACCCGGAGAAGAAAAGGGAGCCTAGCTTGCTGAAGGGCGATGTTCCGAGCCCGATCAATCCTCCGTCCGGCTGCAGCTTTCACCCACGCTGCCCTATAGCGGTTGAAAAGTGTAAAACGCACGAACCCGAGCTAAGAGATGTGGGCTCCGGACATTTCGTTTCATGCCACCTTGTTTAATGCCAAATAATACACTTGATCTATGCGTTAAATTTACACTTGCAAACCGGCAATCTTGTATTATTATTAAAAGCCGTTAATTTAGAAGGGTAAGTTGTAATTATTGGTGGTTATTTCTTAGGACAATGATAGTTCGAGTTTCCGATATAAATGAAAATGGTGTTCACATAGAGACATTCGAGAATTCTGAGTGGCTCGTGAACGTTCCTGAGCTTTCAAAAGGGGATAGAAACACCAAGCTTACCTCAGGGTTTGACATCGACTTACAAGTGAATAAAGTTTTAAGAGAAGTTGCGGTGTCAGGCAACGTGCAGTTTTCGATCGAAGCTCCATGCTCTAGGTGCTTACAGACAGTTAAGCTCGATCTTAAACCCGAGGTTAACCTCGTCCTTACTCCTAAAGAAAGTACGGGCGAAGAAGACGATGATTTAAACCACGAAACTTACGTTGGTGATGAAGTGGATATAAGCGGCTATATTAGAGAGCAGATTGCAATGTCGCTCCCCTTCAAGGTAGTTTGCACTGAGGATTGTAAGGGCTTGTGTTCAAGCTGCGGAATTAATTTAAACAATGAAAATTGTGAGTGCGAGAGTCAAAGGATAGACCCCAGGCTGGCAGTGCTCAAGAACTTGAAAATATAAGGTTATAGGGAGAATATACAAATGGCGCTGCCCAAGAGAAAACACTCAAGATCAAGAAGCAGAAAAAGAAGAACTCATTATAAGATGACCCGTCCAGGTGTGTCATCATGCCAGAACTGCGGCGAGCACAAATCGCCCCATAGGGTATGCCCGAGCTGCGGGTTCTACAAGGGAAGGACTTTTGTAAGAGAGCCGGAGCAGGTAGAGGCTTCATAAGTAATTTCTTGCGTACCAAGGATTCTTATTCATGATTGCATTCGTATTCCCCGGACAGGGTTCCCAGTATGTGGGAATGGGAAAAGAGCTATACGACCAATTCACTTCGGCAAAAGAGACTTTTGACGAAGCGGGTGAGGTACTGGGTTTTGATCTTGCAGCTCTATGCTTTGAGGGAGAACAACAAGAGCTCTCTCTCACATATAACGCTCAGCCGGCGCTCCTGACTACAAGCATAGCTGCACTCAGGGTGCTTCAGGAAGAAGCCGATCTCAGACCCGATTTTGTTGCGGGACACAGCCTCGGTGAATATTCGGCTCTAGTAGCTAACGGTTCTATGACGCTTAAAGACGCTGTACATGTAGTAAGAAAAAGAGGAGAGTTCATGCAGGAAGCAGTACCTGTGGGAATAGGCGCAATGGCAGCTGTTCTGGGACAGAACATTGAACAGATTGAGGAGATCTGCAGACAGGTATCCGATAACTCTCACATAGCGAGCCCCGCAAACCTGAACGCTCCGGGACAGATAGTGATTTCAGGGAATAAAGAAGCCGTTGAGAAAGCATCTGAAATCGCAAAATCTAACGGAGCAAAAAGAGTTGTTCCTTTAGACGTAAGCGCCCCCTTTCATTGCGCTCTAATGGAGCCTGCGGCAAAGAGACTGGCAGAAGTGCTGAGCGGTGTAGAGTTCAGCAGCATGAGCGCCCCAGTGGTTTCAAACTGCACGGCTGCTGTAACAGATGATCCGTCTCTACTTAGGGAGCTTCTAATAGAGCAGGTCACAAGCCCGGTCAGATGGCATGAATCAGTACAAACCCTATTTGGACTCGGTGTTAAAGATTATTTTGAGATAGGCCCTAAAAATGTATTATCCGGACTAATAAAAAGAACGTTATCAGATGTATCAGTAAACAACTTTGAAAAGACGGCACAATTGGAGTCCATGCGAAATGACCGAAACTAACGGTAAGATAGCTCTGGTAACAGGAGGGTCAAGGGGTATTGGCCGTTCTATAGCGGAAAGATTGGCTAAAGAAGGGTTTTACGTTGTTATAAATTATGTGAGCAATGAATCCGCTGCAAAGGACGTTCTTTCAGCGATTGAAAACGCCGGAGGAAAGGGGCAAATCGCGCCTTTTGATGTATCAGACTTTGACGCTACTCAAAAAGCCGTGGAAGATATTGTTGAAGAGTTAGGCGGACTCCATATACTTATAAATAACGCGGGCATAACTCACGACACTCTGATGCTCAGAATGAAAGAGGAAGACTGGACAAACGTAATATCAGTAAACTTAAACGGTGTCTTTAACTGTACGAAAGCAGTTACGCGCATTATGATCAAACAGCGTTACGGAAGAATAATTAACCTCACTTCAGTAGTGGGTGAGATGGGCAATTCTGGCCAGACTAACTACGCTGCCTCAAAAGCGGGTATTATAGGCTTCACAAAGGCGGCGGCAAGGGAAATGGCCTCTCGCTCTATTACAGTTAACGCAGTTAGCCCGGGGTTTATAGAAACGGACATTACAATGGCGCTTACTGATGAAATAAGAAAGAGTTATATAGAAAAAATACCGCTCGGCAGATTCGGATCACCCAAAGATATCACCGGAGTAGTGGCTTTTTTGACTTCCGATGAGGCTTCTTACATTACAGGTGAGGTAGTCAGGGTTAACGGCGGAATATACACATAATAGCTAAGGAGGTATTAACTAATGGCAGATGAAAAAGAGATTCTTGCTAAAGTAAAAGAAATGGTTGCAGGACAATTAGGAAAATCAGAGGAAGAGATCAATCCCGAGTCTTCATTTATAGAAGACCTTGGTGCTGACTCTCTTGACCTTGTAGAGCTCATTATGTCCATGGAAGACGAGTTTGGGCTCGAGATTTCAGACGAGGACGCTGAGTCAATCGTAACAGTACAAGACGCAATTAACTTCATCGGAGAGCGCAAAAAATAATGGATAGAAGAGTAGTGGTTACTGGGATAGGTCTCATTACCCCCGTCGGCATTGGAAATAAAGCGAGCTGGGAAGGGGTTCTGGAAGGACGCTCAGGAGTACAAACGATTGAGCGTTTCGATCCTTCTGCCCTCAAGACGCGGATAGCGGGTGAAATAAAGGGTTTTGACCCTGAGCTATATATGCCCGCCAAGGAAGCCAGGAAAACGGATATTTTTATACACTATGCCGTTTCGGGCGCCAAAATGGCTCTTGAAGACGCGGGACTTGAAATTACAGATGATATCTCAGAGCGCACGGGCACTGTCATAGGAACTGGAATAGGAGGTATGGAAACATACGTTAATACTGTTCTTATGATGGAGAAAAAGGGCCCGGACCGCTTGTCACCATTCTTCATCCCAAACATTATTACCAACATGGCGGCAGGTTATGTCTCAATAATGTATAACGCCAAAGGACCTAACTGCGCGACCACCACCGCGTGCGCTGCTAGCGCCCACGCTATTGACTACTCTACGATGTCAATTAGGAGAGGGGAAGCCGACATTATGATTTCAGGCGGCACGGAGGCGCCTCTTGTGCCGCTTACAATCGCCGGATTTAACGCCATGAGGGCGCTTTCGACCAATAACGAAGACCCACAGGGCGCGTCTCGACCTTTTGACAAGGAGAGGGACGGATTCATTATAGGGGAAGGAGCTGGAATCCTCATAATGGAAGAGCTTGAATTTGCCAAGAAAAGAGGGGCCAGGATTTACGCGGAAATACTGGGCTGCGGTATGAGCTCGGACGCAAGCCACATCACCGCCCCTTCACTCGCGGGCCCAGTTAAGTCTATGAAAGACGCAGTTAAAGACGCTGGGATAAACCCTGAAGAAATTGATTACATTAACGCCCACGGAACTTCGACACAGCTAAACGACGCCAATGAAACCGCAGGCATAAAGGAAGTCCTGGGAGACCACGCTTATAAAACACCTGTAAGCTCGACTAAGTCTATGACTGGACACATGCTCGGAGCTGCAGGCGGAGTAGAAGCGGCATTTTCTATTCTTGCACTCAAAGATGGCATAATTCCCCCGACAATCAACCTCCATAATCCCGACCCCGTATGTGATCTTGATTACGTACCACATGAGGCAAGAGAAGCCTCCATTAAAACAGTTCTCAGTAACTCCTTTGGATTCGGCGGCACAAACGGCTCCTTAATCTTCAGAAAATACGAGTAATTCACAAAGTTCTAACAACCAAATAGCACAAAGTAGTAACTCATAATATGCTATAAGTACTACAGTATAGCATCACTCCCGAAAATCTTTAAAAATCTATCCCACAAAACAAATACCTGCACCATAATTATCATTATTAATCGTTATTGCTATTTATTGTGTTGACAAGCTGTTTGGTAGGGTACGCTTATTTAAATCAAAATAAAGCTGGATAGAAGCTTCTTAATACACATCTTTACGGGATATCTCGTAATTTCAATAGCAAACTTATAGTTGTCAATTAATCTACGGCGGAGGATGAATATGAATATAGGATTTACTATATCCATCACAACGGTCTTTATAGTAATTCTGTTGGTTGCATCAAGCGCAATAGCGCAAAAACCTGAAGTTAACATTTTGGAAGTCTCGGTTGATTTTGATTCCCAAATATTTTCTATTACCGGTGAGAATTTCAACATCGGTCCGAACCCAACCACAGTTTCATTAGGTGGGTACGGAAACCTGAATATTTTAAGCAACACCGGCAATACGGTAGTCGTTGATTTTCCAGGCGGAGGAATCCCTCCGGGCAACTATACGCTTTTTGTTTCCAGCGGACCCGGTCAAAAGAAGAACGACCTGGAGAACATTACTATTGGCAGCCAGGGCCCGCAGGGAGATATGGGAGACCAGGGCCCACAAGGTAATACGGGAGCACAAGGACCTCAGGGCGATCCCGGACTTCCTGGTAAAGATGGTGCAACCGGCCCACAGGGACCTGCAGGGCCTGGAGGAGTTCTCGGATATAACATCGCAACGATATCAAAGACACTTTCTATACCCGGCAGAACAATCGTACATGGCTCGGCTAGTTGCCTCCCCGGAAAAGTGGTTCTAGGCGGCGGTTGTGATATACAAAGCGTCTCAAGAAATGTACGTATGAGATCCCTTAGGCCTGATAATTCCACGGGATTCTATTGCGAGATACTAAACGCATCTAGTGGCAATACAAATGCAACTCTTTCAATCTGGGCTATCTGCGCAGACGCACAACAATAAACGGGAGAAAACAAAATGAAAAAAATAATAATATCAAGCTTGATAGTAACAGTGGTTGGCTTTTTTANNAATTCAATTGCCGAGGAAGTGGTGCTCTGTGTTAGTACCGTGGACAAATACGTTGTTACCGTAAATGAAAAAGGAGACTGTATTGAGAGCGAGAGCCAGATTGTCGTCAGCCGCTCGGATATGTCTCAGAATAAAAATTTAACACCGGTTGCTAAATTTTCACCAAACGAAAACTGCGACGGACAAGGAGCACGCACTGAAATTGGGTTTGACGAGAACGGAAACGGCAAGCCTGATGCAAACGAAATAGTCAGCACAAATGGCACTTGTACGCCTTTAATCATTGAAGAAACGGAAATATCAGAAGATCAGTAATTTGAATAGCCTTTAGAGTAATGTATTTATACTCCCCGGTTTTCTTTTAGATAGGCGAGCCGGGGAGGAATTACCGTTATTGCGAGCGAACTAAGTGAGCGAGGAAGCCCCTTTACCCTCCGTTATGCATGTTCCTTCCCGCATCTTGCATCATACATCCTGAAAATTCTTGCTTCTTTACGAATTAAGAGTAAAATAAAGCGGGTTTTAACCTGCCGTTTTACTACAAGCTAAGGAGATAGGAATGAGTGAGATAAATAACAATCTGAATGCGCTTTCTGCGCTTAAAACATCCCAGGGAGAGGTAAAATACTACTCTATTAAGACTGTAGCCGACAAACTTGGCGCCGATCTTTCCCGCCTTCCCGTATCGATCAAAATACTGTTAGAGAACGTTATAAGAAACTATGACGGAACCATAGTAAACGACGGTCATTTAGAGGCATTAGCCAATTGGGACCCGGCCAATAAGGAAGCACGGGAGATACCATACAACCCGGCGCGTGTAATACTCCAGGACTTCACCGGAGTGCCCTGTGTCGTGGATCTTGCCGCAATGCGTACAATTGTTAACAACCTGGGAGACAATCCCGACAAAATCAACCCCATAGTCCCGGTAGACCTCGTAATTGACCACTCTGTACAGGTCGACTATTTCGGCGCGCACGACGCGTTTAAGCGTAACGTAGAGCGCGAGTATGAGCGTAATGGCGAAAGATACGCATTCTTACGCTGGGCACAAAAAGCATTTGATAATTTTAGTGTGGTACCGCCAGGAACAGGAATCGTGCACCAGGTTAACCTAGAATGCCTGGCAAGCGTTGTAGGCTCAAAGAAAGTGGGCGGTGAGACCGTAGCTTTCCCAGACACACTGGTTGGCACCGACTCTCATACCACCATGATTAACGGCCTTAGCGTACTCGGCTGGGGAGTAGGTGGAATAGAGGCCGAAGCATGTATGCTGGGACAGCCTCTCTATATGCTGGTTCCGGACGTTATTGGGTTCAAGCTCCACGGTGAGCTAGCTGAAGGGGTCACTGCAACAGACCTTGTGCTCACAGTAACTGAAATGCTTAGGAAAAAAGGAGTGGTTGGAAAATTCGTTGAGTTTTACGGCCCAGGGCTAAGCCAGCTGGCGCTATCCGATAAAGCGACTATTGCGAATATGGCTCCTGAATACGGCGCTACAATGGGATTTTTCCCTGTGGATGAAGAGAACCTCAGATATCTCAAAATCACAGGAAGAGACAAAGAGCTCGTTGAGCTTGTAGAGTCCTATACGAAAGAGCAGGGACTGTTTAGAACTGACGATACGCCAGACCCCGTTTACACAGATTCACTTGAGCTTGATATATCCACAGTCGAGCCTTCCATGGCAGGACCTAGCCGTCCTCAAGACCGTGTATCGCTTAAAGAGTTAAAGCCCTCATATGAGAGCGTGCTTAAAGAAAAAGCAGGAGCTGACGTAGACGTAAATAAAAAAGTAGAAATCGATATGGAAGGAAAACCTGCCGAGGTAGGAAACGGGTCGGTTGCGATAGCCGCCATAACGAGCTGCACAAATACATCAAACCCCTCTGTAATGATAGCCTCAGGACTGGTAGCCAAAAAAGCTGTAGAGAAGGGGCTTACAGTTAACCCATCTGTGAAGACAAGTCTGGCTCCGGGTTCAAGGGTTGTAACCGATTACCTGGACGCGGCGGATCTTACAAAATATCTCGACCAGTTAGGCTTTGATCTGGTGGGCTACGGTTGTACTACTTGCATAGGAAACAGCGGCCCGCTCCCAGAGGCTGTGGAAGAGGCTATAAAAAATAACGATCTTACGGTAGCCGCGGTACTGAGCGGAAACAGGAACTTTGAAGGACGCGTTCATCCATACGTAAAATTCTCATATCTTGCGTCACCTCCGCTTGTAGTGGCTTTCGCCCTTGCGGGAACCGTTGACATCGATGTATATAACGAGCCGATCGGACAGGGTTCAGACGGTCAGGACGTATATCTTAAGGACATATGGCCTACTCAACAGGAAGTACGGGATACGGTCGAGAGAGTATTAAACCCCGAGATTTTCAGAGCTCAGTACTCAACTGTGTTTGACGGCGATGAAACGTGGCAGTCACTGCCGGTCCCCGAAGGCAATCTCTATGACTGGGACGATAGCTCGACATATATAAGAGAGCCTAATTTCTTTGATGACTTTTCACTCGAACTCCCCGAAATTACCGACATTAAAGGCGCGCACGTGCTGGCGCTCCTGGGGCATTCGATCACGACCGACCACATTTCGCCCGCAGGCTCCATTCCGACAGACGGACCCGCCGGACGTTACCTGATTGAGAAAGGAGTAGAACCCCGAGAGTTTAACAGCTTTGGCTCGAGAAGAGGAAACCATGAGGTAATGGTAAGGGGAACTTTCGCAAATATACGTATCAAGAACCTCTTGATAGAAGGCTCGGAGGGAGGAGTCACAAAACACGTACCCACAAACGATGAGCTATCTATTTATGAAGCCGCCACTATGTATCAGAAACAGAGCACACCGCTCGTAGTAATCGGCGGCAAAGAATATGGAACTGGAAGCTCACGTGACTGGGCGGCCAAGGGAACGAATTTACTCGGCGTAAAAGCGGTTATCGCACAGAGCTTTGAGAGGATTCACAGGAGTAACCTCGTAGGCATGGGAGTGCTGCCACTTCAGTTTAAAGAAGGCGAAAGCGCCGATACTTACGGTATTACGGGGCATGAGATTATCGATATAGACGGAATAGCACAGGGGCTTACGCCAAGGAAACAAATTCTGGTTAAAGCTACTAAAGCAGACGGAGGCGAAGTGCCGTTTGAGGTAATATGCCGTCTGGACAGCCCTGTTGAAGTAGATTACTTCAAAAACGGGGGCATACTGCAGACAGTGCTGAGACAAATGATAACGAGTTAGTTTACGCTATTACTCGTAATCATGGCATGTCCTTCACTACGAGCATTGATAGAGCGCGCGGCAATCTCTACCATAAAGCACAATTAGAGCACCGCGCAGTGTTTACAAAGTTGATATTTAATACAGTTTGTTTATATTTTGACACGAAAAATTAAAAAGATAGGAGTAAAGAATGCCAGTTGAAAAACCCTTAGAGGGTAGAAAGATCGAGATCGATCA